>NZ_JAOSKF010000012.1:47746-368943 GCF_027493735.1 Candidatus Kuenenia sp.
AGAGTGATTAGCGGGATAATTAACATAAAAATACCATGATGAATAAAATTTGTCAATAAAACAAGTTAGCGCTTATGGGGGACAGCCCCCATGTTTTCGTTGATAAGCCGAATTTGGGAGTGTAGAATCCGCCCCATATTTAATACTTGCAAATATTTTCCGACTTAATTATTATCCGTGTTATTTGGCATTCCCTTAAAAGGCCTGTTTCGTTAAATCGGCTATAAATTAGGTTTGGTTTTAAAAGATATAAAAATCCGACGACATTCATTCTTACCCACCCCTTAATCCCCTCCCAAGAGGGGACTTGCCTAATTCCCCTCTTGGGAGGGGATTAAGGGGTTTGTTTGTTGGTTAACTAAAAATATTGAAATTCCTATACTTGTACATAGCGCAGCAAAGCTGTGACCAAAATGTAGAGGATTTAACCACGAAGAACCTAGTACATCGTTTCGTTAAAATGTGTACATTGATACCGTCATTGCGAGCTACAGCGAAACAATCTTAAGTCTTTTGGGAACAAGAGATTGCTTCGTCGCTCCACTCCTCGCAATGATATTTTTTTACGTACACATTTTAACGAAACGATGTACTAGTGCGGCACGAAGAAAAACTTACAAAAAAAGAAGTTTTTACAAGGTAATACTCTAAGGAGATGTTTTGGGCGTAAAATATTTGAGATTTATACTATTATTGGTCTTTTTTTCTGCGGCATATCGATATCCCTGTGGGTTGTCTGAAGAAATAGATGTTGATAATTATGAAATGAATGGGCTTTCTGCCGCATCAAAATTTAATATTATGGATGAGCTTTCGTTGTTATATAACGATATTCATATTGGGCCTGTCGGTATAAAGCCCTCATATCAGGTAAATGAAATATATGATGACAATGTATATGATGCGGCAGAGGAAGAGGTTTCTGATCTTTATACCTTGCATCGGCCATCATTATTGATTGCAGCACCTTTTTCAGATTACTTGCTTTCACATTTCAAATATGATGTAGAGATTTATGATTACGAGCATGAACAGGAAAGGGATCGCGTGAATCAATCGTGGGAAGGCTCGCTTGGATTTTATTTCGCAAATGATTTTTCGTTTGTTCTCAGTGACCGGTTTAGAAAATATGTGATTCCTCCTGGTGTTCAAAGAAGGTTCTTCGGCGATATTGATGAACTGGACATCCCTGTTGAAGATCAGGGGCCGAATGTTTTCGTTGGGAGAAGAGACCTTACCACAAATTTTGCTTCCTTTGAAATGGATTTTCCTGATTTCTTTCCTAACGTTGATTTTCTGATACGTTATAATAACCAGGATGTGAGTTATCAAAAAGACGAATTTAAGAGTGACGACTATAATCTTGATACTCTGGGCGCAATCATAGAATATAATTATCCTTTCCTGCCTGTTAAGGTGTCTTCGGGGTTCGTTTACTCCATTCAACGATATGATGCTGAGACCTCTAAGAACAGAGATAATTATAAAAACGACATACCGTTAAACATTTCCTGGACTATTAATCAGAAAAATGAAATATATTTAAATACGAACTATAGAACTTCAAAATATAAAAAGCAGAGTAACATAGAAAATTTTGAAGGATGGGATGTTGTGCTGGGAGATCGCTATCTCATTAATCCCGTTTCATCGATTGAAATTTATGGTGAAAGGAGTCTGAAAGAACAACGGCAGGCAAATAATAATTCTTATTTTTACACAAAAGTCGGTATAAAATATATTAACCAACATGACCGTATTGATGGATACCTTGATGTGTATTATTGGAACATGAGATTTGCAGAATCGACTGGTACGTCGGGTGTGGTTGAAGATGTTGACAGTTTTCATGTGCATTTAAATGTTAAATATCGCCCTCAAAAATGGTGGTTTGCAGAGTTTGATTATTCATATGCGAACAGAGATAATACTTTTGATTCCGGCGATTTATTGAAAAATGCGGTATCTCTTGGCCTGGGATTGACCTTTTAGTTTTTATGAAGTGAGATTTTTGTAAAAATACAACCAACAGTATCATCTCCGATGCTTAATTGAGACATCTAAAATACATACCTTTTATCAATGCCACAAAAGTAACGGTCACAGAAAACAACCACCTCCGCCACCCAAGCCCTTTCCACCAATAATCCCCCTATTTATACGCAAATATTGCGTCCCAATACAATGAAAAAGGTGACTTCATTTTTCACATTTTCTCTTTGCCTGTATAATCCCTCAAATCACAATGCTTTCGAGCTGTGTTTGATTTTCTGCAAATTTTGCAAAAAAAACAAATATACAATGGTTTATCCTTTCGTTGTTTGACAGGTTTACCATAATCTGAAAAAAATATTATTCCTAAAGTATTGTTAGGCAATTAATTACAATAAATCTGAAATTATTAGATCATATTGGCATATCAATTGATTATTTCAACAACGTGCAGACCCTTGCCAAGCGCATGGAGTTTAATAAACAGCTTTTTTGTGAGCTAATCCCAATAACATTATTTATAAGGAAACAATACATGTTTAAAGCAGGAATAACATTATTTGCATTAATAGTGTGTGTAATAATGAATAATAGTTTTATTTCATCGGCCTTTGCCGCGAGTCCTCCAGTGCCAGCTTTTGGCACGGCGACGGTAGATGGTGATGAAAGTGAATGGAATCTGGCAGAAGATGGGAGCGGCGATTTTTTTGCCAATATGTGGAGAGCGGGTAGATCTGATAAGAAAAATCCTTCCATCGATGCAAAGCTTTATCTTCGTTATGATTGTACAAATGAAATTCTGTATGCTTTGGTATTAGGTGTGACTGGGAAAGTGTTGGCATCGCCGGATGACAATTTTATAAAGTCAGGGAAATCCACCAAACTTGTTGATGGTGATGATAACAATGATGGCACACCACCGGATTTTGCGTGGATAGGACTTAACAGCGGAAAAGCTGAGGGATGGGAAGCTGCAGTGTCTCTTTCAGAAGGTACATATGACAATTTAAATATACATGCTCAGGTATCTGTAAACGGCAAAAAACAAACTGCCGCAGTTGATGACAGTGCGATAGATTTGGAGGTTCTTTGTGAAACTACCGCAGTAGAGCTTACCTCTTTTACGGCTACCGCATTTGAAGAAGAAATCATGCTGGAATGGGAAACTGTCACTGAAATATACAACGCAGGCTTCAACATTCACCGCGCAAAGCAGAGGGGAGGTCCGTACACCAGAATTAATGATGAATTAATCGAAGCATCTGGCGATGCGGTCTATGGTGCAAGCTACAGCTATTTAGACATCCTTGATCGCAGTGGCAGATACTTTTACACATTGGAAGATATTGATACAAATGGCAAGAGCACCATGCATGGGCCAATTAAGGTGCGGGTAATAGTGTCGGAGTAAAACGTGGAAAACATTGTAAGGAATAGTTTTTTTCCAGAGAGAGCGCTATCTCTTCTGGGAAGTGTAGAAGTTAAGATACCATTAAATCATGAACATCAGACACATTTTTGAAAGGAGGTTGCACATGAATGTACAAAATGGACCCGTGTTGACGTATGAGCCGCCAAAGATTGAAACTTATACAGATGAAGAACTGCTTGAGAAATTAGGCGCTGCCCATACTGGTTATGTAAATGGCGGCAATATTCTTGGATAGCACAGCAGGTGGATAGGGCATCCTGGTAACTGCCCATGCCGGTTACATGAATGGTTATACTCAAGAAGCGCATAAAATGTGAATTTTAAATTGATATCTGGGTGGCACGGACAAACTTTGTTTGTCCGTGTTGAACTTGTACGACATTGTCTATAAACCCCGTTAGAAAATCTGGAAGAGGCATTGCTCTCACGAACGGGGCTTTCTTACTCACGGGGGGGCAAATCACAAATTGTGAGCATCTTGAGTATACAATATTTTTGTATCAATTTCGTCTTTTGAAAAATTAAAAACGCTCGTTTCCATGCCGGAGTTTGAGAACAAGAGCAGTTGCATAAACTGTCCCCCGCTGGCGGGGGTGTAGGGGGTGGAATTGAAGAGCGGGTATGCTGAATGACTGCTGAACTGCATGATTTTGCTTTTATGGTTTTTCAAAACTCTAAAGTGTTACCTTTTTTTTAATATATAAATACCCCATGGGATTATTACAAAAACCGTATCTTCTTAACAAAGTAACGCTCTATTTCTTTGATTTGGTGGTAACAATCAAATCTGATTCCATTGAATTTATTGACCTTTTTACAAAGATGTATAGTCGGTTTCTGAAGAATGAATTTCCCTCTCTTCCTGCATCGCAGATAGAATTCTCTTTAATTACACATCCTGACAACATTTTTGGCAAGCCGGTATTAATGTGCAATGATGAGATATGGCCGCTTAATGATCCTAAATTATTAGACGGATTTGCTTATGAATGCATACTCATGTCAATTATTACCCGCATAAAAAGCCATTTTTTAATACATGCCGGTGTAGTTTCCTTCGATAACCACGGCGTGCTTATCGTGGCAGATGGCGGGTATGGCAAGACTACCTTAGTACTAACACTTCTGAAGAGAGGGTTTAAATTTCTTTCTGATGAAATGGCTGCCCTGGGGAGACACGACCATTTAGTGTACCCGTTTCCCCGAAGCCTGCGGGTTCGAAAGGATACGTTATCATTGGTTGGATTTCCGGACAATACTATCGGCGGAGAGGAATGGCTGGATAAACTGCTTTTGGATATTGATCAAATACTGCCGGGCAGTTCTGGCACGAAAGTGCCCGTTGAGTATATTTTCTTTTTGCAGAATGAGAAGGGAATTACGAAAAACAACGAACAGGACTTAACCATTCTCGTTGATAAAATGAATGATGAAGTGTTGCGTCTCATAGAAAACATTGCCGGGGTACGGAATATGTACGTTGATGTAAATGGTAGTTTTCCAGCACTCATACTACGTGCGGACAAGGCAAATAAAATTCTTTCTAAAATAGAGACAATATGCGCCATGCACAAAATACTTGTGCTAGACGTCCTCAAGGGAACAGAAGGACACGCTTCGTTCAACGGCAATGCAAGACTTCTTCCCATACCCGTTAGCCAGGCAGCTCTTGCGCTTCTGGGGAATTACCAGGGCAGTTATAAATCAAAAATATTGCTGGACGAATTTAAAGGCAGTTCGATTCGATTGTTCATGGAATTATCAAATATTATCGCAAAAGCACGATGCTACCACTTAACTGCCGGTCGCTTACAAGATATGGCGGATATAGTATGCGCCGAAGTGTGTACATAGTCCTTGAGGGGGAGAAAGATGATAAGAAGATGGATAGTAAAAATATTTTTCGTACGCCGCAACCGTTCTTATTATTCACTGTGCATGGTCATTGCACCTCTAGTCGCCATACTATCCTTCCTGATGCTGTGGTATACAGGATTGTGCAACGCCTCTGTTACATTATTGCCATCAGACAGCCGGTCAATTGAACTTGAATTTACTATAGACGGCTTTCATACCGAAACATTACAACATGAGGGAAAAACATATCAGCGTATTTGTATACAAGACACCATACAAAGCGCCATGCCTGGGGAACCACAATTGCCACAGTGCGGAACAATGGTTGGTTTGCCGGTCATTCATGGCGTCTCTCTTGATATTTTAGATGCACAATACGAAACCTTGCAGGGATACAATATATATCCTGCCCCTAAATCCGGGATAGAAGGGGAAAACCAGGATACATTCCCCTCCGGCAGTATAAAGCAGACGTTCTTTGAAAATCAGCATATATATACCTCTAACGCCTTCTTTCCAGACACACCGGTAAAAATGGGCAATAAAGGATACCTGCGCGATCAACCGGTCGCACAAGTACATTTCACGCCTGTTCAGTTCAATCCCGTCACTGGCGAGGTACGCATTTACCGAAAGATTGTCGCCCGTGTTTCATGGAAAGAGGGTCACCTTTCTCCTGAAAAAAAAACTTCAATGGCAAGTCCTTTTTTTGAAAATCTTCTTAAAAAGAAAATCATAAATTACCACAATATAAAACGCCCTGTGATTGCGGAGAATTCATACCGTACCCCCGTTCAAAGAAAAATGGACAGTTCCGGCGCTGAGGTTTCCCCCAGGCTTAAAATAACCGTGAAAGAAGAAGGCATGTATACATTAACTTACAATGATCTTATCGATGCCGGATTTGATGTGGACGCAATAGATCCCCGCACTTTGACTATGACAAATAAGGGAGAGGACGTTGCCATATTTATTGAAGGTGAAGAGGATGGTGTATTTAATACTTCGGATACTATCGTTTTTTATGGCGAAGAATATACCGATATCTATACCGATAAAAATGTTTACTGGCTAACCGCCGGCGCTACCAGTGGCGTCCGTATGAATATCCACGACGGCGCCACTTCGGGCAACGCTATTGTTCCTGATTACTTTCCAGCAACGATCCATGTTGAAGAAAATACATATTACTGGCAAACAATGCCGGAGGGTGAAGGACAGGATCATTATTTCTGGGGCGGCAAACTGACTGCACCGCAAACAAAAGAGCTTACCCTGAATATAAAAAATATCCTTTCGGGTCCAGAGACCGCTGCTATACGGGTGCAATTAAAGGGATATACAGACGTCAGCAAGAGTGACCCGGATCACCATACAAAGATATATATAAATGACAAAGAGATAGACGATCAATACTGGGATGGACGAATAGTCTTCAATCATGAAGCAACCGTATCCCATGAGTATTTAAACAATGGGAAAAATACCATTACGGTAGAAACCGTGGGTGATACAGGGGCTTCGGTTGATCAATTGCTGATCAACTGGGCAGAGATAGACTACCTTGATACGTATGTTGCAGAAAATGATGAGCTATTTTTCCGTGCGCCTTCTGAAGGCGTCTATCAATTTGAAGTATCCTCCTTCACCGGCAGTGATATGGAGGCATTTGACATTACAGACCACAACGCAGTTGTGCGCGTAATTAACACAAATATTGTAAACGACAACAAAAGATATACATTACAATTCGAAGGGGTTGCCCAATCTGATACAAGATTTCTGGCATTGACATTAGCGCAATATAAAACTCCCTTTGCAATTGAAAAGGATGAAACATCATCATGGAAATCATCCGATAAGGGAGCGGACTATATTATTATCACGCATGAAGATTTTTATGATAATGCGCTTGCATTGGCCAGCCATCGCATCGATGATGGTTTAAGAGTGGTTACGGTGAAGGTTGGCGATATTTATGATGAATTTAATGACGGTATTTTTTCCCCGCAGGCAATACGGGATTTCCTGTCTTACACGTATAACAATTGGCAGGAACCCGCCCCTGCATACGTTGTATTAATAGGAGACGCGTATCAGGATTACAACGATAACTTAGCATCAGGCACGATAAATTACGTCCCTTCCCAGATTATAGAAACTGACGAATTGGGAGAGACGCCTTCGGATAACTGGTTTGTACTTGTAAGTGGCAATGATATCCTCCCTGACATGCATATCGGACGGCTCTGTGCGCAAACAATCGAACAGGCGGAAGATATTATTAATAAGGTAATACTCTATGACCAGCATCCGTCTGATGAAGATTGGGCAAAAAACGTCTTACTCGTAGCGGATGACGATCAATCTTCTTTTGAAAGTCTTTCGGAAGAAATCATCGAATTATTACCTGATAACTATACCGCAAAAAGGGTTTATGTAGGCGATTATACTGCAAGCGATGATATAGCATCTAACATAACCCGGAATATAAATGACGGTTGTTTTATGGTGAATTACACGGGACACGGGGCTGTAAATATGTGGGGACTGAATGAAAGCACATCTATTTATACCACAGATGACATTGCGTTGCTGGACAATTGGTATAAACTGCCTGTTGTCACGGTTGCAAACTGCCTTAACGGATTTTTTACGGGGAAAAGCACACAGGTTTCAGTTGCTGAAGAATTTCAGAGATTACAGGATAAAGGGGCAATCGCCGTATGGGCGGCAACCGCCCTGAGCTATACATCGGGACACAGATTACTTATGCTTTCTTTTTATGAATCGGTCTTTACCGGTTCTTCATATGGTTTAGGCGAGATCAGCACAGAAGCAAAACTGGATGCTTACTCCCAGAGTAGTTATTGGAGTGAATTGGTAGAGACTTTTGTGTTGTTTGGGGATCCAGCAACACGGTTGCATGTTGTTGCTGACGACGGAATACCCGTTACGCCTACTCCTTTACCACAGGAATGTACAATAAGTGCTATTGAAGCAGAACCTAAAAAATTAGTGCTTAAGAAAGGAGAAGAAGGGGAAGTCCTCATAACAATAACATGCGAAACCAATGGCAATACGGAGGGTTTTGAGATAAAGGCAAACATAAAAAAGGGAAAGAAAATTGCAAAAATTGCAAACAAAACTGCTGTAACTGATGTAGATGGACAAGCATCTTTTGTCATTACCGCAAAGAAAAAGGGAAAGGCGGTTGTGGTATTCAGTGTGAATAATATTGCCGAAAAAATAAGGGTAAAAATAAAGTAATAAATGTAGAGGCGCATTGCATGCGTCCGGAAACTGCTGCGCATAAAGAAAATGTTGACACCACAGAGAGACGCATGCAATGCACCTCTACAAAAATCAGGAACAGCATAAAACGTGGGGCCCAGGTTGCAAACCAATGTCATTAAGCTAAGCGACCGGCCGCAAAAGTCACCCCTTAATAAAGGGGGATACAGGCTTGAGGTCATTAGTCAACTGCCGACTGCCGACTGTAGATTGCCGACTGCAGAAGGGATCATTAAATATGTTGCCAAAAAAATGCAAAGAAATTCCTGATAAGATTCTAATATGATGCAAAAAGAAAATCATAACAATATTTCAGGCGAAGTGCTGCATGCTATCGTCAATGTATGGGATCAAACCAATGAAATGTTTACTATCCCCATTGTTGGCAGGAGTATGTATCCGCTCATAAGGGAAGGGGACAATGTCCTGGTTGAGTGTGGCTATTCACAGATACGGCGTGGCGATATTATAGCCTTCAGATCGGAGAACAAGCTTATTGTACACAGGGTATTAACTATCTCAGAAAAGGGTACGGGCTTTTCCTTCATTACAAAAGGAGACAATGTACCGCATGCCGATCCGGTAGTGAGTCATCGTGAAATAATAGGCAAGGTATCCGCAATTAAACGAGGGGAAAAGATGCTCTCTCTTGACACTTTCGCCGGCAGATCAACAGGATGGTTGATCGTAAGGAGTACCCCTGTTGTTCGCGCGTTGTGTGGATTTCAAAGAAACATATTCACAGGAAATAAACAGGATCGTAATAAAACAATTGTGAATCGTGGCACACGTTTTCTCTTTTTACTGTTCCGTAAAGTGATATTTTTTTTTATGCAGAGGGAAAGTGCCAGAAAATAAGAGCATTTTTATAAATCGACGCCTAATTTAATAGTGTAGGAATTTTCGTTTTTTTAATGCATGCTTGCGGACAAGTGTTTTTGTAACATATTTAATTGCCAGCGAATATTATAGCCGCCACAAGTAGCGGCAAGGCGTGCCTTGCCGCTACTTGGGAACGAGCGTTTTGCTTTTTCAAAAAACTAAAGTATTACAAAAGAGTATTTTCTTTATAATTCTTCCAACATGCCTTTTTCTGATAGGGCCGTCAGCGTATTTACTATATCGTTGCAAATGTTTGTATTGTCGGGTATTGAAAACGTTTCTCTTAATTGACGTTCCATATCCCCGATGGTATGCTCGCCATCGCAAAGTTCCCATATAATTCTTGCCGTAGTATTGAGTACATGAATCGTTTTTTCATCAACATTACGAAGGACTACTTCTTTGCCAATATCCTGTATTATCACACCTTTCTGTTTATTCTTTGGTTTTGAAAAATTCATTTTTCTGTCTTCACTTTAATTGGCGCGGTTATAAGAAATAAAATAATGGCGTAATTTTAATGCAAAACAATAGTTAATTCAAGTGCTTCCAAAAAATGGAAACAGTGAGGGGCAGAGGGGCAATGATCCGGATTAAAACTATGTCCCCCGCTGGCGGGAGCGGGGGGGGATCTGTTTTCTCCATCGATTCAACTACCCCCTTTATTACGAAAACAAATTTACACCTCTTTCCCATGCTCCGCAGACTGGGACAAATGGACAATTTTCGCAACTATTCAGCGTAATCTATTAAACTTGCGAACCACAACTCGTTCCCAAACCTTGTACTGAACATAGTGAAGTATCTGTTTGGGTACGTAATGGCAATGGAAACTACATTCGTGGGTTCAGGTTTGTAACCTGAACCAAACGTTTTATACTTTCAATCCCGCCTTTTATTGGCAGAACAAATGACAAATAAATTCCAAAATTCCAAACAGTCATCATGTTTCATTTGCAACACCCAGAAACGATGAAAATGGTTTTATAACCATATCGTGTTGTAGTATATGTACTCAAGCTATTTTTTGTAGTCTTGCTTTTGAGTCGGAAACATCTGGCATTTCTGTTTCTGTACCGGTTCAAATGTATATGGCCATCCAAAAGGTATCAGCTTGTCATTATTGCAAGGGTCTCTGCTTGTCACATTGCAAGGGGGTCTCAGCTTGTCATTGCGAGGGTCTTTTCCGAAGCAATCTCATAAACCGTCATAGATATCCTTCCATCCTGCATCATTCATTCCATTAATTAATTCTATTTTTTTAGCCCTTGCGCCACCCTTAATTTGTTTCTCCCGCGATATGGCGTTTCTTACGCCACAAAGTATCTCGTAGTATACTGATTGCTTCGGAAAAGACCCTCGCAATGACAAGCGGGTACCCTCGCAATGACAAGCGGAGGACCATGCAATGACAAGCCGAGACCCTCACAATATTTCCTACACAAACAATTCCATCCCCTTAATCCCCCGTCAGCGGGGGACAGGCTTGTCACATCCCTCGCAGCTTTCATGCCCTTGTGGGGTTGATCCAGGTGCATCCCCGATCCTTTGTGAAAAAATTTAAAGGTAGGGTGGATGAAGCGATAGCGAATCCACCATTCAATATCTGACAACAGGCAGGTGTGAAGATTTACAAAAAATCAGGAATGCACCTTTGTGTACCTTACGCAAATACTGCGTATAGCCACAAGCGTATAGGTTTAAAAAAATTGAATTTAAACAAGGGGCTGCAATCCCTTGTTCAATGCGCATGCAATGTTTTTATGTTTATAAAACCTAATTTGTTTGGCTATACAAACAAAGAACCTGCGTTTGCAGGCTTCGAAGAGGTTATAATCTCTGTGTTACAGCAAACGAAAACCTCGTGTTTTATTTTGCGCAAATATTGCGTGTGTTAGTTTTGTTATATCAGGAGGTCTTTGTGATTCATTTATCACATAGGGGGCAATGTTATTAATAACTGCTTTTGAAAATAAGACTTGTGATATTTTAAAAACAATATTTCGTTAATGGCACAATAGTTGTTTATCAGTTGTCATATTTTTCACAGGTAGGCAAATAGTTGCAAAAAAAAGGCTCGACAATGATTCGATTGCAAGAGTTGTAGAACTAAGCGATTACTTTGTTACGAGCGTTACAAAAAAGGCGTTTTAGAAGGATTCGATTACAAGACGATATATGACACTATTGATCTACTCCGGTTTCCCAAAAATGTTATCGATAAAATGTGGCATTATCGATAGGTAGGAGATACCGGTTTTTTCATAAAGGGGAGTTCTGGGGAGGCTTAATCAACAGGACCTTCTTTCCGTTTTTATCCGGGGAAGTTATTACAATTTTTTAAAGGAGGTGCAGCGAACCATGCGAAACAAGTTTATGCAGTGTATGTATTTTATCCTTTCATGTAGTGTGTTGTGCATTGTGGTAAGTCCTATATTTGGACAAATCTGCAAGTCAACGATGGCGTTGGAGGAGGCGTGGAAAGACTATACAGGCTCCCCTAAAGGTGGCGATTGTACTGAATGTCATAATGCATTTGAACTGAATTCAGGAAGTGCCGAATTTTCAATATCTGCCCCCGAAACGTATGTTCCGGGGGAAAGCGTAGAGATTACGGTATCCTTTGAAAACTCCGGTACCTTCCCTAATTATGGCTATGATATGACAGCGTTAGATGCGAATAATAATTACATTGGCACTTTTACCCCCCTTATTGGCACCTCGTCTGCTAAATCAGACCAGTACATATCGCAAAATTTTTCAGTAGGCAGTCGGACGGTGACGTTACTATGGAATCCGCCCTCTACGACAATAGATGATCCTGTCACCTTGTATGCGGCAGGAGTACTAGAAAACGGTGATAAAAATGGGCATGAAGGAGACTATGTTTATACCGACACCTTTACGATGTCCCAATTGCCGGCAGCTACACCAACCCCAACTCCTACCCCAACAAACGGCGGCGGCGATGGCGGCGGCGATGGCGGCAGCGGTGGTGGTGGTGGCGGTGGCAGCGGTGGTGGCAGTACTTCAACTCCAACTCCAACTCCAACTCCAACTCCAACTCCAACAGCGACGCCGACAACGGAATCAACACCGGTGACGGTTGCAACTCCTACGCCTCCCGATGAAACATTGGGTGTACTTGCCGGATTCGTAACTGACAAAGACACGGGTGGTGTTATTAATGGAGCTGCGGTATCAAGCATTTCGGGTATATATAAAACGACCACTGATACAATAGGGTATTACCAATTAGAAAATATACCGGAAGGAATTTATACGTTTATTGTTTCTGCGGCAGGATATATCCGGTCGCCGGTTTCAGGAGTGGCGATAGTAGCAGGCGATACCATTAGCCATAACTTTGAATTGGTAGCAGCAGCGATTGTTACACCAACACCTCCAGTCTCAAGCCCAACTCCAAGCCCAACTGAGACTTCTACCCCTTCGGAGTGTGAAGTTACCTCTATAGTAGTTTCTCCCGAAGAGATAGAGCTGAAGAAGGGGCAAACGGCTGAAGTTACCGTGTATTTGATAACCCCCGAAGGTTGTCTGCCAATATCAGGCGAGAAGGTTAAAGCAACTGTGAAGAAAAATAAAGATGGCAAAAAGAAGGTGTCCGCGTCTCCACGTAAAACAATGACAATTGCAGGAGAAACCTACGGTGAGGCCGCGTTTACCATTACTGCAAAAAAGAAGAAAGGAACCTCAAAGGTGAAATTTAAGTACAATAATCTAAAAACAACGTTGAAAGTAGTGCTTGTGGAATAGGAGAATCTTTGATAACGAGGTGTTAACCCCATGCTTTGGCATGGGGTTAATACAATAAAAGACTTTAGCCCTGAAGTTAACCCAATGCATTTCCGCTACACATGGGATAATATTAGTGGAACGCTGCAACGTGCCTCCTTAATAGGTTTAATCGCAAATCAAAATGTGACCATATCCTCCTCGGAATAGAAACACCAATAGAGTATGAGGACTACCTGAAAGGATTTGAGGTCTTTAAAGACGAGTAGAAGCATATTAATAACCCCGGCATTAGCGATTTCCCCCCCCGAATCAACACGTTCATTATAACCGCACCAACCATCTGCCTGTATAGTAGTGAATGCAGACAGGATGCCTAAGAGTTAATAAACGAACTAATTGTTTAATGTACACCCTTATATTATGCCGCAAAAAAAGTCAATTTATCGCTTGAAGCCGTATCGATGGGATATACCCGTGATGGTAGTGGTAGCATTGGGACTCCTCATTGCAGGGCTGAACCTTCCAACACTCAAGCTGGCAAAAGTAATTTTCTTCACCAATACGTATTCTATTTGGGATGGTGTGTGGGAATTATGGAAGTCGAACCACATCGGTCTGGCAGTAATAATCTTCTTTTTTTCCATCATGTTTCCCTGTGTAAAACTTATTGGCCTACTTTTTGTTTGGTTCGTACCATTAGAACCGGAAGGGAGAAAACGTTTTCTTTACTGGTCGGGTATTTTAGGAAAATGGTCTATGCTTGATGTTTTCATCGTTGCAATACTCGTCATACTGATCAAGACCAGGGATATCGCAGATGCCAACGCGCAGATAGGTATTTATTTTTTTGCCTGTGCAATTATGCTTTCTATCGCGGCTACAATGATGATAGAAAAGATGGTAACTTTAAAAGACGGCACAACTGAATAGTAAAGCCTTAAGATTCTCCGGAACTCTTATATCTTTGGGTGCATTCCTGATTTTTTGTAACTTCCGCTATGTTTTAATGAAACGTTGCAGTAGTGTTAACCCTGACAGGGTTTCAAACCCTGTCAGGGTTGTTTCGTCCTGACCCCATCATTAACGGTTACAAAAAAACGGGAATGCTCCCTATATCTTTTAGAGACAGACTTCATTTTGAAGAAGGTGACAACATTGTCTTTGAAATAAAAGATGATTTTTGTTTAAACAATAGCCAGTTTTTCGATCTCCTGATCAATTTTAGTTTAACTTCCTGTATTGCCCCCGACTTCTCCTTCTTTGTAACACTTTAGTTTTTTGAAAAATTCCAGGAAAAAAGGAGAACCCCAAAGGGGTAATATGATTATAGAAAACACAGTAAAACCACGCCTAATCCCGAAGGGATGATATAATCGCCACGGTTAGGTATTTTATGAAAGGCAACACAGATAAAATTATATCACCCCTTCGGGGTTAATTACGGGTTTTTCGCATAATTTCTATAATCATTTCATCCCTTCGGGATTATTGGGATTTTTCAAAGAACTAAAATGTTACCCTTCTTTTAATTAGGCCTTCGGCAACTTTTATTTGTTGCACAAGTAAAATATCAGTCAACGGCTTTCTTTTTTACAAAAAATCGGGAATACACCCCTTCAACTAAGGAACTGTAAATGTGGGGACATTTCCCTTATTTTCACAACAAATCAAGCAAGAAATATGGGAAGTGTCCCATTATTAATGGCCATTTACTCGCCGGTAAATTTATGTGCTATTGGCATGCGTCTGCCGGAGCCGAATGCCTTTGACGTTACTTTTATCCCCGGCGCAGCCTGACGCCTTTTGTATTCATTTCTGTTTACTTTTTGAATAACGTCACGTACGGTTGTTTCATCAAACCCCATACGTACAATTTCTTCTATACATTTAGCTTCTTCAATGTATGCCTTTAATATACTATCGAGAATATCGTAAGGAGGCAGGCTGTCCTGATCGAGCTGGTTTGGTCTTAATTCCGCCGAAGGTGGTTTGGACAGTGTTTCCTGCGGTATTATCTCCTTTTCCCGGTTCATGTATTTAGCCAATTCATACACCATCGTTTTTGGCACGTCTGAAATGAGCGCAAGCCCCCCGTTCATATCTCCGTACAATGTACAATACCCTATCGCCATCTCAGATTTGTTTCCCGTAGAAAGCACCAGATACCCGTACTTATTAGACAAGGTCATGATAATATTTCCGCGGATTCGCGCCTGTAAATTCTCTTCCGCTATATCGAAAGGCAGCCCCCTGAATTCTTCACGCAGGATCGTTTGGTAACCATCAAACAGATCTTTAATGGGAAAGATTCTGTAGTCAATGGCAAGATTTTTTGAAAGCTGCACCGCATCATCAACGCTGCCCTGTGAAGAAAATTGAGATGGCATAATTATGCCCATTACATTTTCGCTTCCCAGCGCTTCTACGGCAAGGGCAGCGGTTACTGCGGAATCTATACCGCCGCTTAACCCAATAATCACCTTCTCAAAACCACATTTTACGACATAATCCCGAAGCCCAAGAAGAAGTGCTTTTTGAACTGTTTCGATTGGAGTAAAGGTCTGCGGGACAACCTGTGTTGCGGTATTTTCAAGGTCAACGACAATTAAATCTTCCCCGAATGCCGCTGCCTGAGCAATACGCTTGCCTTGCGCATTGATAACAGCACTGCTCCCATCAAAAACAAGTTCATCATTGCCTCCGATCTGATTTACGTAAATGAAAGGGACTTTGTACTTCTTTGCATCATGCGTAAGCATCCTCAGCCGTATTGATTCGTGCTTCTCAACCGTAAAAGGAGATGCGGAAATATTGATAATAACATTCGCACCCTTCGATATGAGCTTTTCAATGGGGTCAGTTTCATAAAGTGGACGCATCCAGAATTCTTCATCGTTCCATATATCCTCACAAATAGATATTCCAAGCGTATAGTTATTAAACTGGACTGGGGCGATGGAACATGCAGATTCAAAATAGCGGGATTCGTCAAAAACATCGTATGTCGGGAGAAGCGACTTGTGGTGCACCGACACAATTTGTCTGTCTTGAATAAATGCGGCTGCATTATGGACGAGTTTGCCGTATGATTGCCTGTTTCTGTCAACGAATCCCACAATAGCGGCAATACCTGATACCTGTTGAGTTATGTCCCTTAACGCCTTCAAATTGTGGCCTACAAAGGCAGGAATATCAAGAAAATCCTTCGGCGGATAACCAGTAACTGCAAGTTCGGGGAAAACAACAAGGTCTGCATGTTTCCTTTTTGCCTGTTCTATGAATGAACATATTTTCCGTACATTGTTTTCAAAGTCACCAACGACAGTATTAATTTGTGCCAGCGCTACTTTCATATTTTTTCACCTGAAGATCCTCTTTTCAGTTATTCCTTCTCAGGAGTTGCTCTGCCTCTCGTTTTTTTGCTTCTAATGCCTGACTTTTTTTAACAGGATAGGTTTCAGCATTTCTAAGACGTTTGTATGGCTCCGGCAATTTGACAATATTACACAGTGCATTATTTTGAATCTCCTGTAAAGCAGGCAGGGCATAACATATTTCGCCACCCTTTACCACCTGTATTAAAAGAGGAATGGCGTCTCCCTGCTCATTTTCAAGCCCTATTATATCCTCAACAAAATGAGTATCTTTGTCTGTACGACGGTAGACTTGTTTTTTGTACGGATAAGTAAGCTTATCTTTGCTGAACTTCATTTTAGGGACAGGCTTTCCGTCATGTTCCTGTTCGACCAGTTTATAAATTCCTCCCAATGCAGGCGCATCCTTTGACGTTACCATTTCAGTGCCCACGCCAAAGGAATCAATAGGAGCCCCATTTCTTAGCAAGTCGTCAATACGTTCCTCATTGAGATCGCCGCTTGCAATTATTTTAACATGATGCATCCTTTGACTATTCAATATTTTTCTTACTTCTTTGCTTAGTTCCAATAAGTTTCCACTATCGATACGTACGCCTTTCAGTTTTTCACCTATAGCGGCGGCATGTTTCGCCCCGACGAGTGTGTCATAGGTATCAATAAGGAGCGCCGTATCATCAGGAAATGTCTCATGATATTTACGAAACGACTCCGCTTCGTTTTCAAAAACCATTACCCATGAGTGGGCAATTGTACCGGCAGGGGGAATATCCAGCTCATATGCTGCAAAAACGTTAGAGGTGCTTTTACATCCTCCGATAAAACAAGCGCGGGCTGCAAGGATGCCTGCCTGCGGACCATGGGCGCGGCGTGTTCCAAAATCAATAACATCACGCCCTCGGGAAGCATAGACGACTCTCGACGCCTTTGTTGCAATGGAACTCTGAAAATTAATGGTGGAAAGCAGATATGTTTCGACAATTTGCGCCTCAATTATGGGGGCTGTTACCCTAAGTATAGGTTCTTCCGCAAATACAATCGTCCCTTCAGGAACGGCAAATACATCGCCGCTAAAGGCAAATTTTTTCAAATATGCAAAAAATGCATCACCTACATGACTGAAAGCCGGTTGTTTCCTGATAAACCGGATAGCTTCAGGTGAAAACCGGATATGGGTTAGGTAGTGAAGCACCTGTTCTAGTCCTGCGGTAATTATGTAACTGCGATTTTCCGGCAGGTGGCGAATATAAAATTCAAACGTGGCAATATCATGCATGCCGTGTTCAAAATATCCGGCAGCCATAGTAAGCTGATAAAAATCAGTAACAATACCAAGTGAGTCTTCGGAGAGAAAAAGGGATTTTGGTTCTTTCATGGATATGGAAGGGAAAAAGGATTTGTCCGTATTTTTACACCAGTTAAAAAAGGCATTCGGACAGTAAGATTTGCACCGATCTTTCAAAGAGTTAAGTATAAACAATAAATCACCTTTTTGGTGAAATACCATCTAAGCATAACTATTTGTTCTATCTGTGATTAGCAGTGCTCATCCGTGTTTGATTGCAGGGTATAAGTAGTCCTTTTTTGTCAATATTTAACTCTTTTCGCACCATCATAGTGTATATTGATAAGTTTTTACTTCAAGGATAAGCCCTATTACTTCTTTTATATAGTCAAACAAATCAGGTTTTCGAAATTTGCTCGCCAATAATTTGAAAATTTTCAGTTAAAAGAGTAGACAATTCATCTGTATACTCGTTAATATTTTTGAAAAAACTTAAACATTTGTTTTTAAACTTCTCATAAGTATCATAATACTTGTTATACAATATTTTTTTGCGAAAGAATTTCCATAATCTTTCAATGAGATTTAAATTGGGTGAATAGGAAGGGAGAAATTTGATCTTTATTCTCGAATTTGCAAGGTATTCTTTGACCAACTTAGACCTGTAATATTTAGCATTATCAGAGATTATGTAAATAGTACCGGCTTGAGCATACCTTGACTCTATTTCATGGAAAAGCTTTATTGTTGATTGAGCATTGATGCTTTCATCTTCCCGGATTGTTACTTCAAAGGTTTCTATGTCAATAGCACCGTTTAAATTTATTCTTTTCCTGCCGGTATTAGAGGGTATTTCCTTCTTTTTGCCTTTCTCTATCCAGCAATATGCAGACGTAGAATTGTGCTGTGGATGAACTCCATCCATAAAAAGTATCTTATCTCCGGGGGCTTTCTCTTCTTTGAGTTGTTTGTATTTTTCGACAAATTCTTTTTGTTTTTCAGGGTTTGCTTTGCATGGAACTATTGTAGTTTTCTTGTAAGTAAAGCCTAATCTATCGAGGGTATGTACCATTCCTTCGGGTGTATAGATTTTATTGAATGTCTGTTTTACATATTCAACAATTTCTTTTGCCGCGCTATAGTTGTTTTTCCTGATATGATCTTTTAATTGTTCTTCTTGTTCGCAGGTGAGTTTTGGCACACAGCCAATATAATTGTCAGATAAAAGCCCGTCAAAACCTTTATCTTTGTATAGTTTTTCGTAATTCCTGATTGTTTGATCGTCTAACAAGAGCGCCTCTGCTACTTCTTCATAACTCCATCCTGAATCAAGAAGAAGTATAGCTTTGATTCGGTCGGCATGACGTCTATGAGGCTCTTTCTTATGTGCTTTTTTAAATTCTATTCGGGTTTTTTCACTGAGAAATGGATTCATGCAGAATTTAATACTCTAGAAACAATTCAAATGCAAGAAAAAAACAGATTTTTATAAAAATAAATGCTTTTTACTATATTACGGTTAGCTTCTGCTGTGGTCTTGCCTTGAGTAAAACAATTTGAGTGTTCTCTGCATTGGGCAATATAAAACTTTCCGTCTTTCTCTATATCAATAGTAAAATTTTTACGTATAACAAATCTCCTTCAGCTAATTTTTTTCTTAAATGCCTACCACGGTACACCAATCTCTTTTGCTATTCTTTGTACTACTATCCATCAACTTCTTGTTTTTTATGCTCGTTTTTCAAAATGCATAACCGTAAGGCATTGATTAGATGAGGATTACGTAAAGTTTGGAGCATTGGGTTTTTGTCATTTGAATTTGTTTCGTATTTCGATATTCGTATTTTGAATTTGGTTGCGGCCAAAGGCCGCGCCAAGTTGTTCTTGGGAAAATTTCTAGGAGCGACATATTTGAATATGGCTATTTCGTCAAGGCTCCAGAGAGCATCTTTTTCAACAACATTTCTTTATCTTTTTCTATTTGCTGTTTTAATGCTTCAATGGAACCGAAGGGTATTTCGTCTCTGATCCTGAAGAGAAACTGCACTTCAAGGTTTTTTCCGTAAATTGATTCGTGAAAATCCAGTATGTGTGTCTCTATCTCCATGGTTTCGTCTTCGCTTGATAAGGACTCTTTGAAAAAAGTAGGCCTGGAGCCGATATTGGTCAATGCCAGATATTCCCTTTCCTTCCAGCATACCTTTGTGGCGTATACGCCTTGTGGTGGCCTGATTTCGTGGTGCAAATCCAGATTTGCGGTGGGATATCCCATAGTTACGCCTCTGCCGGATTTTCTTACGACAGTGCCTAAAACAGAGACAGGCCTTCCAAGCATGGCTTCCGCCTTCTCTAATGCGCCTTCCTGAATGGCTTTACGGATAACAGTGCTGCTGATAACCTGCCCCTTATAGGTTTCCGGTGGGCATTCGTGTGCTTCATAATGGTATTTGCCCGCCAATTCCTTTACGAGTTTGATATTCCCGCTTCTATTCTTTCCAAAATGGCAATTAAAACCAAGCACTATGCATTTTGAATCTAACTCTTTTACGAGTATGTTTTCTATAAAATCTTTTGCGTTTGTTTGTGCAAGGGAATCGTTAAATGGCAATATTAACGTATAATCAACACCCAGCCTTTCAAACAATACCAAACGATGCGACAGGGAAGTGATGAAAAAAGGGGTTTTGTTTTCCAAAAGAACTCTTGGGTGTACGTCAAAGGTGATAATGACAGAGTCTCCGCTCTTTTTAGAGGCTAAACTTTTTGTGTATTCAATAATTTTCTGATGTCCACGATGTACGCCGTCAAAAACACCAAGTGTAACTACCGGATTATGAATTTTTCCTTTAAATTCGCTTATACGGTAAATCTTTTCCAATGATAGCTCCCCCAATATATGCCATAACACATGGAAAACGACGGACGAGAGATGAAGGGACTAAAAAAAACAAGGATGTCCATCAGCTATCGTCATATCCCCCAAATTTTTGTTATTTAAAGCAGTACCATTTACGTAGTAACAAGGTAAGAAATTGGAATTTATTCGCTACTCCAGACTGTATTGGGGAATCTTGAAAGACGCCCGGCGGAGTTACTCTAAACGAAGTGAATATGTCCAGAATGACCGCAAAGGAGATATCTTCTCCTCCTTTTGTGGCCAGAGATTATGAAGGTTTCATCACAAACAGGATTTTTGCCACAAGTACGTTTCTATTGAAATTTTGTGTAAATTTCCATCTGTTTGTTCATGTCGGCTTTCCATGCGGTCAAAAAGGCCTCCTGTTTTTCGTACAAAAACCTTTTCATGACGTTTTCCCTGGTTTTTTCAAAAAGAGCGGTATCGGCAGGTTTTCTCTCTATTACACTTATTATGTAACACGCCTTTTCATCAAGAGTTTCTACAGCAAAGGCCACTTCGCCCGGTTTTAATTCAAAGGCCTTATTTGTGAGGTTAGGGCGGTCTGCATCAAGCGCCTCTATATATCGCGAATCCCTGTCAAAAAGTTTCATAGGACGCTTGATGTAATCAGTTTCACATACCAGAAAATCTTTTTGACTATACTCACCAGCAATTAATTTTACAATATCTTCAAACGCAGTGGCTGAATTGGAACCACTTGTGTATTTTTCTGCGATTTCTATCGATTTTTGCAATCCCTTTTCTATTGTAATGTCCCGTAAAACTTTATTTTTGATCTCCTCAAATGGGGCAGGAGCGGGATATTTCTTATCGATTACCTGAAAAATAACAAACCCCTCAACAAACTCCAGCGGCATAGATGGTTCAAATTTTTCCCTGTCAAAAGCAACCTTCGAAATCTTATCAGACCCCGGGAAGATTTCCCACAAATCGCTTTCTGCAAGAAACTCGCGCTTCGATTCTTTTCCGGCAGGAATGGTGCGGGTTAATTTATATTTTACGGCAAGATCGCTGAAATTCGGGCGGTCTTCCTTGTCTATTGTTGCGTAAATTTCCTCATCCACCTTATGTATCACCTCTGATGCTTTTTCCCTTGCCATTTGTCCTGCAAGTATTTTCCGAATTTCATCCTTTACCGCATCATACGATTTGTAAACGTGGCTAAGGTCCTTTTCCTTTGTGTCGCCTTCTGACATTGTCTCCGTTTTATCCTCAGGAACAGAAGATTCTTCGGTTGTTATTTCTGCGGGATCGATTTTATATTGCGTTTCCTTATTATCCTCATAATACTTCTTTATATCTTCCTTCGTAACATCAACAAGCGCCTGCATATCGTCAAATTTAGCAATAAGGCATTCAATCTTTACCATTTCAGGAAGCATGTAGCCTGGAGTTCCACTGTGTGCATCATATTCTTTGTTCTTGTATTTATTATAAAACGCTATTAGCTCTTCTTCATTTACCTGAACGGTATCGGCAAAATCACTCGCCTTTAATGCCATGATTTTTAACTTTACCTGCTCGTTTTCCAGAGAAAACCGGTACCAAAGTTCCTCACTTGTTACTTTTGTGGATGAACGCAACAGAGATTCCAGCTTTTCAACCAGCAGGGCTTCCCTGATAGTACGTTGTATTTGATCCGGAGTAAGTTTAAAAGTATTACACAGAAACTGCATTAGTCTTCTTTTTTCAAGCTCAGGAGTTTGCCCGAAAACCTGAAAAGCAATTCTCCGTAAACCGTCTTCAACTTCAGGGCTTGTTATCATTAATCCCATTTGATTTGCCTTTTCAACCATCAGAAACTGCTTCCAGACTATAGGGATAATTGATTCCTGCGTTTGAGGGAAAAACAACCTCTGCCACCTGATTGCCATTTCGGTAAACTCATCCTGTGTAATCTTCCTTCCCAATACTTTGGCGATAGGTTTTTTGGGAATTAATTCCATCGCGGAAAAGCTTATGCCCCAAACAGAAACGGCAAATATCATTATGATATAAACGATTTTTTTATTCTTTTGTAGCCAGGAAGTGGATACCATTATTTCCCTCTTAAATTTTCTAAAAACTCTATGAATGAAGCTAAATTTATGACAAGCGTAGCATTTTATCTGTTCTTCCTATAATTATCAAATGCTTTTTTCATAATCACTGGGCAAGGCAAATTTCCTTGATAAATCTGTTCCTTCTCTCTATACTCAAATTGCTACTTGTGTACAGTAGTGCCAGTTAGTGAGAGTTTTGTTTTTCAAGGAGATCGACCACCGGAAAACACTATTTTGGCCTTATGTGGCGGCAATTCATGGATTAGCTCCCACAATGCATTAAAATTATGTTATGTATTGGACTTTTACAAAAAATGAAATCGATACTACATTTATCGTAATTGTTATGCATGGTCTCTTGCCGTATTACTCGCCTTTTTAATGAGCGAATCATTGCTATTCAACAGTTTACGGCGTATCTTTATATTTTTGAGTAAGGGTTTAGTTACATTGTGTAAAGTTACTTTGATTTTTTGATCAAAAAGGAAATATTCATGAGATTAAAGCATCCGTTTAAGTATGTGTTAATAATAATTATAATTTCTATATCTTCCATTTCCGGTTTTTTTGTTGTTTTCAATAAAACATTTGGTCTGGAACCCCATTTTGAAAATCTGTCAGTAAAAGAAGATACTGAATATAAATTTCGCCTTCCCGGAATTGTACTTTCCTATATTAACCGCCTGTATGTTGACCCTGACCGTATTGATAATGTTGAAATGGTTAAGGGAGCTCTTGATTGGCAGGAAAGAGTCATACCTGAAGTCTTGGTAGACTACTCTGAGGAGAAGAAGATAAACACCGTTACGGTTGACACTGTTTCAAAGACATTTGATTTGTCAGAAGTTCACCGGTCCAAGGATGTTTTCAAAGTGCTGCAGGATGCCCTGGATTTTATCAATAAGCATCGGGAAGAGAACGCATCACTTACCGCCAGCGATGTGGAATATACGGCAATCAACGGCATGTTGACGCAGCTTGACCCGCATTCCATTATCTTACCGCCAAAACAATTTACCGAATTTAAGATTGGCACTACCGGCAAGTTCGGAGGACTCGGCATGGTGGTAGGAATAAGAGATGGCGTTCTGACGGTAATTTCTCCCATTGAAGGAACCCCTGCTGCAGTGGCAGGAATAAAGGCAGGAGATAAAATTGTGGAAATTGATGGAGAATCGACCGTAGATATGGACCTTACCGAATCTGTTGGGAAACTGCGTGGTGATCAGGGTTCAACCGTCACACTTTCCATTTTAAAACATAAAGCAGTAGAGACAAAACTTTTTGCCCTCAAACGGGAAATAATAGTAATTCCTACGGTAGAATCCGCATCTATTGAAGGAGGTTATGGCTATGTAAGAATCAGGAATTTTCAGGATGATACCTCTCAGCGCCTTAATGAGCAGTTAAAACAATTAAACAAAAACAATGATAAAATGAAAGGACTCATTCTCGATTTGCGGAACAATTCGGGTGGTTTGTTAGACCAGGCAATCAAGGTGTCTGACAAATTTCTGGAAAGTGGCTCTATTGTTGTTACCGTTGGGCCTGGAGGCCATCCCAGAGAAGTGATCGATGCAAAAAAAACGGATACTGACGAGGAACTGTACCCCATAGTGGTGCTTGTCGATGCAGGAAGCGCCTCAGGGGCTGAAATTGTTGCCGGCGCTCTAAAGGAAAATAACCGTGCGATAATCGTCGGAGACAGAACATTTGGCAAGGGGTCTGTCCAGCAGCTTATAGAGTTAATGGACGGTTCGGCGCTAAAATTAACCATCGCAAAATATCTTACCCCTCTTTTTACCGACATTCAATCTTTTGGCATTACACCGGACATACAGCTTGTTCCGGTGACCGTAGAAAAGGACAACATCAATCTTTTTCATGGCATCACGGCAATCAGGGAAGAAGATCTGAAAAAACATTTGGACGACCACCACAAAGATGCATTTCCCTTTGCTACCCTTAAGTACTTCCATGAAATAAAGGAAAAAAAAGAGGACGCGGTTGCCGGGAAAGAGGCGGAGGTGGAACCTGCGGAAGACGAAGACCCTTACAAACTGCCTGATTTTGATAAAGATTTCCATATTGTCTTCGCCAGAAAATTACTGGCAAACACTTCTACATGGAAAAAAGAGGAAGGTTTTCTGCAAAATTCTCTTTCAGTAATTGACGCAATTTCCGAAGAGGAAGAAAAGAAAATAGCACAGGCGCTTGATAGCTTGAGTATTGACTGGTCTGAAGGGATAAATGAAGGGGCATCCGCAACAAATGTTACTTTTTTAACAAACCCCATTAATAAACGGGTAAAGGCCGGAGAAAAAATTACGCTTACGGTAACTATTGAAAACACGGGGGATAAACCTCTCTATCAATTGCGCGGAATTTCTTCCAGCAAAAACGGTCTGTACGATAAACATGAATTTATTTTTGGTAAAATAGGCAAAGGAAGTAAAAAGACGTACACCAAAACGATAGAAATACCAAAAAATTCACTTGATCGGGAAGATGAAATTACTATTAAATTTGAAGAGTTAAATAAAAACAACCCGGCAGATCTTAATTTAACTGTGGCAATAGAGGCATTGCCTCAGCCGCTTTTTGCCTTTTCTTATCAGATTTTAGATCAGGCAACAAACTCTTCAGGCAAAAATAACGGTGATGGATTAATAAACAAAGGCGAAAATATTAATCTCCTTGTCATGGTAAAAAACATGGGAAATGGGATTTCCGAAAAAACGGTTGTTACCCTCAGAAATTTGAGTGACAAAGAGGTGTTTGTAGAAAAAGGCAGGGTTGAAATTGGTCAATTAAATCCGGGAGAAATCAAGGAGGCGGAATTAACTTTTAACGTCAAAGAAACAATTGCTTCTAATGAATTTAATGTGGATATTATTATTTCCGACTCTATCTTCGGCGCTTTTTTAAGTAATACATTAAAATTCTCCGTGGTTGCCGGTGTCCCCCAAAAGCTGACGGCCAGTTCCAAACTTTTGAAGATAAACAAAAACCATATTCCACTGTATGGTGGAATGTCATTTGACACCCCTGTTTTATCAATGATGAACGAGGGCACAATTCTCAAGTCTGACGTCAGCAACGCTGATTGGTACAGGGCGGAACTTCCTAATAATAGATACGGATGGGTTTCTGCAAAGGACGTAACTGCGGTAAATAATGATGCCGGAAAATCATCCGACGAACTCGAAATGTTTATACAGCGAATCCCCCCCACCATTTCTCTGGATGGCGTGCCAAACATTTTATTTGGCGAGGAAGAATTATCCATTTCTGCACTTGTAAAAGACGATACCCACGTAAAACATGCTTATGTACTGATAAACAATGATAAAATCTTTTTCAAATCAAACAAACATGTAAGCCCAAGACAACAATCGTCATTGAAGATTGATACAAAACATTCGTTAAAAGAAGGTCCAAACGTGATTACTATCATCGCCCGCGATGATCATGATCTGGTAAGCATAAAATCATTTGTAGCAACAAAGGGCATAACGGTAGCAAAAGGCATGTAATGGGTTACTGTGCTTTTTTCCTATGCCATTTGTGTACAGCAGGAACGCTCGTATAAAGTTTCGGTGAAATGTATATGTAAAAATAAATACCTTTGTGAGGGGGGGCCCGAAACAATCTATTGTTCTAAAAAGACTTACGATTCTTTCACTGTCGTTCGTAACGGATAAACATAGTTTGTGTCAGTGCCACCCTGTATAAAATTCACATTTTGTGAACATCTTGACGATAAAAAAGACCGGTTGCAAAAGGAACGATGTGGAAGTTCTTTTGCAACCGGTCTCTTTTTGGTTGCTGAGAAAGCATTACCACATACAAAAACAACATTAATCAAAATAAGAACTAAGTCTTAAATAATTAGAGACATGCAACAACTAATGCTTCAATCAAATATCCTTCTCCTTTTAAATTTAAACATAAGGAGTGGAATCTATTTAAAAATGGTGTCGTAGCTATTGTGGAGATTATAAGGAATGATTTTTTGAGGTGTGGTTGTTTTACTTTTTGACATTTTGTCGTAAATAGCTGCTATAACCAATGAAGATATAAAAAAAATAAATCCACAAACTATAATTCTTATGTCTTTTGATGTTATACCAAAAAAGTTGTAATTTTGCCCTACGTAACTACCCGCTATTAAACTAATTAAGGGAAAGACAAACACGAGTATTATACTTTTGTAAGGTGAATGGATTGTTTTTTGCGTAACTACCAATTGCCCTTCCTTTGTGCCGGGAACTGTTTCAACTTCCAAATAGTGCGGACTACTTTTTACCTCTGCACAACCACTGCAACTCTTACAGTTCTCCGCTGTTTGTTTTAGTAATTCGATGGTAGTTCTGTTGCCGTTAATACGTTTTATGATACCTGCTTCTTTTACTTGTGTTTGTTTAAACATGGAAGCTCCAATATATTTATTGTGCCGGGGGTTGTGTTTGTGGTGAGTTGCCAACTTTTTCCCGCATGAGTTTTCCAACCTTGAACACAACGACATTTTTTGACGGTACAAAAGCAACTTCTCCGGTTCTTGGGTTTCTTGCCTTGCGTGCCGCACGCTGGCGAATTTCAAAGACGCCGAAGTCGCGCAATTCAATGCGATTACCCTGTGAAAGCTCCCCTATAATTTCATCCAAAAACATTTGAATTGTCTTTTTTACCACCATATGCGTGTTGTCTGTTTTCCTGGCAATCTTTTCGCACAGATCCCTTTTTGTCGTTGTTTGCATTACATATCTCCTTAATTATAACGGTAAGTATATTACTGGCAACCTATAGAAGTATTTAACTGAGCGAATACGTTAAAAATAAAAAAATTATCTCTTTCTCGGGTTTAGGGGATTACTGAAAGGCTGTGACCTAATCTTAACTAACTTCTAGGCATGCCACTTATGACTAGTTTGAACATAGTATCAATTCAAAAGATCAATGTCAATAAGAATTTACGACTATTCTGCAACAAAAATCCATGGTTAAAAAACCAGATACTCCCGTATTATTTTTACATAAAATTCCTTGACAATAAAACAGCTAATACGATAATATAGTCCTGTTAATTTTGATTTAAGGAGAGATAGATTATGAAAGTAAGAATTAGGAAAAGTTCGATAAAACGTAAGAGAATGTGCGGTTTTAGAAAAAGAATGCGGACAAAGGGAGGGCGTGCTATTTTAAATAGGAGACGCCGCATAGGGAGAAGGCCGCTACTGAATGTTTGAGCGAACAAAGAAAAGAAAGAGACCCTAAAAATTGAATACATTATTTAGGGTCTCTTTTTGTTTAGAAACTAATCGAGGCTGATGGCCTCTACGGGACATTCTTCCGCTGCCTGTCTACAGGTATCTTCATACTCAGAAGGCACTTCAATATCCTTCGCTTCGGCGAGATCACCGTTCATATAAAAAATTTCAGGACATGTTTGTACGCAAAGTTCACATCCTGTACAAGTATCTGCATCTACTTTTGCATGCATAAAAAACCTCCTTGAAAAAACAAAATAATGTGATTAAAAGTATTAAAAATTCCTTAAATAAAGAAATATCAAGTTTCCCCCCCACCTCCTTCCTAATGATGCTCTTTTTTTTGTAAAAGTTTGCATCCCTTTTATTTTGCCAGAAAATGATGTTCTTATAATACTTTTTATTTACAAGAAATATTTCTACGTCAGTAAATAAATCTGTTGATTAACCCCCAATTTTTGCCCCTTTTCTGTAAGATGGTTGTTGTAAATCATTAGCATGGGGCAAACGCAGGGGTTAGTATCTCTCTTAAATTCATTCATAATAATTATCATGTTATTAGATAAAATACAACAATCTTTTTTTTTAACTTTGAAGAGGAAAATGTATCTGTTTGATATGTCTTTGCCGCAAAGAAAAACACGATATCCGTATCTTTCACACTTTTATTTATAATTTGCGGGGAGAAACAATGACGGTGGTGTATGTAATATCTTTTCTCCATGACAATGCTTTTGAATTTGTAGCCTAAGTTGTCCACATGCAGCATTTACGTTAATTCCTCTTCTTTGACGAACCGTGGCGACGATGCCATGATTTTTTAGCACGGTGCAGAATGTTTCCACTGTTTTTTGTACCGGGGGGGCAAAATTGCCTTCCTTTATTGGATTTACAGGAAGAATATTAACGTTGCACTGAACTCCTTTTAATATTTGTGCAAGTAATTTGGCATCCTGTTTTGAATCATTAATGCCGTCAATCATGGTATATTCAAAACTAATATCTCTATGGGTAGCATTAAAGTATTCCTGCGCAGCACCCAGGATGTTTTTAATCCCTGTTTTACTGTTTGATGGGACGAGTTTATTTCTTGTATTATCATTCGATGCATGAAGAGAAATAGCAAGATTTACTTTGAGCCCTTCCTTTGCCAATCTTCTGATTCCTTCTATCAGGCCAACGGTTGAAATAGTGATATTTCTGGCACCTATCGCCAGACCCCAATCAGCATTCATAATTCTGAGAGACTTGACCACCTTATCATAATTGGCCAGTGGCTCTCCGATTCCCATAAAGACAATATTGGTAATGTGTTCATTTGCGGGGAGGTGGTTTTTGATATGTAGAACTTGTTCGATTATTTCCCCGGTTTTAAGGTTTCTGGTAAGTCCTAATACACCACTTGCACAAAAACTACACCCCATAGCACAACCAACCTGCGTTGAAACACATGCCGTCCTCCTCTTGCCGTCTCTTAAAAGCACACATTCAATTAAGTTGTTGTCCGGCAAATGGATCAGAAATTTTTCTGTACCGTCTTGCGAGGTGTTTATTGTGTGTATTTTGGTTTGAAAAACATTGTGTGCTTCTTCAAGCTTTTCTCGAAACGGCAGGGGAATATCGGACATTTGATTAAAATCCGTTGCGCCTTTTTTATACATCCATGAAAGAATTTGCTTCCCCCTGTAAGAAGGCTCTCCCAATGAGCGGCAAAGTTCCACCGATTCAGATAAATCTAATTCGGTAATTGAAGTTAACTGTAATTTATTCATACCCAATTTTTTGAAAAAATAAAAACGTTCGTTTCCAGGCTGGAGACTGGAAACGAGATTGAAACTGCATAATCGGTAAATATTATGATAAAAGTACTGTTATGGCTTTTTCAATACTCCTTTAATGAGATTTCTGAAATCTTCTGATTTGATTAAGAAAGAAGCGACAGCAAAAGTAGCGCTCGCGGTCAACATTGGAATGAAAAGCCGTATTCCCTTAAAGTAAAGCGAGGTGTTTTCCTCTGAATAAGGAAGCATTTTTAGCGTAAAAAAGCATACAAACCCCATCGCAACTGAGATGATTATCGTTTTTACAAGAGAGACAAAAACTTCTTTTTGTATTTTTATACTTAGTTTTTTTTGCAATATCAGGGTTAATATAATTATTTGTATTATGGCGCTAATTGAAGTGGAAAGGGCCAGACCCCCTTCTTGTAAAGTCCAGATGAGCGAAATATTCAACACCAGGTTTAAGCCGACACACAATGTACCGATTTTGACGGGAGTAACCGTATCTTTGAGAGAATAAAATGCCCTGATCAGTACATGTAGACCACAATACGCCCATATGCCGATAGCATAAAACAAGATGACGCGAGATGTTCTTAATGCCGATTCGGCGTCAAATTGGTTTCTTTTATAAAGCAGGCTTACAATAGGTTCCCGGAGCATGATAATACCAATCGATGCAGGAATACCCATAAAGAGAATGAATTTTAAAGCTTTGTTGAAGGTTCTTGAAAAGTTTTCCCAGTCTTCTCTTGCCGCATATGTGGAAAAAAAAGGAAAGACTGCGGTAGCCATGGCAACGCCGAAAACTCCCAAAGGAAACTGGATTAATCTGTCGCTGTAATACAGCACGGATGCTGCCCCGACTTTCAGGGGAAACGGTATGTTCATTCCGGCAAAAGCAAAAGAGCCCTGCCCATCACTAGTTGAGGCAAATCCAACGGCAATTATACTGTCAAGTAAAACATTAAGCTGTACGATTGCCAACCCGAAGACGATGGGGGCCATTCGTGTAAAAACCGATTTTAAGCCTGGGTGTGTAAATTGGAATGATGGACGGTAATTAAAACCTTTCTGCCTGAGAAAGGGCAGATGGACATACATCTGGATAATGCCCGAAAAAAGGATGGCAATTGCCACTGTAAAGACCATTTTCTCGGTCACATTCCCCGTATAAAAGGATACAAATGCCCCGCTTATCCAGCATATATTAAGAATCATGGGGGCAAATGCGGGGATGAAAAAATGGCGAACCGTGTTTAATATTGCTCCCATAAAAGCGACAATGCAAATAAAAAAAACATAAGGAAACAAGATTATTAGTAATTTAAAAATTAACTGCCATTTTTCATGAATGTTGAATAGTTTTGGAACCACAAAAAAAGATCCTTCACCTATGAATACAATCCCCCCTAAGATGATAATGAGTAACGTTATGACAATATTTGCAAATTTCCAGGCCTCCCGTTCTCCGTGCTTTTCTATATGTTCGGTGAATACCGGTATAAAAGCAGCGCTAAGGGCGCCCTCTCCAAATAAACGCCTAAAGAGATTGGGAATTTTAAAGGCGACGGTAAAGGCGTCCCATACGAGGCCTGTTCCAAAAATACTGGCACAGATAATATCCCTTCCAAGCCCCAGTATGCGGCTTAAAAAAGTGCAACTGCTTATGGTTTTTACGGAATAAATTAATTTTTTTATGTCTGACATGGAAAATTGATGGAGGTATAAGGGGCGTGTATTTATTTTTGATTAAAACGTGTTGCCGAAAAATCTGTAATAATTATCCCGCCCCTAAATACCCTCACAATAGGAACTTTTTGCATTTCCCCATCTGGCGAGAGAGGTTGGGGATAAATTCTTATGTGTGGATTTAATGGAAGGGACTGAAACTATATTGCAAAAATCTTTTCTGTGGCTATTTTGCCTTGTTTTCTTCGTCTTCAGGAACATAGTCTTTTGCGCAACGAAACCCAATGCTCTTATTCCTGTCTTCCGGCTTACCAAACATTCTGACAGCACATCTCATTTTATAGGCGTAGGGGGCAAAGAGGGAAGCACCTTTGATAATTCTCACCCCTGTGCTGTAATCAGGGCCTTTTGGATTCATACTTGGACTTTTGTGGTAATATTCGGCATGGTACCAATCATTGCACCATTCTGAGAGGCTGCCAATAACGTCATAGCATCCGTAAATACTTTTTCCAATATCATAACTACCTACAATCAGGGATCCACTAGGCCCTACATTTGCCAATGTTGCATCCCAAACATTCCCCCATGGGTATCTGCGCCCGTCAGTTCCTCTTGCGGCTTTCTCCCACTCTGCTTCCGTGGGAAGTCTCTTCCCCGCCCAGGCAGCGTACGCATACGCATCATACCAGTCAACACGGGATACGGGATAACCGGGATAATCATAATAGGGATAGTCCCAGTTTGTATGCACAGTACCTGGCACATGGTTTTTATCTTTTGGCTCTTCCGGGTGGCATTTGCTGTGGTCTCCCGTTTCTTTTATATATCGTACGAATTCCCAGTATAATGCGTTTGTGACTTCATATTTATCGATATAATATGCATCTAAATATACTTCGTGTATTGGTGATTCCTCGGGAATAAATTCTTCACCACCTGACCCCATAACAAATTTTCCTGCGGGAATTAAAACCATTTCACTCCATTTGTCACGGTTTTTCTCCAGCGCTGCGCTCATTTTTTTGTTTCTTTTTTCCAAAACTAGCGCTTCGCGCTTCTGTTTTTCCTCAGGCAAAAGCCCTTTTTCCAGCTTATATATATAGAGATATATATCCTGACTTATCTTTTGATAATTTTCCTGATTTTTTTTCTCTTCAGGCAGCATTTCTAATAAGTCTCTGCATGTATCCATGTGAAACAATGCCAATTTTTGATTTTCTAATTTCCAGTAAATACCACCGAGGTTAAAGTGTATTCCTATATTATCCGGATGTAAAAATACCGCCTGTTTAAATTCATTTAGCGCATCGGTATATTTTTCTTCATTTTTAAACCGGTTTCCTTCTTCTATGTGGGTTTGTATCTTTCGTGCTATTTCGGCTGGGGTAAGATTAACAATGTTTCCTTCGGGGTCCTTCTGCTCTGTAAGAGGTTGAACAATCAAAGGCATGCCATCTTTTTTGCAGAATTTTTCTCCTGGCGCTGCCTTTTCTTTGCATGTCGGGCATATAAGATCTGCCGCAGTATACTCGACAAGCTGTTTGCCATCAATACTGCAAAAGCTTACGTCTCCGGGATATATTCTGCCGCATTCAGGACACATCCTGTTTTTAGACGTATTTTCTTTTGTTATTGGCGTATTTTCTAAATTATTCTTATCAGTGCTTTGAGAGAAAAGGATATTACATAAAAATAAGTTGAGGATAACAGAAAACGTCGCCAGATAAAAAGATTTCAAAGAAAAGACCCCCATTCAGAAATGATAGATATTCGTTACAATTGAAATGTTATTTTGAGGTGTATAGAAAACTAATGTTGTATGTAATATAGCTGTATACCATTATTTATTTAAAGGCATGCATGATTCTTCAATATCTGCGGTTAATTTAATCTTCTGTTATCTCAGCCTCGACTTCACCCGGTTTTTTCCGTTTCCAGTTCGACCACTTTCCCCATTCGATATATTTTTTATCGTCAGATAACCAATATTGTGTGCCTTCCCGCTCTCTTACACAAGTTAACCCTTCTGCCTTTCGCACTTGCGTTTGCTTTATCACTTTAAAAAAATGACAATCTACCTGATGAAAATTTATTTCAGAACTATTTTTAACCTCTTTTAATTCAAGATCATTAAAGGATAATTTATTTCCCGTAATTTTCTTTTCGTCCACGGGAATTTCATAAGTGATAATATCAGTTACTTTAATGGAGACAGCATTTGGTTTTTCGTCCATCCATGGTATTGGAATGGTACCACTATATGGGGCAAATGACTGATGGAAGCTGGGGTGAGGTTCCCCTGGCTGCCGCGTTGTATCAATTATACCGCCGCCTGAATGTTGTGCCAGAACGCATTTTTCTGTCGCAAAAATAACAAAAACACTTACAAACAGCCCTAACAGAGACATCGTTCGTAATGTAACTAATCTGCCCGATTTAACCTTCATGATAAAATTCCTTTTGCTGATAAAATCCACAATTAAATTATAATCAAAAAATATTACATAAGAATGCGGGGCTTGTCAATTCTTTTAGAAGTAAAATTGGACGAGCATATCCTTTGTAAACAAAATAAAAGATAGGAAAGTTCATGAAAAATGGTGCCTTTTCGCCAATGCATTTTATGTATAGGAATTTCAATATTTTTAGTTAAGCAATGGACACCCCCTACCCTTCCCAGAAGGGAACTTGATAAGTCCCTCTGGGGCAGGGAATTGAGGGGTGGGTAAAAATGAATGCCTTGGGTTTTTGTCTTTTAAAACCCAACACAATTTAAAATATTGAATCGCCGGCGCGGTGGGATTCTTTATTCTTGACATAGATTTTTTATGATATTAAGATGAGCGGCGTTAATAAATTTTTATTATGAAAGTGTTTACAAGATAATAGCCAGTTGCGTTTTCTATGGAAAAAGTCCGAAAAATTCTTATTGTTGTCAACAATGATGATGAACATCCGGCAGGTAATTCACTCAGGGAGATGCTCTTAAAATGCGGATATCTTGTTTACATGGCGTGTCACGGCTATGATACTGTTCTCCTTATAAAGGAATATAACATTGATTTGGTTTTGTTCGACCTCTGCCTGTGCGATGAACATGAGTTTTTGTCAGTAAAAAGGACAAAGAATGCCTTGCCGGATACAAATGTTATTGTTATGGTTGATCGGGCAAAGGTTGGTAATGTAATCAAAAAACTATGCATGGACACTGTTGACTATATTTTGAAACCTTTCGACACCGATTACCTGAAAAAGACGGTTGAGAATGCTCTTTACAAACAACAGTTGGAATGGAATCTGAAAAAGACGCTATTCGATAAAGAAATTATCAATAATATAAACAAATCGATTGCTACCAGCATTGACATTCGTGAAAGTTTTTCAATGGTGTGCAGCGAGCTGAAAAAGATTATTCCATTTGTTCGCGCCTGCTTAATTATTTCAAATGAACAAGGTCAATGGTTTCAGGTGTTTGCGCTGACAAAAAAGTATGATTTTAGTGAAATTGATGCGGGGGAATCATTTCCCATGGGTGGCAGCCTTTTGGAAAAAATTATTCAAACCGGCAAGCCCATCATGGTGAATGATACAAGCACCGGACATTTCTGGACTGATAAGGTGTTGCATAGTGAAGGAATACTTTCACGGCTGGGTTTTCCCCTGATACTTAAGGGAAAAGTGCTTGGGGCAATTGCATTTGGCGCTAAGGAGATCAACAGTTTTGATGAACAGTGCTATTTCTATCTTTGGCAGATAGCACCTCAGCTCGCAATAGTGCTTGAAAACACTATTTTATTCAGCCGGATTAAAACCTCGGAAGAACGATACAAGATGTTGTTTAACTATGCGGCAGATTCGATGATGATGTTAGATTTGAATGGAAAGATACTTACGGTGAACAGGCGCGAGGAAGAAATTATCGGATATCAGATGGAAGAGCTTGTAAATAAGTATGTCTTTGATTTTCTGACTATACCGTCAAAAATAACAGTTATCTCACTACTGTCGATGGCGGTCAATAAGAAGGCGCCGACAACTGAAATTGAGGTAATCAGCAAAAATAAGCAGATATTGGTGATGGAACTGGATATTATTGCCGTTAGAGAAAGAAATGATATTATTTATATGTTAGCACATTTTCGGGATATAACCGAACGGAAGAATCTGGAGCTGGAATTGAAAAGGGAAAAGGAGAAACTGGATGATATTGTAAGTCAAATCGGTGCAGACCTCCTCGTTATCGGCAAAGACAAAAAAATTCGCTGGGCAAACAAACGATTAATCAATAATCATCCCCTCGGCAAAAGTATAATAAATCATACCTGTTTTGATACCTTTTGCAATTTTCAGGAAGATCCCGTTGATTGCCCTTCGTTTAAAGTATTTAAAACAGCAAAAATTAACCAGACAGAGCGCATGGTTTATAACCATAATAAAAAGAAATTTTGCAATGTGATCAGCTCGCCGATTTTCGATAAGGAGGGAAATGTTGTGCAGGTACTGGAACTGATTCAGGATATAACGGAAAAAAAACGGGAAGAAGAACGGCAAAAAAAATTACAGCAGCAGTTAATACATTCGGACAGATTGATATCCATCGGAAGGCTTGCGGCAGGCGTCGCCCACGAAATCAATACCCCCCTTGCAATCATTTCGGGTATGACACAAGGCTTTCTTGAAAGAAAAAAGGGATTTAGCAATGAAACAATAAAAGAATTTAAAACGATGCAAAAGGTGGCGAAAAGGATAGAAAAGATTGTTAATTCCCTGCTGGAATTATCTCATTTTGAAGGAAACGAACAACCAAGGCCTGCCAATATTAATAAAATTATAAAGGACACTGTCGCGCTTATCATAGAACCCTTTACGAAAAAGAATAAGAAAATTGTTTTGAAATTATCCTCCCGGCTACCGAAAATTAAAGGATTTGCAGAGCAATTACAACAGGTTATAATGAACCTGCTGATTAATGCAGATGATGCAACGGATTCCGGCGATACCATCTCCATAACAACGGGCATTAAAAATAAAAACACCATTACTATTACTTTTGAGGATACCGGTAAAGGTATTCCGGAAAATCAACTTTCAAGAGTCTTTGACCCGTTTTTTACGGACAAAGAAGTAGGGAGAGGGACAGGGCTGGGGTTGTCAATTACTTATGGCATTATAAAAAGGCATAATGGCGCTATTCATGTGAAAAGCGACGTGGGAAAAGGCGCAAAATTTGAAATTAATTTACCCACAAACTTTGAAAAGGTGACATATGATGGATAAAGGCGTAAAGGTATTGGTTGTAGATGATGATATTGACTATAATTTATATTTAACCAAATTTTTAAGCGAAGAGGGTTACATCGCCAAAGGTATTACAATGCCTTCAGAGGCCATAAACGTCCTGGGACAAGACCGATTTAACATCGTCATTTTGGATTTAAAAATGCCGCAAATAAGCGGTACCGAGTTGCTTAAGGAGATAAAATCAAAGTTCCAGAATATTTGTGTTATTATATTGACCGGTTATCCCTCTTTTAAGACGGCAGTTGAAACGATGAAACTCGATGCATTTGATTACTTAAAAAAACCATTCGACTTAAATGACTTGAGAAAGGCTTTACATAATGCACAAAAGACGTACTGTCTTATCAAAAATTCGAAGGATAAACTGAAGAGCGATGTCGGGAAAAAGCTTAAGTTTTTGAGGAAAAGTAAAAAGATCACCCAAAAGCAATTAGCAAACCGGACAGGTCTGTCTCCAAGCTTATTATCACAGATTGAAAACGGTCAAATCGCTGCATCTCTTAATACGCTTGATAAATTATCGGCGTCTCTTAATGTTAAGTTGTCCTATTTCCTGGAAGAAAATCCCACGGAAATTATTGCGGATACTTACTAGTATATAACGTGTATTTTGCCGGAGTTTTAAATATATTATGGATAAGCTTTTTCATATCGTTTCACATTTGGGATCCCCGAAAATCCTGGTTATCGGGGATTTGATGCTTGATAAGTATGTTTGGGGTGAGGTCAGGCGCATATCACAGGAGGCGCCTATACCTGTAATTAACGTTTCTTCAGAAGATATACGGCCCGGCGGCGCGGGGAGCGTTATTGCAAATTTAAAAATGTTAGGGGCACAGGTGCTTGCGTGCGGAGTTATTGGAGATGATTCGTATGGCACTATTCTTTTGCAAATACTTAAAAATATGAAATGTGACGTTGACGGGGTCATTGTTGACAATAGCCGTCCAACAACAATGAAGATGCGTTTAATGGGACATCTACAAACTGCAGGAAAAGGCATACAACAATTATTACGTGTTGATTATGAAAAAACCCACTACATTTCCAAAGAGAAAGAACAACAATTAAATGGTTATCTGAGCGAAAAGATAAAGGACTGTGATACTGTCCTGATATCGGATATGAACAAGGGTTTGCTTTCTGATTCGCTACTGAAGGCTATAATTCATCTTTGCCGGGAACACAAAAAAGTAGTAATTGCAGATCCAAAACTTTCGGGAGATTACTCCTGCTATAGAGGGGTTACCGCCGTTACTCCAAACAGGCATGAGACAGAATGTGCTACCGGAATCAAAATTACCGACAGTGAGAGTTTGCATAGGGCTGCGGGTAAATTTGTCTCTGACCTGGAATTGGAGTATTGCGTTATCACTATAGACAGAGAAGGCATGTTTCTTTATCATAAAAAAGGCGAAGGAAGGGTATTCCCTACTACTCCAAAAGCGGTGTATGATGTAACCGGCGCCGGCGATATGGTGCTTAGCATGTTTGGCCTGGTGCTCGGGGAGGGTTATAGTTTTGAGGAAGCCACATTGCTGGCAAATATCGCGGCAGGAATTGAAGTCGGGAAAATTGGCGTTGTTCCGGTAAGTAAAGACGAAATACTTAATGAACTTGCAAGCGAAGGGAATCAGAAATCCGGGAAAATTAAAACCGTTGAAATGCTTGAAAATATTTTAAAAGAACACCGAAGGAGAAATGACAAGGTTGTTTTTACAAATGGTTGTTTTGATATTTTGCATGTTGGTCATATAGAGTATCTTAAGTTTGCAAGAAAACAGGGCGATTTGCTGGTGGTTGGGCTGAACACGGACAGTTCAATAAAAAAACTGAAGGGGCCTAACCGTCCTATTGTTTCTCAGGACGAGCGTGCAAAAATGCTTGCGGCATTAGAAGACGTCTCGTACGTGGTGTTGTTCGATGAGTTAACACCTATGAGCATTATTACGTCCTTAAAACCTGAAATATTAGTAAAAGGCGAAGACTGGAAAGATGCAGGGGTAGTGGGGCAGGAGTTTGTGGAGTCCTACGGAGGCAAGGTAGTATTGGCTCCTTTAGTGGAAGGAATTTCAACCACCAACATTGTCTCAAGAATCATTAATAAGCATACCCGGGATGAATTGTTACAGGGCGTAATCACACAGACGCATTAAAAAACAGGCAGTTATACCTTACTTTTTTGTAGAGACGCATTGCATGCGTCTCTACATTAGCATCAACAACTGAATAAACGCTGCCAAAGGCAGCCTGATTTATATGAAAACACAAGAACTATTTATGAATGATATTGAATACCAATTACAAGAGAGTATCGATACAATAAAAAAACTATTGTCAACCCACGTTGAGATTGTCAGAGACGTTGCCGATGTTATCGTCAGGGCGTTTAAAAATAACAACTTTATGTACTTGATGGGAAATGGCGGGAGCGCAGCAGATGCGCAGCATATAGCGGGAGAAATGATAGGCCGGTTCAAAATGAACCGGCGGCCCCTTCCGGCAATCGCCATAACAACGGATAGTTCTGTAATGACCGCAATTGCAAATGATTTTGGCTATGACTTGTGTTTCTCCAGACAGGTAGAGGCGCTGGTAAAGGCGGGAGATATTGTTCTGGCATTTACTACAAGCGGAAACTCAAAAAATATACTGAATGCGGTCAAAATTGCCCGGGACTTAAAAGCAATAACCGTGGGTTTTACCGGAATGGGTGGGGGTCTCTTAAAAAATGAGGTAGATTTTTGCATAAAAGTACCTTCCTCAAACACGCCAAGGATACAGGAATGCCATATTACCATCGGGCATATTTTGTGTTCTCTTATCGAGAAAGACATTTTTGGACATGTTCCTGAATGAAAAAGAAAAGAGCCGCATTTCTTGATCGGGACGGCACCATAGTTGTCCACACGCCCTATTTAAGTTCACCGGAACAGTTGAAATTATTACCCCATGCGGTTGAAGGCATACGCCTTTTCAAGGATCATGATTATCTGATTATTGTTGTAACAAATCAATCAGGTATTGCCAGGGGATATTTTGACGAACAATCTTTAATACAAACCCATGAAAAACTGAAAAAAATATTAATCATAGAAAAGGCTGAGGTTGATGCCTTCTATTATTGTCCGCATCATGCAGAAGGCGTAGTCGAACAATACAGGATGCATTGCGATTGCAGAAAACCACGGCCTAAGATGTTATTTGATGCTGCACAACAATACAATATCGACCTGTCGCAATCAATAATGATTGGTGATTCCCCTGCGGATATTCTTGCTGGCAAAGAAGCCGGTTGTAAATCGGCGCTCATTATAAATCCAAATCATGAACAGGAAGCTGACCCGGATGCGCCCTTTGGGGCAGACTACGTAGTGAAAGATCTTTTAGAGGCTGCCCGGCTTTTTATCCCCGAGTAAATTGGAGTAAATAGGGGAACACTTCCCATATTTCAAAAATTAATCCGGGAAGTTTCCCCCTGTTTCGCTGTATTTTATGGCACAGCAAACAGACAATTCTGACCTGGAGCGATCGCTGAAATCATTAAAATGCACACAACTTTTCACATATCCAATACATTTTTCCGCTTTTTTAGCAACACTTTCAACTAATAAAATACGTAACGAAGATTCGATCTATACATTCAGTTTTTTTTACTGTTGACATTTAATTTTTAATAGCATAATAAAATATATAACTTGAGAGTACCGTATTTTACAGTAGGCACTAATCCCATTCTCACGAGTAAAAATACCTTGTGAGTGAAAATAAAATAGTTAAAAAGTGTAGTAAAAGCAACTATGCGACCAATCGAGCCCCTTCTGCCCTGGAAAAATCGATTCGTTCAAGAATAAATTTTGTAAGGATTGACTTTTGAGATGAATCCACGAGAAATTCAGGAAGGCAATTTCTCATTGCAATGGCCGTCACTTGTTCTGAAGGACAAATTCCCGGCCTCATAGTCCGCAACCATGACCCGAAGGAATTCCAAACAAGCGATGGAAATGCTGAAGAAATATATTGCAAAAGCCCCTGTGCAATAACGCCGGCCTGTATATGTCTGTGATAGGCTGCAAGTTTTCTGCGAACTGCATTTCTGTATTCAGCGCTTCTTTTGTGTACATGTTGATTGCCGGAACGCCTTTTAATTGGCTGCATGTTTCTCATCCAGAAATGGTAGGCATATGTGCCCAAGGTTCTAAGCGCCTGTTTGAAAGACACTTCGATTTTGAAACGTAATCCATACAGGCAGATAATTTCCATTGCACTAATAGTTAAATCCGTACTCATTAAAATAATTTTCCCTCTTTGAGGGTGATCCACCAATACAAATCGAATAAGAATACCCACGGGTTTCCAAAGCAGATCAAGGGTTCTATAATTTATTTTTATGCCTTGCTCTCCATAAACCGGACTTTCCGCCTCCTTCATTGATGCGCGATCATTCAACAATGTTTTTAATTTTACTTTCATACCATATTTTTTGGGTCGTCCACGTCCTTTCTTTTCAGGAGTCGGTTCCACGGGAAAGTATGCAACGGCATTACTCCTTACCCTGCTAATCAAGTGGCTGCCCCGGGCAACTACGCCATTAATAATAGCATGGGATGCGTAATAGGCGTCTGCAATAAAGTAGAACAATTCTTTCAGCTCCAGAGAATTAATCAATAAAACCATTTTGTCGAGTAAGGTTCTTTGGTCTCTGTTTGAAAAGACAACGCCTTTATGAATTCTGCTCACCAGTGGAATAGCAAAACAACTTTTCCCGGCTTCAGCTAAAAGAGAAACAACCTGACAGGAATGGCCCATAATGTCACGGCGCTGTCAAAGTTTTCCATAAGCGCATAATATACAAAGATATGTAAAAAAACGTGGACATTCCCCCTAAAATATTTTATATTATAGGGCATGAACCAGCATACAACACCAATCGATAACACACACAATGAACTACTTTGTTCAATTACCGTTCGTCCTGTTTCACAAAACGACCAGGCAAATTGGGACATACTGATGCGCCAGCATCATTACCTTGTATTTCATTCTCTCGTAGGAGAATCAATTCGCTATGTAGCAGAATCACAGGGACAATGGCTTGCCTTGATCGGCTGGGCTGCCGCAGCATTAAAATGTACCGTTCGCGATAAGTGGATTGGATGGCCGCCATTTTTAAAATCGCAACGACTGAAACTCATAGCAAACAACTCACGTTTCCTGATCCTTCCTCAGATACACGTACCAAACCTTGCCTCCCGTATTCTTTCTCTTAACCTTAAACGCTTATCACAAGACTGGACTAAGGTCTATGGGCATCCAATCTGGCTTGTGGAGACCTTTGTCGATCCTCGTTTTTTTAAAGGCGTCTGCTATAAGGCCGCAGGATGGATTTTTTTAGGACATTCAACCGGTTTTGCCAGATCATCACAAGGCTATCTTCTGCACAATAAGCCAAAGATGGTCTTTGTTCGCTCATTGAAAGCACAAGTCCAAAAACAACTATTGACGGGAGCTTTTGGCACAAATTCTTGATCCGCGTCTTTCGTAGGGTGACTTTGACGTTGCCGTGTCTGCATGAAGGGTTGAAAGTATAGTGAGTAGATGTTAAACTTAGGGCGTAGAATAAGGGAAGCGAGGGTACCAAGGGGTGAAAAGAGACAAACATTCGCCCAAAACATCAGAAAAACAGAGTCATCAAAAGGAGAACTGCCACGCCATGAGAAAAAGATTCGAGCCGCAAAGGAGACTTGGAAGCACACCAATATCAGAGGTAGAAATTCCCGAAAAGAGCAGGGATGAGTTAGCGCCGATATTGAGGGCATTACAATACATATTTGTTACAGAGGAATTACGAGAGGAAGTATTCAGGGTATTGGAAGCAAAGGTAAAGTGTGGGAAGAAAGAGACAGGGCGTAATGGGATGGAGTTATGGCAGATAATGGTAATAGGAGTGGTGAGATTGGGATTAGATGCGGATTATGACAGGTTGGAAGATATGGTGAATCACCATAGTCTGATTCGCCAGATAATGGGAGTAGATGCCGTATTTGGGAGGGGTAAGAAGTATTCGCTGCAAAGCATCAGGGATAACGTAAGATTGCTCGATGAGGAGACGTTGGGCAAGATTAATGATGTGGTGGTAAAGGCAGGACAGAGGCTGGCAAAGAACGGAAGGGAGGAGAAGTTACGCATAAAGACGGATACTTATTCTTTTTAATGTTTTACAATTTGGAGGAGACATGGCCATCATTTTGAATTCCATACACCCAGCCTGCCGGATATATGCGGTGATGTTTTAATTATAATCCTTTTTTTAGCCGCATATCTTCTTATGAATTCTGCTACTGTCAGAGACAAAATAGGCGACATTGCTTTTGGCTTTTGTGATGCAAAAGGCTCAAAGAAAGATTCTTTGATGAGAATCAGGGATTATGTTTTATGGGGCAAAAATATTTTTTATATTGCAGCCGCCGGTTTTCTTCTCTATTTCTTCTCTAAGTATTTATTGAAACCGTGGTTGGAGGTGTTTTTTACTGAAGAAGCAGAAGCGGGTACTTTTTTTGTTGCTCTAAACATCGCAAATAGCGCCGTCAGGCTATTTGCCGATTTGATCTTGGTGGTGTTTTGCTTCATACGGAAATGGAATTTCTCTTATTGAAATAAGCTATACTTAAACTATTTCAAAGGAGGTCAGAAACCATGACGTGAGTACCCGAAAGAGCGGGAGCATTCCCAAATATTTGTAGATTCTCCATTCTTGTTCTCAAGCTACTGTTTTGAGAACACAATTGTAGTAATATTTTAGTTTTTTGAAAAAGAATCTACCTATAGGGGTATGATTTGTAGTGGCAAGGTGCGCCTTGCTACTACAAGGAAAATGTTTTATTCTCGTTGCAGTCTAACAACAAAGCGCCGGAAATGTTTTACTCGCTTACCCGTGTTATATGAGCGCCGAGTTGAGACAGACGTTTTTCGATCTGTTCATATCCCCTGTCCAAATGGTAGATACGGTGGATGTGGGTTGTGCCTTTTGCCACAAGACCTGCAAGCACTAGCCCGGCGCCGGCACGGAGGTCAGAAACCATGACGTGAGTACCCGAAAGAAAAGGGGACCCGTTTATTGTGGCATACGGGACGTCTACCCGAATATCTGCCCCCATTCTTCTTAATTCCGCGGAGTGGATAAATCTGTCTGGGAATATTTTTTCGGCAATTACACTTTTCCCTGATATTGTACAAAGCAAGGCCATAAATTGTGCCTGCATATCGGTGGGCAGGCATGGATATGGCATCGTTGTTATATTGGCGGGCCGGTAGGTATTATTGCTTTTCACCACGGCGGTATTGCCATTTGCAGTTACTTCCACGCCTATTTCGCGCAATTTTTCGATTGTTGCGACAAGGTGATCGTTCCTGACATTCTCCAGCGTAATTTCTCCTTTCGTTATCGCCCCGGCAATCATAAATGTTCCTGCCTCTATTCTATCAGGTATGATTTCATAGTCCACACCGTGCAATTCCTTAACGCCTTCAATGGTGAGTATGCTGCCTCCTATGCCGGAAATCTTAGCGCCGGCTTTGTTAAGGAAATAAGCAAGATCCTGCACTTCAGGTTCGCAAGCTGCATCTTCAATGATCGTTGTGCCTTCTGCCAATACAGCAGCAGTCATAACATTGCATGTCCCCAGTACCGTCGTGCCGTATTGCCCTTTTAAAGAAATACGTGTGCCTTTCAGTGTGCCTGCTGAGGCGATTACATATCCTTCATCCGTTTCAATCCTGGCGCCTAATGCCTTAAGTCCTTTCAAATGTAAATCTATAGGACGTTGCCCGATAACACATCCTCCAGGATATGAAACCTTTGCATTGCCACGTTTACTGAGTAGTGGGCCCAGAACACAGACGGACGCCCTCATTTTTCTTACCAAATCGTAAGGCGCTGTAATCTTTTCTTTATGCTCGCCATCCCGAAATATTATTCCAAGAGAACCGTCTTCGATGTGCCGGATATCTCCCCCAAGATTTTTCAATATTTTTATCTGCGTCTGAATATCGACAATATTGGGTATTCCTTTTATACGCGAGGGGCCATGGAGTAATAAACATGCAGCCATAATAGGTAATGCTGCATTTTTTGCGCCATTTATGCGTACTTTTCCTTCCAAACGATGTCCACCTTCAATTACGATCTTGTCCAATGTTGCCCTCCCTTTGTGCAATGATGATGCGTGATATGTTCTGGTAATCTTTTATGCGCTGTATCGATGTAAAGATGTTTGTATTTTTTATCATTTTTATGACCTGACGCGCTTGTTTTTCGGCTACTTCCAAAAGGAGAAAACCTGCCGGCCTTAGCCACGAATTTGCTTCTGCCAGGATACGTTCAAACATTTCCAAACCACTATTGCCGCTGATAAGAGCGGTGTACGGTTCATAATCCCTTACTTCCTGTTGCAGCTCAGATAATTCGGTGGAAGCTATATAGGGGGGGTTTGATACGATGAAATGTGCCTTTGTTTTGATGCTGCATGATTGTAACGGCTCATATACATTGCCGCAGAGAAACGTAATTTTCTCCTGCAAATGGTGTTTTTGTGTGTTCATTTTGGCGACATCCAACGCCTCGGGGGAAATGTCTATTGCCATTATTCCCGCAGTGCTTATATTTTTTGCAAGGGAAATTGCAATATTCCCACTTCCAACACCGATGTCAATGATTACAATTTCATTTTCATGGATGAAACTTTTTGCCTTTTTAATAACCGCTTCCACTAGTAATTCCGTTTCCGGACGCGGTATAAGTACCCTTTCGTCAACATAAAAGTCTGAGGACATAAATTCTGCATGGTTGGTAATGTATTGGAGCGGTACCCTTTTGGCTCTTCTCTGAACGGCCTTTTTATAGCGTGATGCTATTATGCGTTGTACGGGTTTGTCGGGGTGTGTATGAAATTGTATGCGATCACAGTTCAGCAGATGTGACAGTATAACCTCTGCGTCCAAACGGGGAGTATCAATGCCGGAACGTTGCAATTCCCTTGTTGCCCATTGAATGATATTTCCGACAGTGTTTTTAGTTGTGGACGTCTTGTTTTCTACTTTAGTACTTTTGTCATTGGGATTTGAAACAAAAGGAAAAGAAGGTTTCACGTGAGAAAATACCTCTCAACTATTCCCCATGCGGAAGCAACGGATTAACGCATGGGCGGATTTATCAAAAAACTAAATTGTTATTAAAAAAGGTATTAAGGTGAACCCTCTATTTTCCGGGATATTTTTAACGTGGTTATGTACTTGTGATCAACTGTTTTAATTGATCTTCCCGGTAGTGGTTAGCAAGGGCAGCAATAATTTCGTCCAAATATCCCAGCATGACATGTTCAAGATTATACACGGAAAAATTTATCCGGTGATCGGTGACCCTGTTTTGCGAATAATTATACGTACGAATTTTTTCGCTACGGTCGCCAGTTCCTATCTGAATTCTCCTTACTTGATCCCGTTCAAGCTGGTTTTTTTCTTCAATCGATTCATGCAAGCGGCTTCGTAGTATGCGCATTGCTTTTGCCTTGTTTTTATGCTGTGATTTTTCATCGAGACATTTTACAACAATACCGGTGGAGATATGGGTAATCCTGACGGCGGAACTCGTCTTATTTACCTTTTGCCCCCCTGGTCCGGAGGCACGGAATGTTTCTATCAGGATATCTGCCGGATTAATGTCAATTTCTACCTCTTCAACTTCAGGAAGGATGGCTACCGTTGCTGTTGAAGTATGAACCCTGCCGCTTGCTTCCGTTTGCGGTACCCGCTGAACACGATGTGTGCCGCTTTCAAAACGTAATTTCTGGTAAACATTACGACCTTCTATGGAAAAGGTGACCTCTTTGAAACCACCTAAATCAGTTTCGTTGTAATCAAACAGTTCTGTTTTCCAATTTTGACTTTCAGCATATTTAATATACATGCGAAACAGATCCGCCGCAAAAATGGCTGCCTCTTCTCCCCCGGTTCCCGCCCTGATTTCAGCAATAACGTTTTTATTGGCGGTTTTGTCTTCGGCAATAAATAATTCCTTGATTTCATCCATAATTGCCTTTTCATGGCCTTCCAGTTCATCCAGTTCCATGCGTGCCATATCTGCAAATTCCCCGTCAGATAACAGGTTTTCCGCATCCTGTTTTCTTATGTAGGTTTTTGTCAACTGGGCATATTTATGAACTATTTTGGAAAGGCATCCGTGTTCTTTCATGAGTGACATATAACGGCCGGAATCAGCTATAACCTGCGGGTCGGCCAGCAAGTTTTCCAGCTCGTTATACCGTTTTTGCATATCTTCCAATCTTTTTAATAAGTTATTATTCATCAAATAGCACTATTATTTTGTTGTACCTGGGTCTTGAATTATTTTGCTCTTTTTCAATCGTTTGTTAAAGCGGTCAATTTGGCCGGCACTATCAATAAATCTTTGTTTCCCCGTATAAAACGGGTGGCATTTTGAGCATATATCTACTGCTATTTTAGGTTTTGTGGCTCTGGTTTTAAATGTTTCTCCGCATCCGCATGTTACAACTGCCTCTATATAATTTGGATGAATACTGCTTTTCATTGCTACGTTATCTCCTCAATAAAAAAGCGCCTGCAAATATAAAAAAAATAATATAAAATATATTAACACAAACGGAAAATATTAGCAAACCAACAAATCTTGTGCAATAGAAATATTCGACTTAACCCTAAAATCAAACGTACTGCACACCCATACTTACATAGCTAAACGCCATTTTGTCTTATACGGTATTCATAAAATTCATTTGAATATCTTGTATTATTTTATAAAATGAAAAATTTATAGTATTATTTTGTTATCTTGCTATTGCGAATCAGTAAAATTATACTGTGAAATTACGTAAGCGGTAAAAGGAAACGTCAAAGATTTATTTTTAAATTTAAATTAGGCTTTAAGATGGGCACTGTTTTAATAAGGCAAGTATTGTTTTAAAATCGTTCGATTATGTTTGAATCAATCACAAATAGTTTGGAAGCTGTTCTTGGTAAATTCCGCGGGAAGGGAAGATTAACCGAAGGAAATATTAAGGACGGTTTGCACGAAGTGCGTCTGGCATTGCTTGAGGCGGACGTTAATTATAAAGTAGTAAAAAACTTCATTAAGCAGGTTACCGAGCGTTCTGTGGGTGAAGAGGTAATCAAAAGTGTTGCGCCGGGCCAGCAGGTGGTCAAGATTGTCCACGACGAACTGATTAAATTGATGGGGGAGTCTGATACCTCTATTCCTTTCAAGGAAGGGGGGCAGACGGTTGTGATGTTGGTGGGTTTGCAAGGCAGCGGTAAAACAACAACGGCTGGTAAACTTGCCAGGCTGATGCTTTCGAAAGGAAAAAAGCCGTTGCTTGCCGCAGCGGATATACAACGCCCTGCGGCTGTTGAACAATTAAAGACGCTGGGCCGGCAACTGGATATACAGGTATATTTTGAAAAAGATTTACCACCAACAAAGATATGTAGTGAAGCGATAAAATATGCAAAAGAAAACGGACATGATGTGGTAATTTTAGATACTGCAGGGCGATTACACATCGACAATGAACTGATGCTTGAATTGCGGGAAATAAAAGATACACTCACACCCGATCAAATATATTTTGTTTGTGATGCAATGACAGGTCAGGACGCGGTAAATAGCGCCAGGGAATTTGATGAGCAATTAGGTTTTGACGGGGTGATCTTATCTAAACTTGATGGTGATACGCGGGGCGGTGCGGCTCTTTCAATAAGGGCGGTTACGGGAAAACCTATTAAGTTCGTGGGCATTGGCGAAAAACTCGACCGTCTTGAGGAGTTTCATCCTGATAGGATGGCTTCCAGAATACTGGGAATGGGCGACGTAGTTTCACTGGTGGAGCGCGCACAGCAGGCCATTGATTTTGAAGAAGCGCAGAACCTTAGCCGGAAGATACAAAGTGATACGCTCAGCCTGGAAGATTTTCTCATGCAACTTCAACAGATAAAAAAAATGGGACCAATCAAAGAAATCATGGGTATGATTCCCGGTTTGGGGAACAAGATGGACGGACTTAATTTTGACGAAAAACAATTAGAAAAGGTTGAAGCGATTATCAAATCAATGACGATTCAGGAACGTTTGATCCCCGATATGATAAATGGAAGCAGAAGGCAGCGCGTAGCCAAAGGCAGCGGGACGACCGTTCAGGATGTTAATCAACTGCTTAAACAATTTAAATCGATGAAAAAACTAATGAAACATTTTAAGGGAAACGAGAAGGGGCTGAAGAAAAAGGGGATGTTTCCCGGGGGTATGCCCTTTGGCAAGGGTATGATACGGTAATTTTATCTAAAAGGAGAAAAAATGGCAGTAAGAATTAGGATGATGCGAATGGGACGTAAAAACAGGCCCTTTTACCGAATTGGCGCGTTCGATGCACATGAGGAACGGGATGGCATGTCTATTGAAAATTTAGGCACTTATGATCCTATGGAATCAAACAACGAAAAACAGGTGACTCTGAAACGAGAGAGGGTTGATTACTGGTTGAGCGTTGGGGCAAAACCAACGGAAACGGTTGCCAGCATATTTAAAAAACTTGGTATTGCGTTTAAAAAATAATACATGCGCATTGATATTTTGACATTGTTTCCCGGTATTTTTGAAAACGTACTGGGGCATAGTATCTTGAAAATCGCCAGAGAAAAGGCCCTTGTACAATACAATATTTTCAATATCAGAGACTATGCAGAAAATCAACGTTGTGTAGATGACAGACCCTATGGCGGGGGGCCTGGGATGGTAATGAAGCCGGAACCCGTTTTCAATGCAGTAGAAGCGATTGAGCGGCAAACTAACATACCCGCTAAAAAAATTTTACTAACGCCGCAAGGGCGTTGTTTTACCCAAGCTATCGCTAAAGAATTGGCAAAAGAGGCGTATCTTATGTTGATATGCGGCCATTATGAAGGGTTTGACGAAAGAATCAGAACCGGCCTTGATGTGTTTGAGTTGTCCATCGGCGATTATATTCTTTCAGGTGGAGAACTATCGGCAATGGTAGTTATTGACGCGGTAGTCCGTCTGATACCCGGTGTTTTGGGAGATAAGAACTCAATAACCGAAGAATCTTTTCATGACGGGTTATTGGAGTATCCTCAATATACCCGTCCTGCTGAATACAGAGGCATGAAAGTTCCGGAAATATTACGTTCGGGTCATCATCAAAAAATAAAGGAATGGCAAAGATATTTAGCTGAAAAAAGGACACGGGAAAAAAGGCCCGATTTATTAAACAAGAAATAGTATTATATTTACCCTGTAATAAATTATGAGGAGTGGGATCATGAATGTTATCGATGTAATAGAAAAAGAACACATGAAAACAGAAATACCAAAGTATTCTGTTGGCGATCAGGTAGATGTCTCGATCAAAATCAAAGAAGGAGAAAAGGAACGTACGCAGGTATTCAGTGGGTTGGTAATCGCAAAAAATGGCGGAGGGATACGGGAAACCTTTACCGTAAGACGCATTGTTCAGGGAGAAGGCGTAGAGCGTGTTTTCCCCATTCATTCCCCAAAGGTTTTGGATGTTAAGGTAAAAAAATCAGGAAAAGTACGGCGTGCAAAGTTGTATTACATGAGGGACAGAACCAGTAAAGGTACCAGGTTGAAAGAAAAAAGGGTGGATTAAGGACATATATAGAGGTATTCCATATGCTGAACAGACTTGGTCAAATGAACTTGTTTTCTAAAAAGCAGGGAATGAATATCTAGGAATAGTATAAAATTGCCTATTTGGCCCAGTCTGTGAAGCATAGGGTTTAACTCATGGACGGATTTTTCAAAAAACTAATAGGTTCCCTTTTTTTCCTGAAAAATATACTCAAAAAAACCAGTGACGTACAACCGCACAAGAAAGCTCTCGGTAAAAAGGGAGAAGTTGTCGCTGCGAAATTTCTGAAAAAAAAGGGATATAAGATACTACAGAGGAATTACCGGCGTAAGACCGGAGAAATTGATATTATTTGCTATGACCGCGGTTCCATTGTTTTTGTAGAAGTAAAAACGCGTGGATCCGATAGTTATGGACCTCCTGAATTAGCCGTAACAGAAGCAAAAAAAAAGCAAATTATAAAGATGGCTTCCCGCTATATTGCTGAAAAAAAAGTAGAGGGCATAGATTTGCGTTTTGATGTAGTTTCTGTTTTTTACCCGCCAGCAAAAAAACATCCTGCTATTACACTCTATAAAAATGCGTTTACAAAAACATGTAGCTAAAAGTATAGCCAAACAAATATGATTTTATGAATTTGGCGATAAAATGGCTTTCTAAAAAACAGATTTATTTGACTAAGCATACTATACAAGCACGCCCCTTAATTCCTTTATAGAGGGGACTGGGGTGTGTAAATTTTTTTGAAAACCTTATTTGTTTGACTATAGTAGCAGTGTTTTTGATGATTGATGAACCCGTTTCAGTTCCCTGGCGTTTAAGGGATATTGATAATATCGCCGTAAGGTTATGTTTTTAAGTGGCGCTTTTTTGGTAAAGAATTTTAATAATATGATGATTATTGATACACACGCGCATCTTGATTTTCCGGAATATAAAACAGATTTGGACTCCGTTTTGTCACGTGCCAGAGAGGCAGGCGTCGGAAGTATTATTAATGTGGGAACAAGCCTTTCTACGAGTAAAAAGTGCATTGCTTTGGCGCATCGTTTTGAAAATATTTATGCAAGCGTTGGCATCCATCCGCATAGCGCCACAAAGGTTTCAGAAGAAACGTGGCTTGAGCTTGAGTCGTTGATTGGAGGATCAAAAATTGTCGCGGTCGGCGAGACCGGACTTGATTATTATCGTAACAAGAGTCCTCATGAAGACCAACAGGTACTATTCGAGAAACACCTTGCACTTGCGAAAAAGCATGATCTTCCGGTGATAATACATTGCCGCGAAGCCAGTGAGGACTGTTTAAAAATTCTGAATAAATATAAAAATGGTGGATTAAAGGGGGTTGTTCATTGTTTTAGCGGAACGGCTGAAGTGGCAAAGGCATGCCTGGATCTGGGCATGTTTTTGTCTTTTGCCGGGCCGATTACCTTTAAAAATGCGCAAAATTTGAGGGATATTGCCAAAACTGTTCCTGTCGAAAGGCTTCTTTTGGAGACTGATTGTCCTTTTTTATCACCTCATCCGAAAAGAGGGGAGCGTAATGAGCCGTCGTATTTATCCTTAGTTATCCCCGTTTTTGCTGAAATATACGGGCTTTCCCCCGAAGATATTGCACGCATTACTTCTTTTAATGCGTACGCATTATTCGGCATAGGGGAGCCTGAATTGGAGGGGAAAATAGCTTACGCTATCAGAAACTCTCTTTACATAAATTTAACGAACCGATGCTCTATGGAGTGTTCATTTTGCATGAGGACGACCTATCCTTTTGTGAAGGGGCATAATCTGCATTTAAAGCGGGAACCGACAATTGAAGAAGTACTGCAGTCGATAGGAGACCCTGGCAGATATGATGAAGTGGTGTTTTGCGGTTATGGAGAACCGACCGAACGGCTGGAAGTTTTAAAAGCCGTTGCTGCGGATTTAAAATCAAAAGGGAAACGCATCCGGCTGGATACAAACGGCCATGGGGATATTATCAATGGCAGGTCAATAGCGAATGAATTAAAAGGCCTTATTGATACCATCTGCATCAGTTTAAATGCGGAAACTGCGGAAAAATATGCTGCGATCTGCAAGCCGGTATTTGGCGAAAAAGCCTATTTTGCTTTGATACAGTTTGTTAAAGATGCGAAAAAGGTTATTCCAAATGTTCAGGTCTCTGTTGTAGAAATTCCAGGTATCGATATAAAGAAATGTAGAGAAATTGCAGTGGAGTTGGGCGTAGATTTTAGGGTGAGAAAACACGATGTCCTCGGCTGATAACAAAGAAAAAAAACTAATATTGCGTAAAGCAACAATAGAAGAGGTAGAGAAGATATATAGGCTTATCAACGGTTTCGCGTCAAAGGATGAAATGTTGCCGCGTTCCCTCAGTGAGCTTTACGAAAATATACGGGATTTTTATGTATTTATGGAGGATACCCAATTAATTGGTTGCGCCGCTTTGCATATTTTTTGGAAAGATCTTGCGGAAATAAAATCATTGGCAGTTCTGGGTTCACACCAGCGGAGAGGAATAGGAAAAAAACTCGTATCGGCGTGTATGCAGGAGGCGAAGGAACTCCGCATCGCCAAGATGTTCGTTCTTACGTATTCGCCGGAATTTTTTGAGAAATGCGGATTTTGCAGGATAGAAAAAGCGGAACTCCCTCAAAAAATATGGTCAGAATGTGTAAAGTGCCATAAATTCCCTGATTGCGGAGAAATACCGCTTATTATTGATATAAGCAAATAATGGATTTTGGCATTAAAGAAAAGGCTGGTTTCTCTTGCCCTTGCCCCGTCGCTTGCCAAAAAACTTCCTTGCTTAACGGTCATGCCAAACGGTTCTGTTCTCTTTTAGCATTTCTGTATTTAGCTTCTTTTCCTGTATTTCCTATATATTTGATTTGCATTTAATGCCGCCAGTTATAGATTTTAATAAGCATAGTTTTCAGGAATACGTTTATTGAATGATAATGTGTTCTGTTTTCACCCGTTCAATCGGCGGCATAATTTAGTTCTAAAATATTACCTTGACTTCTGATGTCCGGATTGATATTTTATCCGGACACTTTTATGGAATTTCCAAGAGCTTCTATTTTATTTGAAAAAGTAAGAAAGTGATTAAAAAAAAGCAAAACATGGTTTTCAAGGGTGGCGTAAATCTTTTTGACGCCTACAAAATACGTTTTTGTAATATTGTTGAGGAAATTTCATCTGACAACCCCCCTGAAGTATTCAATTTTACCCTGCCATCGGAACAATCGGTGAAACACATTATTGTTACCCTATGCCCCACGGAACCATGGGCATTGCCTAATTGGGTAACATTGGGACATAAAACAACGGTTTTCTTCGATAAAATAAAAGAGCTACAGACTACCATCTTCCCTGAAGCGAAATGTTCTGTTGTTATCACCAATAACGAAACCGAACATATTTCAGCAGCAAAAGAATACGCGGCTATGAATGAATGGTTGGAAGTTTTTGTTATAGATGCGAAATATCCTTACGATGACCCTGTGGTATTATCAAAAGCCATCTTAAACAAAGATATAAACTTTGGGCAGGATACGCTGTCCCAGGGTATTCTAGTTTTCGACGCGCAAACGGCATTGGCAATCCACAAAAGCCGCATTCTTAATAAGAGTGTAAATTCCCGCTTTATTGCCCTTTCGGGCACAGGTCTTAAGGAAAATGAGTTTATCAAGGTGCAGTTGGGAACAACCCTTGAAAAAATACTAAAAAACAGGGTAAAGGAGACCGCCCCTTATCGTGTGTTTATAAACGGTCCGTTAAGAGGAATGGAAGTTAACGATTTTGCTCAAAAAATTGGCTGGACGGTAAATGACATTGTTGTTCTGGCGGCGCAGGATAAGAAAGAGATGTTTCCTATGATTAACACGGATAGGCTGCATTTTACCACTAATTTGCTTGGGGAATTGCGAGCCTGCGTGTATTGTAACTTCTGTGATGATATTTGCCCTGTTAATTTAGAACCTGCTTTGTACCACCAGGCCTACAACAGAGGAGAAAAACAGAAGGTGCGTAGTTATGATATAGAAAAATGTATTGAATGCGGTCTGTGCAGTTTTGCATGCCCTTCGAAAATTGAATTGTTGCGGATCATCAAGGAATGTAAATCGCCGGATGTACAAAAAGCATGAAGAAATTACTCAATAAACTCGAATCGCCACTTAATAAGAATCTTGACAGGATAGAGACCTTTATCCATACCCACGAAACAGTCAATTTCCTTTTTGGGGCAGTTTTTGAAGCGTTTGACGGTTTGTTGCGCAGCTCCAAACATACAGCGCAGACACAGCCCTTTATCCGAAACAACACGGACACGAAAAAGTTTATGGGTGCTGTGCTTATTGCGCTGACAATGGGATGGGTGTTTCCTGCGATGTATTTTTACGGGTTGCAGTGTGTGATTTCGAAATTGATTGTTTCACTTGTTGTTGGGGTGTTTGTTGTTGATGTGATATGGGCAATAATTGCCAGGGAAGATCACATTAGTGAAGGAGGGTTTGTTTCGTGCCTGCTCGTTCCCGCCATTCTGCCACCACAAGCGCCTCTCTGGCTGATAGGCTTTGGCGCAGCAATGGCCATTATCTTCAGAAATATATTGGGAGGCGTTGGGTACAATTTGGTGAATCCTGCGCTATTTAGCCGATTGTTCCTGACAATATGTTTCCCGTCACTTTTGGCGACAGGCTACCAGATGCCTTTTGTCGGTATACCTGATCTTCATACCTTGCGGTATGGGCTTGATACCATTACCCACGCTACCCCGCTTACCGCGTTTAAGACAGACGGCACCATCACTTCTTATTTTTCCCTGCTCATAGGTACTGCGAATGGCTCTTTGGGAGAAACCTGCCGATTAGCACTTATACTGTCCGGTATATGGCTTGTAAAAATGAAGGTTGCGAACTGGCGGTTGCCGGTGTCCTATTTTGGCAGCGTGTTTATCTTTTCAGGTATGTTTTCACTCCTGTCAAAGGAAAATGTTGCCCCGCCTATTTTTCAGCTCCTGAGCGGAGGGTTAGTATTGGGTGCTTTTTATATGATTACAGATCCTATTACAGCAACCTATAATCAGAAGGCGAAATGGATATATGGCATAGGGTGTGGATTTATTACCGTGTTGCTAAGGAATTATACCACACTGTCTGAAGGAGCAATGTATGCTATATTGCTTATGAATTTGCTTGCAATACCCATTCAATCGTTGATGGTAAAAATAAGATACCGCACCTGAAATAACAAAAGATAACGGCAAAATAGTTTACAGCCACTAATTTAACTATCACAAAGTTTTAGCGAAACATAATTTATGGAAGAATTTAAGACGTTTATACTCCGTATTTTCTCGATCCTTTTCATTGCATTTATTCCGTGTACCGGATTGTTTTTGGTATATTTTTATACAGCACCGAAAATTGCCGCATATCATGAAATAAAGGAAAAACGTGCTGTTCTTGATATCTTTGGAATTCCATACCGTACAACTGAAAAAACCATCATGGGTTTTACTATCAAAGGGTACGATAAAGATAATATAAGAGAAGTATTTGATACGTCGATAACCGTTGATGAAACCGAAGCTGTCGGGGCAAAAAACGAAGAAGAGGGGAAGGTATATAAATTCATTAAAGACGGAGAGTTGCAAGGGATAGGGTTTATCAGGTCAAGGATAGGATATGGATATAATAAATCAAGCGCCATGTCTTTGTTTATTTGCCTGAAACCTGACATGGAAACGCTGAAAGGGATAGAAGTATTGGATCACAGCGAGACTCCTGGACTTGGTGGAAGAATGACGGAAGATATATTTAAAAAGCAATTTGTTGGAATGAAATTAAAACCGCAAATCAAGATGGTTAAGGAGCGGAAAGCTACGGGTGATAATGAATTTGATGCTATAACCGGTGCTACCAATACAAGCAGGGGTATTGAGGAGTTTATCAATGACGCAGTACAGGAATTTTGGAGAAAATCCGGAGAACAGAAATGGTAGGACTAAAGCGACATATACGAAAAACTTCTAAATTTTTCTTGAGAGACAATCTTATTTTAACCGCAGGCGCCGGTTTAGGGTTTTGTTCTGCTTTGGCGGTAACGAATAAACTCGAAAATTCTCTGACGATGGGACTTGGTGTGTTGTTTGTTGCAATGGGGAGTTTTTCCTTAATTTATCCATTTCGAAGATTAATAACCATAGCGGGATCACACCACAAGATTTCGCTTTTAATGATTATTGTTTCGGTGTTTGTGACCATTTTTGCATTCTTTGCCCAGGCATTTGTGCCGGAGGTGGCTGCCAGTATCAGGGCATATATCGACCTTATTACCACTAATTGTATAGTGCTTGCCGTAATTTCTGAAGGGTTAACGGTGCCATTCTGGGAAGCGCAGAAAAAGATTTTAAAGGCGTGTATGGGATATGCTTTTGCGCTGATATTGCTTGCCTTTCTGCGGGAACCGCTGGGTTTTGGCACGATTATGGGCTTTTCCGTAATTCCGGAAACGTTTCCTCGCGTTGTGTTAATGATAACTCCCGTGGGAGGATTTTTCGCATTGGCGGGATTTCGCCTCATGATGCGTCCTTTCTTGCTCAAGGCAAGGATTGTCTATCAGGAAGCGGCTTCATGTGAATGCGCCGCTGTTGAGACACCGGAAGAAGGCCCTGTTCCTGCCCCGCGTTCAAAGTTTGAAATTTCCCGAAAATCGTTAATTACCATCGGGCTGGGCATCTGTTTGTTTATAAGTATCATTGTACACATTCGTACCAGCCCGACATTGCATACTCAGTTTCTTATTTTTTTGCCAATATTATTAAATGCCCTTTTCTTTGATGGTATAGTACTCAGTAAACTTTTAGGCATATGCCCGTTGCTCAATAAATCACGGCAAATAGATGCGGCATGGAAAATGGGGATTGCCGTAATTATCGTTATGACGCTTTCTACTGCTTTAAACTGGGTGGTATATAATAAGGTGTTGATAATGGGAAGCGATGTTTTAGCAAAATATTCATCCATGTCAATACGGCTGGAGAAAATCTTCTACCTGACAGTATTTATTGTAACCATTGCCGTATTTGTGCAAACATTAAGCGTGATGCTTAGAAAATTTGCACGAACGGCATATGAACAAATGGGGCAGTTTCTTGAACTAATTACCGTAAATTGTATTGTACTTGCCAGTGCAACATTTACCATTCCTACAGGCACATCTTTTATGGTTTCAACCATTACTGCGTTTGGGTATGGACTTCACTGGCTAATGGTTACTGTTTGGCTTGCATTGTTGAGACGTCAGCGTCTCTTTGTGCCAACAAATGCATGGGATGAAGATACAATAGCAATCCTTTTACTTGGCATAATGGCCGCTATATTTACCGGCATTGGAATGATTCGTATTTTTTAGGTTGGAGTAAACATGCTTACCCCTTTATTTTTAGGCGCAGGTATTCTCGCCGTACTCATATTGGCACTAAGTTTAGTGTGCGAGATCATCTTCCAGTTTTTCGGGCGTGGGGCAAAACAAAAGCTAACTGTTATAAGTGATGATGAGTTTAAGAAAGAGCTTAATATTGAAGGCGGAGAAAGGCTCTTATCATTATTACAAAACAATGGCTTTAATATTCCGGCGGCGTGTGGAGGGATGGCAACATGCGGTCAGTGTAAAGTGAAACTTTATACCGATGTCGGTTTGTATACGGCCGTTGAAACGCCGCATTTTGATATGCGCTCCCGGGAAAATGCAAAAAAATTTCTGGAAGATGGTATCGGAGATGGTTATGAACGTCTGGCATGTCAGGTGCGGGTGGAGAAGGATGTTAGTTTGTACCTGTCAAAAGATACCCTCAATGTAAAAAAGTACACAGCCAGGGCAGTCAAAAAGATTCTGATCACCAGCGATAAAATGGAAATATGGCTTAAACCTTCAAAGCCTATTGCGTATAAACCCGGTCAATATATTCAATTAATGCTTCCGGAAGATTTTGTGGAGGAACATTATAATAAATACGAAACTCATATAAAGAAGGCGTGTGAAAATCTGGGGAAAGAATTTATTCCTTATAAACCGGGGAATGCCATGTATAGAGGCTATTCGCTCGCTTCATACGAACCAGACCTTTTAAAGCTTATTGTTCGATTGGCCCCCGTAGATCCTTCAAAGGCGGTGGAAAGTGGTGGCGCCCCATGCATCGGGCCTAGTTGTGTACATCACTATACCCAGGAACGGAGTTTGTGGAATTTCTTTCTCGGCGAAAAAATACATTTTACAGGACCTTACGGCCATTTTTCTCTGAAAACAGAACCACACACTGCGGTATTTGTGGCTGGAGGGGCAGGACTTGCACCAATATTGGCGTTATTGGAACAATGGTTCATAGAGGGAAGGCAGGAGAAGGCGATATTTTTCCTGGGAGAAAGGCGACTCCAGGATATTCCAATGATGTATTTGCCCAAATGGTTAAAGTGGCAAATGCAAAACCCCAATTTTAAATTCATTCCTGTACTTTCCGGTGCGTTTCGCGATGACGACCCTGCCATGTTAAATGAAATAGATAAGAAGTGCTTTTTGAGTCTTGCCGATGAGGGTAAACAACTAGCTAAAAAACAAGGATACATTGATGAGCAGGAGCAACAATGGCAGGGGGAGAAGGGATTTATAGGGCCGCTGCTCAATAAATACCTTACCCCTGACCCTGATATAGCATTTTATCTCTGCGGGCCGGCGCCTATGACCGTTACCGTAATTGATGCTGCCGCCAACGTGCTGAATCTCCAAAAAGAAAACGCACTGTTTGATGATTTTACCGGCACGCTTACTCCTTCGGTAGATATTCTTTACCAAAAATTAGAGTTAAAAGAAAAAATGCTTGCCGCAAACATACCAGATGCCGGGAAAATCATCGAAAAACTTACCTTCACACTGGTTGTACAACTACTTTTAAGGGATAAAATTGAAGAAGGCTACAGTTTTATCGGGAAGGTGAGAAATATCCTCGAAACCTCAGGGCAAAAAGATAAGGACCTCGTTGCTTTGCTGGATTCATATAAAAAATAACACCTGCCTACCCGCCGCATGATTCATTCTTCTCAAAGATTAAAACCTGAGTAACGATCTAGTTTTTTTGAAAAAGTATGGGTGAAGCGTTTTGCCCATTTGAGCATGAACGTATTTATGACAATTTACAGCAAATGCTTAGCCCCTACACTGTGCAGTAAACATCGTTATTATTAGAATTTTTCAAAAAACTAAAGTGTTACACACTCTGACAAATTACACTCTTTTATAGAAAGAGTAAAATAAAAACAATAAATGGTACTCAGCATACCAAACCTGAAAAAAAACATACCTCTCGCCCCTTTTACTACTTATAAAATAGGCGGTCCCGCTGATTGGTTTGTTGAAGTACATACCACCGAAGAATTAACACAAGCGGTATTAGAGGCAAAGCGCAGAAAAACCCCTTATTTTTTGCTTGGCTGCGGCGCAAATATCTTATTTACCGATAAGGGATTTCGCGGTCTTGTGATCAGAAATCTTGCAAACAAAACGACCTTCCTTGAAAAGAATAAATTGGTTGCGGAAAGTGGCGCGATTATTGGCGACCTTCTTAATCTATGCTATCAACGAGGACTATCAGGGTTTGAGCATTTTGTGGATATTCCGAGTACTGTAGGCGGCGCAATATGGCAAAATCTGCATTTTTTATCTCCTGACAGAAAACACACCATATTTATTTCCGGAATAGTCAGCAAGAGCCGTATTTTAGCGGAAGATGGGAATAGTACAACGGTTGATGGTGAGTACTTCCGGTTTGGATATGATACGAGTATCTTGCATAAACAGAAAGATATTGTGCTTGATGTAACCTTCCAGCTTTCACAAAAACCGAAATCAGAAATAAAATCAGTTATGGAAGCGAATCGGGAGTGGCGCAAAACAAAACAGCCTCAATTGCCGGAATTTCCCAGTTGCGGCTCAGTTTTTAAGAAAATAGAGGATGTTGGGGCAGGAAGATTGATAGAACAGGCGGGGCTGAAGGGAATGCGCATTGGCGACGCAGAAATTTCCGGAAAACACGCAAATTTTATCGTTAATTTGGGAAATGCTAAGGCAAACGATGTTTTGGCGCTAATTCAATACACACAGAAAACGGTAAAAGAAAAATCAGGCTATTCGCTGAATACAGAAATTATGGTTGTTGGAGAACCATAAATTGATTGTATAATCTACATCCATAGAAAACACATATGATAGATTTAGAGAAAATTAAGACGGTTGCCATAGCAATACTCAATGACCCGGAACATTTTTTGGTTAAAAAATATTACCGGTCGAAGCCCCCGAAAGGTTTTCGCATAGAATTATTTCTGGCAGGAAAATGCAAGCAAATACATAATGTCTTTAAAAAGTACGAATGCGATAATCACATTATAAAGGGTATTGGGTGGGGGAGGAAAATGTCCGGTACAATTTCCTTAAAAAATGTAAAAAGAGTTATTGACTTCAGACCATCGGCAAAAAAACAAGAAACGGCTTTTTGCCGCTATTGTGAAAAGCGTGTTGTGCCGGAGAGAATTCATAAATTGGATTTCGGCGATGTTATACTCTTTTTCTTTACAGCAGGGTTATGGGCAATTCTGCTCTTTTTTATGTATCTTTTTATTAGAAAATGCCCTTATTGCAATCACAGCCTGAGAAGACTCAAACCTCTTTCAAAGGGGAAAACAAACGATACCTGAATTGCTGTAACCATAAATGAAAAGAAACAACCCTAAGGTGCTGCTTTTTCGCACCAAATCCACCAATATAATAATGGAACGGCGGATTCGCTGTCGTGATATACACGGATGGGTTTATAAATTGTGATTTAATTATTTTACGCAATCAAAACTGATTCCGCAGTCTAAATTCCATCGGATGTGGATTAAGATAATATTGCGATTTCAGGTATTCTTTATCATATTTATGAGCATAATGCCGTAGAAGAGTTACAGGTACAATCAGGGGACTCTGTTTTTCGCGATACTGTTCGATAATCCCCAATAATTCTTTTTTCTCCCAGGAAGACAACTCTCTTTTAAAATACCCCAAAATATGCTGCAAAACGTTGATATTTTTCTTTACGGTTGCTTTTAATTTTAATGCCGTCATTAATGTCTTGCAATATTGATCAAACAAATCTTTCTTTCCGGTTCCGCCCGGCTGAGCCGCCATTTTACCGAGGTCTTTGACTGTTTCTGTACTATGGGACATAATTAATAATTTATGGTTTGCATGAAAAGTTGTAAGGCCCTTTATAGAGCCGTCTTCTTTCAGGAATTTCTTCCACCGGTAAAACACAAATACGTTTTCTATAAAATTTTCCCTTCTTTCAGGAACCTGAAGATGACAATCGTCTTCCGTCGGAACGTAGGTAAATTTTTCCATAAATCCCCTGGCAAACAAGCCGATGCCCTTCCCGACAGAAATGCCAGATGAAGATGGATATACCTTTATTCCCTGCATACCACAGCTTGGAGATTTACTCTTAAACACAAAACCGTTCACGTTTTCATGTTTAAGCGCTACCACCTTACTGCAGATCCATTTTTTCATCTGAACGGTGTAGTCTTTATGCGTTTTTATGGTAAGAATGCGAGGGTTTTCAGGATCTCCAACCAACTGCATTGATTCTCTTGGAGTGGGAAGGCCGCATTCCACTTCGGGGCACACAGGAACCCACTGAATAAATTTTCCAAATGTATATTTCAAATAATGGTCAAGCTTGTGTCCTCCATCATGCCGAACATTTTCACCAAGCAGGCATGCGCTAATCCCCAATTTGATCTTTTCATCCATTTGCTTCTGTGCTAAAACGTGTTGCCGGATAGTGTAGGGGGAAGCATGCAAATTGTCAAAATGAATTATTGCCCCTACTATTGCTATCTTACAGGAACAATTTCAGCCCTTCTGTTAAGGGCACGGCCTTCTTCTGTAACATTGGGGGCAATAGGATGTTTAAATCCAAAACCCGTCGTAGAGATACGCGATTCATGAATACCCTTCTCTACTAAATAATCTTTTACCGCCAGCGCTCTTTTTTGGGAAAGGTCGATATTATATTTCATTGAACCGATATTATCCGTGTGCCCTTCTATTCTTATTTGCAAATCAGGATTTTTTTCCAAAACATCCACAATGTTGGTAAGGTTCGATTCAAATTCTTCTTTAATATCCCATTTCTTATATTCAAAGGCGATTCCTTTTACCACCCAGCATCCTCTGGAATCCACAATAGCTCCTTCCGGAGTATCCGGACATTCATCGTCTTCATCGTAAACACCATCGCCGTCGCTGTCTTGTTTAGGAATATCGGTCAAAAATACTTTTTTAACAAAGTTTGCCATATTCCCGCTGGAAGCAATTTCATCAGCAGTTACAGAAAAACCACAGGTTGCGGACCGTGCAAGTTTTCTGAGCGCCTCTTTCCCCTCAGGAGTATTTCCCACATGAATGGTATAAAAGCATGTCTTCTCTCCATACAGTTCTTTTAAATCCTTTATTTTCTCCAGGGGAGTGCCTATTAAATTTTCGCCGTCACTCACAAAGATCACCGCATTTTGTCCCACCGACGTTAGCAGTTGATTTGATGCGTCAGCAATAGCGTTTCCGGCAGGGCTGCTTCCTTTAGGATAGATTGCCATATTTAACGCGTTTTCTAAAAGGTCTCGTGAGTGATGTGTGAGTTCATAAACAATAAATGTCTTCTTTAACGGCGTAAAAAATCCGTGTCCAAATGTTACAAGGGCGCTATTTACATCGACTTCAGGCAATGTTTTGTTCATGCGCGATATAATATCTTTGGCCACGTCAAATTTTGGATGCCCTTTATTAACGATACCGGTATATGCTGTTTCCATAGAGGCAGAGGCATCTAAAATGATAACAAAACTTTCAATCTTCGGTGCATACTTCACACTAAGGGATTTTGCGCTTAAATCTTGTGGGACGAATGATTCAAGAGGTTCGGGGTGTTTTTTTTCAAACGTGATAGATTTGAGTTGAGCACAACCTGTAAGAACAGCAAGCGTCATTGTGACAAGCAATACCAACAAACATGTTTTTTTCATAACTATTCCTTTATAAGATTAAAAGATAATTTGCCGTCATAGAGTTCTGCATAAGAACGAAAACACAATGCTATTAAACACGTTGTTCTTTTGTGCGATGTATCTTCGCACATAAGTCAAATTTCAGAAGAAATTGTCTGCAAACCACAGATTGCGTTATTTTCGCAGATAAAAATATCAATAAACATAGAAATAGTATAATCCAAAATCCGTCTAACACGCTGAAAATGTTATAACATTTTGATTAATTCATCCGGAGGTGTCAAGTACAGAAATTTATATAGGCTAATAATGCCTAATGATTTTACCACAAATAATTTAATAGCATGAGAATATTAGTCGGAAAATGAAGTCGCTTATCTAAAAAATAAACATTTCTATACTCAATTATGATAGTTAGGTCATGGATGTTTCATTTGATATTTCCATTTAACTATTCATTTTTTTATTATTAAATACCCTTTAGGCCGTTGGTTAAAAATATTTTCAAAAAGGACATTCCTATCTTTTGTTTTTCCATAAGTTTGGATAAAATTTTTTTATAGTTCCGCTAACAAGATTTATTTTACATCCAGTTGTCTTTAAGCATTTTTCAATGAGGGCTACAATAAGTAATATAGGCAACATCTGTGTTGCAAGAACAATCCACGAAAACCCACAATCAAGTTTGCGTATAGAAGCAAAATTATAAGGAATAAAGAATTGAAGTAAACTATACTCCAAATAAAAAAATATGCTTGCAGGAAGCGCTGTAAACACGGTAAGAGTTTGAAAAAACATATTCAAGCTCTTTTTTTTCCCCGAGAGTATCCCTTATATAGCCTATTGTAGAATAAGTATATGGATTATTTGGGGTTAATCCCTCGACAAACCACTTTATATGAATATAAGAAATAACATACGCCGCTATGCTTGAAACATCATATACCGGCGTTAGATAACTTTTACTATTGTTGTATATCGTCTTAATATCTACAAATCTAATGGTTTTGCCCATATCTCCAACCTTCATTAATATTTCTGATTCAGTAACATATCTTTCTGTCGTTAGTGGTATGTTTTTTATTATTGCCACGGGATACAACCTAAAACCGCACTGGGAATCTTCCAAATACTGGTTTGCTGAAAGAGAAATATAAAACTGGGCAATACGCATGGCATTGTATCGGGCGTCTGGTATCTTTTCCTTCTCACGGAACCTGTTTCCTACTATTGTTGATTCTGGAAACAATTTGTGTTCATGCAGGAAAAGAGGTATTTCCTCCGGATCATGTTGTCCGTCTGCGTCCAAGGTTATAACCGCGTCAAATTTTTCCTGAATTGCTTTTTGAAAAAATATCTTTAATGCGTTACCTTTACCTTTGTTTTTTCCCAGAGTAATGATTCCAGCACCTGCTTCAAAGGCAACAATTGCGGTATTATCAGTGGACCCGTCATCTATGACTATAACTGTGGAAACATGTTTTAAAGCAGCGGAAACCACATTGCCGATTGTCTTGGAAGCATTATACGCCGGTATTGCAACATATATTTTAGATTCCATTAGTGACGCTTTCCTTTGTAAGGATTTCCTTCGCTGCTTTGGCCCCGGAATATGCTGCCGCCAATACTCCGCCACCTATTTCTCCCCAATGACCGGCAATGTATAGATTGTTTATTCCATACCCCTTTACGTTTTTAAAACCTGGTATTTGATTCCATCCAAATGCGGAGCCATTGAAATTTCCGGTATATCGTTCAATGGATTTAGGTGTAGCGGAATCAAGGACAATAATTTTGTCTTTCAATCCTGGTATTATCTTTTCCGCTTTTTTAATCACTATTCCCGTACATACGGATTTGTCTATCTCTTTATCGGAGGCTTCCGCCATTTCGTGCAATACCACCGTGTTGCAGGCATCAGGGGCAAGGAGTTTGTCCTCCATACTGGCAACCGTTACACCAATGGTCGAGTCATTCTTAAAGGAGCTTTTAGGAGAAAAAAAACTTTCCATGTCATACGAGGGAAAATAACCAACGCTCGAATGTTCGGTAACCTCACCTTTGACTCCGGCATATACAACGAAAAATGACGTTGAGATGCCCGTTTTTTTTCGCATTTCCGTTGGAATAGATTCAAATTCTCTTCCCAACAGATCGCCGAATGTATGATGCGAGTCAACGCTGGAGACCACAAATTCGGAAGTATATTCATTGCCGTTCTCGCACCGAACTCCATAACACCGATTATTATTTTCCAGTAGTATTTTATCAGCTCCGTTTCCCAACAGTACCATGCCTCCTTTGTTTTCAATTCCTTTGACAAGAATATCCGCAAGTTTCTGGAAGCCACCTATTGGTCTGTAGGCACCCAATTTGAAATAGCTCATGATCATGTTGACCATTGAGAATGCCGATACTCGTGATGGCGGCAGTCCGATAAAGGGACATCGGTCGGATAAAACCATGGTAAGGCGGTAATTAGTGATATATTTTCTCAGCAGATCCTTGTATGAAATATTTCTTAGTTCAAAAATTTCATGAGTTGCTTTCCCTAATCCAGGCTTGCCGGATAAAAATGAATCTAGCATGGACTGTACCAAGGTAAATGAACCATCCATGAAGTTGAATAATTTTTTTATTCCCGACGCTTCCGAGGGAAATAGTTGAATGAGCCTTTCAATATAGACATTCATGTTTGAGTCTACGGGAATCCGGATATCTGGGAAAATACTAAATCTTATGGGATTCAGCTTTACAAAGTTTATTTCGGAATCAACGTCGAGACTCTCTAGAACGTTTGAAATGTACCCCCCTTTAGCAACACCCGAGATACAGTCAACAGCGGAATTAAAGAGGAACCCCTTCCTTTTGAAAGAGGCAAGTAGTCCGCCGGGAATTTTGTTTTTTTCAACCAGAAGGGTTTTCATCCCTTTTGAGACCAACGTTCCGGCACTAATAAGTCCCCCGATTCCACTTCCGATAACTATGACATCAAAATCCTTCATTGTGAAATTCGTCTCTCATTCAGATAAATAATTGTTGGCAATACAAGCAACGCGGTAATGGCGCAAGCAATTGCTCCTATGGAAAGTACAAGGCCCACGGTTGCAATGCCGGTAAATTTTGCAAGCGCGAGACTTCCACAACCTGCAACGGTTGTGGCCGAGCACATCATCACATTTTTACCGCTCGTTCGAAGTGCACTATAAATATTTTTTTCATCTTCTCTTACATATGCCTGCATTACGTATATGCCATAATCCACGCCTAGCCCGAAAACTAAAGCTATAGTGCCTACGTTAATGACGTTAAAAGGAATACCCAGGAAGGCCATCGCCCCCAACGTCAGGAGAAACCCCAGCGTTACCGGCAGCAAAACAAATATCGTATGAAGTATTTTTCTGAAGTACAAATAAATAATAACAAAATTCATCAGGAGCGCCATGATCGATGCTAAAGCGCTGCCCCAAATGATGGTAGGTTTTATTTCATTGAACAAGATCGGTTTCCCCGTAAATATCCAATTCTGCCCTTTCGAATCAACCATTTGCTGAATTTTGTTAATGGTTTCTATGTCCCATCCATTATTCCCCTGATAAATATAAGAGGCAATGGACAGGTCTTCTTTATTGTAAAAATGCTTTACTCTTGGAGAAGATAGCATTTCAACGTCTTCCAGGCCAATGGATTGCGCGTTATACAGCGCATTTGTTACATTTTTTATGTAGTTGTTTACATACGTTTTCTCATATACCAATTTATTTTTTTCAAGAGAGTCCAGTAGCGTTTTCGTCAGCGCGTCAGGCTGTATGTCATTATCCGCCAGCATTGTTTTTATTTTTCTTTTTCTTTCCAACTGAACGGAGGGAGCTGGCATGAAGATGTTTAACGAATTGTAATCCTTAATCAGACCATTCTCTTTCAATTGCATAAGCAGTTTTTCAAGTTCGTCAAAGGCAAAGGATAGTCCCTTTTTATCCAGAGCTTTAATTACTATGGAAAGCGGTTCCCCTTTATTACCCATTTTTTTCTGAAGTTTTTTTCCCACAGCAACCGAGGAGCAATCTTTTGGGATGATACTATCGGGATCATTGTTAAACTTTAATCTTGTTACACCAAAACCCGCGATGATAAAAACGATAATACTAATAGCAAGTATCCTATTGGGTCTTTTAACGAGCAGTTTGATAAGATTTTCAACTCCTGTAGGGACCTCTTTTTTCAACTGGATTTTATGCAACCCTTTTTTACTTATCCAGTAAAGAAGAGAGTTTGTCAGGAAGAGCGTGGATAACAAACATAATAAAACTCCTATTCCTGCAACAATACCCAACTCATGCAAACCATTGAACTTGGTCACAATTATACTGAAAAAAGACAGCGACGTTGTGCTTGCAGATATAATGATCGCAGAACCAGTTTTGGTAAGGGTTTGTTCCAGGGCCTTTTGCCGGTTGTTCAGTTTTCTAAAAACCTCGCCGAATCTATTTACCGAATGCATTGCATAATCCACGTAAAGGCCGATAAGTAGCGCCGCAACAACGCTTGTTACTATATTCAGACTACCGAAAACCAGGTATGCAAAGGCAAGTGTAGTGGAAAGAGACGTCAACAAGGTAAATCCGATAACCAATAGAATCTTAACTCTTACTCTGTACGCAAACCATATGAGTGCGGCAATGAGAAAAACGGATAAGAGAAAAGAGTATGCTACGTCATGACGGATAATTTGGCGCACTTCTTCCGATAAAACGCAGTTGCCGGTAAGTTCCACCCGTACGTCCGAAGGATTGCCGGCTTTCTCCATTGAGAATGAGATAATGTCGTCCAGTTCCCGTTTCAAATTACCGACAAAGGCCATATCCCTTCCTTTGCCCTTTGGTTTAACGAAGATAACGGCAGTTGAATAATCCGACGTGATGTAATAACCGGTACTGATATCAAGGCTGTCCTCTTTGTTTGCGCTCATAAGAGAATCTTTTACTATGTCTGCAATATCAAGAGGGTCTTTTGAAATCATTTCGTAATCGATTGGAGAACTAAGGGGAGAGAGAAGTTTTTGGAGATTATATCTTATTTGCCGTTCGATGCCTTTTGGGGTAAGTCTGTTTTCAAGGCGTTTCAATCCTTTTTCATCAAGAAGCAACGGTATATGATTGATAAAAAAACTGTTTTCGTATTTTAACGGGCTATAATCAACGTGCTCAATATATGGAGATGCTGCAAGTTTGTTTGCAAGCGTTTCTATGAGTTCTGTTTGTTCATCAATTTCATTCTCCGTCGATTCCAACAGCAATACTACATTATCCGAAATACCGTATTTTTCAATGAAGTCCTTAAACTGGCCTACTTTCTTATTTTTAGATGGAAGAACGTCTATTATGTCCGTTTTAATTTCCATGTAAAAAATTGTTACTATGGAGACTGCCGTGAGCAGAGCAAATACAACAACTATTTGCTTGTGAAAGGAATGGATAAATGATGCGCACTTTTTTAAGAAAAATTCCATGTTTTACTATCGCGACGCGTTAAGTTTATTCTGTCAGATTTTTACAAGCAATTGTGGTTTTACTTGTGCCTGGGAAAAGAAATTTTCCCCCGCTGACCGCAAAAAATATTCGGGCAATATTTCCCGATGTAATGGAGACTATTTTCTCTAAAAAATTAACCGGAAGTGTCGGTGTGCCAGGCTTTACCTGAACCGTTGTAAACCCCGCTTTTTTTAACAGAACGGTAATGGTTTCGGGTGAAAAATCGTACAAGTGGTATGGGGTATCGTAGAGATTATTTTTTATATGGAATAATGAAAGGAGTCTGACAATAGGAGTCGTGTGTGGAACTCTCAGGACGAACACGCCTCCAGGTTTTAGCAGGGAATGGATTTTTTTTACCGCAGAGTATGGATCCGGAAGATGTTCCAGGACGTAAAAAGCTGTTATCGCATCGAAAGAAGCTTCCGGGAGGGAAACGTCTTCAATGGACGTTTCAATAACATTGAGATTCTTTTTGTTTGCAGCACACACCGTATTTGGCGATGGATCAATTCCGCTAACAACCCATCCAAGAATCCTCATTATTTCGAGAAAATGCCCATAGCCGCATCCAATATCGAGGATTTTACCTTTTCCGGGAAAAACCTGCGCCAAAAACCCCGATACTTCCCTGTAATTTCTCTCCATAAGATTTGCCCATGTGTACTCTCTCTTTCCATTTCTTTGGTGATAGGTTTCATAGAGATGGATTAAATGCTCAGTATTCGGTCTTGGATTTACATATACAAGGCTGCATTTCTTGCATCTTACCACGTTATGATTGCTTTGAACTGTAATTATTTTAGTATCATCAGCGCCACAAAGGTTACAATTCACATGCTGCAAATTCATGTTGTTCCTTTTATCGTCAACGAAAGTGTTATTACCGCTTTGGAGGCAATCTCGCTATCTACTGTTGCAACAGCTTCAAATACATAAAAGGGTGTAAACGATTGCGTTATCCTGGAAGTGATTACGAGTTGATCTCCTGCCACAACAGATTTTTCAAATGTGGCTTCTTTTATCAAACACAGATATGCAACTTTGTCTTTAGTGTTACCCAGTACCAATCCTGATGATTGCACCATTGCCTCTAATACAAGCACTTGCGGCAAAGCCGGGAAGTTTGTATTTTTCTGATAATGTCCACCCAAATATTCATCATTTAAACTTACATTCTTTATGCATACAATGCTTATCTTTTCCTCAAATTTAATGATTTTGTCTATCATAATAAACGGGTATGCGTGTGGGAGTATTTCCGGGGGACTTGGGAATGCCTTCTTCATTTGTTTTTATCTATATATCTTGCTATTGCGCCAACGGAGGTAAAGACTTGTTCCGATGTTTCTCTGTCCATGATTTCAACGCCAAACTCTTTTTTTATAGCAATAATTAATTCCAGGACATCTATGGAATCAAGTCCCAGACTATTTGAGCCGAAAAGCAGAGTGTCTTCTTTTATCTGGTCTACACCGATTTTTAGTTTTAATTTTGTAACAAGTAATTCCTTGAGTTTTTGGATCGTGTCATGCATATTCAATTTAATCCCCCGGATACACGAATAACTTCCCCTGTAATATAACTTGCTTCGGATGATGCAAGGAAGCGGACAACGGATGCAACTTCCTCCGGCTTTCCAAATCTTTTTAGAGGAATATGTTCCTTGTAACTATTTCTCTTATTTTTATCGAGGGAATCAATGATATCTGTTTCAATGACTCCCGGAGCGACGGTGTTTACCCTAATACAAAAAGGCGCAAGTTCTTTTGAAAGGGCCATGGTAAATGCAATTACACCACCTTTAGCGGCGGAGTAATTTGTCTGGCCGGGTAATCCAGTAATTCCACTCAAAGACGCTATATTGATGATTGTTCCGCTCCTTTGCCCAATCATATGTTCAGACACTGCTTTTGTACAATTGAAAACGCCCGTCAGGTTTACGTTAATAACGTCGTTCCAATCTTTTGCCGACATAAGCATTATATAACCGTCTTTAATTATACCTGCGTTATTGATAAGCACGTCTATCTTTCCATGCTTTTTCACAATATTGTCAACCATTTGTTTTATTTGCGCATAATCGGTGACATCTGCTTTTTCAATTGAAAAGCTTCCTTGCGGAGATGAAAATTCTTCTCTTAATTTCTCTATATCATCAATTGGTTTGCAGTGATTTACAATTACATGATCGCCTTCCCCGATAAATACCTTGCAAATGGCTTTTCCGATGCCTTTGCTGCCGCCGGTCACCAGCACTACTCTTTGTGAATGAACTAGATCATATCCCATAAAGGCCCTCTTTTTCCTATTTTTCTCATAACGGTTAACATATCCGTATCACATCTAATATCAAGACCAGGCACAATCCAATTATGGCTTTGTTGTGCGTAATCATAAATTTTTTGAAGCAGAACGTCCCTGTCTATCTTAGGTGAGATGTAAAAAACAGGTTCCAATATATTTTGATCTTTTTCGATGATTTTATCTTCAATCGCTTTATAATAAAGCAATGTGTTTGGATATATCCTGATTCCCACAAATACAATAACCGCGGTTGGCTCTATTTTATTAAAAAGTGAAAATGTTTCGCTTAGCGTTGAATCGTCTTCGTCTGGGCCACCAACAATAATGTAATGAGCATTCGGCAAATTAATACTATTGCAACATTCTGTGGCAAATGCTATGTCTTCGATGGTAAAAGACTTGCCAATGGCTTTCAGTGTTTTTCGGGATCCGGCATCCGTTCCGAATTCAATGCCCTTGCAACCAGCGTCCGACATGAGAAGCGCAAGTTCTTTCGTCATTCCTTTTGGTGTGGCAAAACATGCCCAATCAATTTTAAGTTCATGCCTGATTATTTCCTCGCAGAGGGCAACAGTGTGTTTTTCAGGACAATTAAATATGTCATCCACAAAGAAAACATAGTCAACTCCATATTCGGAATTTAACTCCTTAATCTCATCAACAATTTCCAATGGTTCTCTCAACCTTACCGTATTACCATTCAGACTTGGATATGTGCAATAGGTACAGTGAAACGGACAACCCCTTTTTGATTGAATATTGGCCATTCCGCCCAGTTCCAGATATTTGTTATTGTTTAGCAACTCCCGTTTTGGTGTAAAAGGTTCAACACTACAGAGGGTATTGTTACGGGTGTATTTCCCATCTTTTATATAACAGAGGTTAGGTATATCGTTAATTTCACCACCATGGATAATGACGTCTATATATTGCGGAAGAGATATTTCTCCCTCGCCAACAATACCCATTTCAAGTTGCAAATACCTCAAAACTTCTTCCGGGAAAAGGGAAAAACCCGATCCTCCAACAATTATTTGAGCCGATGTAAGGCGCTTGATAAGCCGAACTATTTCCTTAACCCGCGGAAGATAGTAAACGCTTTTTCTAAAGGTTAAATTATCTATGTTTCTGATGGAGAGACCTAGGAGATCCGGAGAAAATTTTCTCAGCGATTCTTCTATTGCCACGTAATCATCTTCGGCAAAACAAAGATCAAGAACGTATACGCTATGCCCTTTATTTTTTAAAATAGTTGCAATATATGCGATGCCTAATGGCGCCACGGGGTACGGTTTCATCTCGTTATTAACAGAGATAAGCAAAATTTTCATTTGGGGTTTTTTTCACAATGCCAACATGTGGAATCTGAAGCCAAATGATTTCCCGTCATTTGGTAAGCGTTTCCCCTGCAACCGTAACATTCTTTATTATATTCGCACGTTTTACACTGTCCTTCTATGTTTTCGTAAATATTTCTCAGGTCTTTTATAACTCCACTGCTTACCAGAATTTCCCCAAGTGATTTATCCCTGATGTTTCCCACCGACATATCAACGCCCGTACACGGCTGTACATGTCCCTGGGAATTGATAAGGCAGCTATAGAGATGGCGTTTACAGGAAAAGGCGGCAATTGTCGGACGAGAATCCCACTGAATGCCAAAATGATCCTTGTCGATTTGCTCCAGGCGTTTAAATATCTCCTTAATTTCCAGGGTAGGCACAATCAAATCCTTGTTTTCCCTTGCCCTGCCCTGGTAAGTCAATATTTCAAAATATGGAATTATATTTCTTTTCCGCGCCCACATCCACATTTCCGGGATCTCGTTAATATTTTGTTTGCATATTACGGACTGAATACCCAGTCCCAAATCTTCACGGGGATACCCCGATTCCATCAATATTTTTAGTCCTCTGGTTATTTGTTTATAAGTTCCTTTGGCATTTGCAAGCATGTCCTGAACCTCGGGATTAAAGCTATTATATTTTATTACCACAGAAACTTTATTTCTGTATAGTGTTTGCGCTATTTCTTTATCAATCAATACGCCGTTTGTAAAGAGTATTTGCTGCAATCCGATTGAATTAATATATTTAATGATATCTACCACACCCTCGTATAGAAGTGGTTCACCGCCTCCCAGGAGGATTATTTTCTTTGCCCCCAGCCCTTTTGCCTGATCCACCACCGATTTCATTTCTTCCATGCTCAATTCATTTTCCGCTGCGGGTCCAGCACTGGAATAGCAGTAAAGGCATCTGAGATTACACTTTTTGGTAAATTCAAGTTCTATTGAAAGAATGCTTCCATTCGCCAGGCAATCGGAGATCTCATCATTTGAAAAGCTTAGTTCATTGATCATGTCCATAGTGTTACTCATGTAATTTAATCCTCCTATCCTTAAAAGTAATCGCCTTTCTACTGCCCCCTTCAAAGAGTTTCTTCTCTATCTCGTTTGGCGAAGCTATCTCAATCTCAGGAACTACTCTTGTTTTCGCACGAAGAATATCAATTAAGGATGATCTGAATTTATCATCGTTTCTATGGGAACCTATTCGTAAAATAATGTGGTCTGTTTTGGTATCGCCGGTATATGCTTCCAACTGGTAGTTTATCACATCCTTTAAATGAAAAATTGCATTTTCAATTGTCTTTGGATAGAGAGTAACCCCTTTTACCTTTAACCGGTGGTGTTTACGTCCCAAAACCGGACCAATTCGAACGGAGTTTCTTCCGCATAAACACTGTCCCGAAAGTTTAAAGGTAATATCTCCCGTTTTGTAACGGATCAGAGGCATCCCTTCGTGTTGAAGGGTGGTAATTACCATTTCGCCAATCTCGCCGTCTTGTAGCGGGATACCCTCATCCGACACAATTTCTACGTAAACAAAATCCGTATGTCCGTGTAGTCCGTGGTGAAATTCACATTCACCAAATGAAATTTGCCCCTCTGAGATACCGTATGTGGAAAAAACTTTCCTTCTAAATGAATTCTCAATAAAGCTGCCAAGTGTATTCGTACTAAAATCCGTATTTCGTATGCTATCGCCTATGAGAACTATTTTCTCAATGCCCAAATCGGGAATATTTATTCCAATTTCATTTGCATGGCGTATCAGGTAATGCATGAACGATGGTACCGCGACAATTCCGGTAGGCCGTAATTCTTTAATGAGTTGAAAATGCCTGATAATGCTTTTAGGCCCTATCCTTGCGACGGAAGCGCCGCGCCTTATGAGTCCTCTGTAATATGCAATGCCAGCGGTAAATAGATTGTCGCAGGTTACAACAATGTGAAATAAATCTTCTTTGCCAGCGTTTATAGTATTAAAATTTCGCTCTTCGCTACAGGTAAGACGTTCTAAGTCGTTTTCCGTAAGCGCAAGAAATACCGGTTCACCCGTGGTGCCGGAAGTAGACACAAACTCCGCGATATCCTGTTTTTTTACTGCCAGGAAATTCCAATTGTTATTTGATATATCCTGTTTTGTGGTAAAAGGCAATTTATCCAGGTATTCCCTTGCATGGGCGGCGGATTGCAAGGTACCGGCATTTTGAAGGATTTCTTTATAAAAGGGAGACATTTGTCGCGCATAGTCTATCGTGGCAAGCAACAATTCATTCTGATTATTATTGATTGTCTCAGCGGAAAGTCCGTCTGGCGCACAAAAGATCTTCATAAAACACTGTCCAGCGCATTAGGGTAAATTTTCACACCCCTCCGCATTGCGCTTTCCCTATCCTCAATAAAAAAAAATTCAGAACTGTATACATGACCACTTGTATGGAGATTTAATGCCTTGACCTTTCTTATACAACCTGCAATTGCCATTTTGATATTTCGTCCGATAATACATTCGCATGCATATTCCACAACTTCCCTGAATGAAGACCCGATGGGCATGGTAATACACTCTCCCCTTAAATCGAAAGCTATTGTCGCTTGAGCGGCAAGAGAATTTGGTGTTGTAAATTGGAAAAGTTGCGGACTTGCTCCAAGAATTCCTTCGTCCAGAATGTTATTAAAATATTCATTTTTGATATCTTCGATGGAAATATCAATTCCTAGATAAAGACTAATGTCATCATTTGCAACAGGAACCGGAATTCCAGCGCTTAGCAAGACATTACCGACGGAAGCAACCACCAAACCATCAAGAGCATTATATATTCGGCACTTCTTATCCAGTCCCTCAAAAGCCGGAATTTTACCATCCGGAGTATTGCTGTTCAATATACTTATTCCGGTAACCGCTGGAATCATGCGCCACCTAATATGATCGCTGAGTTTTGGCCGCCAAAACCGGCGGATAGAGACATTGCCATTTTCACGTGGTGGTTTCTTGCAATATTCGGAGTATAATCAAGATCGCAGTCGGGATCGCATTCCTGAAAGTTAATGGTAGGAGGTACAATTCCGTTTTTTATTGCCAGCAGGCAACATATAGCTTCGATAGCCCCCGCCGCACCCAGGGAATGTCCCAGCATTGACTTTGTCGAACTGATTGGGATATCATATGCCAACCTTCCAAATACCCGCTTTATTGCCTTTGTTTCCATAAGATCATTGTAAACCGTACCAGTCCCGTGTGCATTAATATAATTAATATCACCCGGTTTTACTCCCGACTGACCCATTGCCCTGTCTATTGCTTCGGCAAGGCCTCGTCCTTCGCGATGAGGGCCTGTTAAATGATTGGCGTCAGCACGCGACGCATATCCCATGACCCGGCCATATACCTTTGCATTTCTTTTTGCCGCGCTTTTCTCGGACTCAAGCACAACAAATGACGCCCCTTCGCCGAGTGCGAGTCCGCTTCTGTTTTTATCGAAGGGTCTTACCTTATCAGTTGTAATTGCCTGAAGGGCATGGAATCCGATAATAGCAAAATCACTCAAAATATCAGCTCCACCGGCAATCATAATATCAGTTTTGCCGGATAGTATGCTTCTGGCTGCAATCCCTATGGCATCAGTACCGGAAGTACATGCGGTTGAGACGGTATATTTTGGTCCGTTTAGGTTATATAGGGAAGAAAATTGCAATGTCACATTAGAAAGGGAATCTTGTTCACCACAGTATTCTTTCTTTTGGTTTTTTGCATCAGCCAATTTTTTTTCCTTTAATAACATATTTCCCAAAACCGTACCCATGGAGAAACCTATATTTGAGCAATCTTTCAGATTTGCATCCTCAATTGCCATGTTCAAAGCTCTTTTCATAAGATATTGAAATTTGTCTTCCGGTTGAACGGTTTGCGTTATGCAGGAAAGGCTAATTTCCGCCATTGGCCATTCCCCATCAATTTCAAGCAAAGGAAGTCTCGTTTTTTTTATAAGATCCTGCCCGGAACACAATGCATGCCAGAATTCGTTCACCCCCTGAAAAGGTTTGATTGGTGTAATGAAACCAATGCCCGTTATCAATATTCTTCCGCTCAAGGTTTGTCCAATCTCCAGATCGAAGCATTGAGCATTACGGTATTCGTATGGTACCCAATCTCTTTAAAAAGTTTTATTGAATTCACTGCTTCATGAAAACCCTGCCACCCCTCGCAGACACTTTCACAGAAATCATGAGCAAGTATTCCCAATCTTATCCATTTATCTTTTACGTATTTTTTCTCCTGGTCAGGGTAACTGTTGGTCAAAATGCCAAGTGAACCCTCATGCTTCAAAACCCTGAAGATTTCCTTATAAGCATATCTTCTTTTTTCAACGGGGATATATGGATCAGCACATCCAAAAAACACAACTTCCATGCAATTATCCTGAAAAGGTAATGGAAAGCCAAAACCTTTCCAACGGTCAGAACGTACCCATTCGATGGTATGAGAATTTGATAATTTGCTTTTGGCTTTATCGTAAAAGTTCTCGGCAAAATCAAGACCAAATAATTTCACATTGGAAAATCGCTCACTTATCTTTACCAAATCAAAACCTGGGCCAAAGCAAAGAACGAGAATATTACTGTTTTCTTTTTTTTCAAACATTAACAATTCTATAAGAATGGATCTGGCAAAGTTGAACTCTGCATTACCCAGAAAGCTTTCCCATATCGACGTAAATTCCGCATTAAAATTGAAACGTGGCGTTGCTCCACGCAAAAATCACCGCTGTATTTGATACACTCTTCAAAAAACCCCACCACTCCCTTAAATGAAACTTCAATAATTTTATATTCCTCGTCTTTTAATTTCGGAGCAGCATTTTCAATCATATGCCATTGATATCTGGTGTTTTCAAGGCTTAAATATCCACACTCCTGTAATAGATAAATAAGTGTATGTATCATTCTTCTTCTCAACCTGTCCTGCAATTGATAATTGAGCTTATTTTGAAGCGCTTCTATAGCTTCATTGATGTGAAATGTATCAATAGACTCAAGAAGCCGCAGGATTCCTTCTTCTTGCGCAAATTTCAAAAGCATTTCTGTTTGATATCTTTGTACAAGAAATTGGCTTAATAATAATCTTGTATCGGGAAAATTATAATTCATAGTCTTAAACAAGCCGCGTTTATTTTCATGATATTTTCGATAAAATTAATACTCCCGCAACCCCTTCGCTCTCAGTTGCACAAATCATTACGTTCCTGATCTCGTTGTTAATCGGCGCTGAATTTTTGAGAATAGGCAATGGTATTGCCCCATGCCTTATACACAACGCCGATAGAATAACGTTCCATATGGTAGAAACAGCAAATGCATTTCCCGTAATTGAATCCAAACTACCCATGGGAATTTCATATGCATCAAGCTGCTGTACTTTGGGGAAAGAAGGGGACGTCATTAACAGATCAACGTCTTTTGCTTTTAAATTGGCTTTTTTCAACGCGGTTTCAACGGATTCTTCCAACGCGGACTGTAAATTTGAAGGATTGGTTTGTGAAGCAAAGCCGGAAATATAACAATACGGGACTTGATTGTTCTTTGTATCTTCCGGTTCTATTAAGAGAGCACCGGCACCTTCAGACAATGTGTTTATCCCCAGCCTGTAGTAACAGTATAGTGAAAATTTGTTTAATTCTTCGGCAGAAGCAATAACTGACTTTTCCATTTTTTTTGTGGCTAATAATTGTACTGCGAGCATGATCGCCCGTATGGTTGTTACACTGCCCCCAATCAAAGTATGAACGGGACCGTGAATACCTAAGCAGATAGAAGTATTACCTGCGGGGGCGTTCAATATAGAATCAGAAAAGAGTATGGGACTGGCAGATTCAGGACCTTCGGTTACCAGAAGTTCGTGATAGGATTGTGTATAGTTTAGAGCACCGTGGGTTAAGCCGACAACTAGCCCAAGATTTTTAATATTGGGAGAATCAACCTGAGCGTCATCCATTGCCATCTTTGCGGCGGACATAGTAAATTTAGATATTTCAGTGGCACGTCTGAATTTTGTGTCGGGGATATATTCGTCAAAATGGATATCATTAATTTCTCCCCCGTAAAATTCTTGATCGGGCATGAACTTTGTTATCTTCTTTATGCCTGGGAAGTTGTTCACTACTGCATTCCAGAAATCTTCTTTTCCTTTTCCAATAGGCGTCAATGGCCCCACGCCTGTTAACACTATCCGATCCATGTATATTCCCTGAGTATTAAAGTTGCGTTAGTCCCCCCAAAACCAAATGAATTGGACAAAACGGTTTTTATATCGCAATACACTGTTTCCTTTGATATGTTCAAATTGCAAACGGGATCAGGCGTGCAATAATTTATATTTGGAGGAACGGCTTTACGCTCAATTGAAAGCAATGATACTATAGCCTCTACCGCCCCAGCCCCACCAAGGATATGGCCAACCATGGGTTTTATTGAACTTACGGGTATGTTTTGTGTTTCCTCTCCAAACGCTTTCAATATTGCATTGGATTCCTGCGCGTCATTATAAATAGTTCCGGTGCCATGTGCATTGATATAATCAATTTTTGGATTATCCGCATCATTCAAGGCATTCATAATGGCACGAAATGCGAACTCACCTGTCGGGTCGGGGCTTGTCATATGATACGCATCGGAAGATTCCCCGTACCCGATTATTTCGCCCAATATTCGTACATTTCGTTTCACGGCGTGTTCCAATTCCTCTAAAATTAAAATTCCTACTCCCTCCCCCAGTACCAGCCCGTTTCTATTCTTATCAAACGGCCTGCACTTAGTAGGAGTCATTGCCATAAGAGAGCTGAAACCGGCAAAGGTAAATTCACTCATAGTATCGTATCCTCCGCAAATGGCAATTTTATAAAGGCCTGATTGTATAGAATTATACGCACAACCTATGGCATTTGTACCGGATGCACATGCGTTAGAAAATATATTGTAATTTCCTTTTAATTGAAATTCCCTGAATAAATTAATCGCCTGGCAATTTGCAAGATAATCAGTTAATAAAGAAATGCGTGCCTTTTTCAGCCCTTTTTTCAGAACTTCTTTATGAAACAACTCTCCGGAAATCATTCCACCAAGTGTTGTCCCTAAAGATAAAAGTATATTTGTATTTTTGATGTATGGGAGTACGTTTGATTCCAGAAGCGCTTCACGTGAAGCATGAATCAATAAATGCGATGCCCTGTCAAGACGTGCCGCATTTAAATTTCTTATTTCGGAAGCAGAGGTAAACTGCTTTGCCTCTCCACCGCACTTTCCGGGATATTTTGAGGAATCGAAAGACTCTATTTCTTTAATACCTGATGCGCCTGAAACGATCTTTTTCCAGGTTATTTCCTTACCAATACCGTGGGCGGTAATTATGCCCATTCCAGTAATAACAACTCTCTTCTTCAACGTAGAAAACGGTTCCTTATTTTTTTAAATTTTACGAACCCATTATAATAAAAAAAAAGCAGAAACAAAATCGTTACAAAAATAAAAATACTCCCGACAAAACCCGTAACAACTGTAAATACATATAAGAAGGCGACTATTAAGCTATAAATAATGCAAAAGGTGGATACGGATTTAAGATAATACATATCTCTCATGTTGTAATCCCCAATATATTTTTGATAGGGGCAAATTGAAAATTGCTAAGTAAGCCTTCTGTCTTCCTGGGAGTGGCACTTATGTTGAAATAGTGCATAAATCTCCTGCTTAACGGCAAATCAATGCGTGGTTGTTCTTTGTCAAATTCCCACGGATGTATATAGACCATTGCAGGAAACCCCATGCGGTTAATTTTTTTTATTTCTGATACAATATAAAAATAAGGACATAGTCTTAACGGTAAGCCACCCGTAAAGGGAAGACGTTCCCAAAACAGCCTTGTTGTGGTGAGCGGAAATTCCCAAATCTTTCCATAATCAGTATTGTAGCAACATGGATAAACAGGGTAATCCCTATATCCCATTCTTGTAAGAGGAACCATGCTTGAATCATAAAGAATACCGTATTTCCTTAATGCATTAAGCATCCATAAAGTATTCTTCCGGATCGACCATTCCGGCGCCCTAAAACCCAGTACCCTCTCGTTGATATTTGATGATATAACAGAAATGGATTTATTGACATCTTCTTCAAACTCCCGTTCCGTCATCTCAAAGATCCTCTTATGATAAAAGCCATGAGTTGCTATTTCATGTCCCTCGCTCTTAATTGTCTTTATAAGACCAGGTTCCTTGAAGGCAATGTATCCGAGGACAAAAAAAGTAGCCTTTACTTTATACGTTCTTAAAAGAGTAAGTACCTTGTCAGTATTCCTTATTATACGGTTTTCATAAGTATCCCATTTTTGCGGATCAGAATAGCCCTCTACGCCACAGATGTGATACCAATCCTCAAGATCAACGGTCAAGCCATTAATCACGGATTCCCGCTCAGGAGTTCTACGGATTTTTTCCCATAAATACTGTCAGGAGAAAGCTCAGCCGTCTTCTTCCAGTTTCTTATGGCATCTTCTTTATTTGATAAAATATCCATTTCCAGTGTACCAATTTTATAATGAATATAAGCCTTTTTGTCGTTGCCCAGTGTTGAATTTCTGAGTGCAATTTCGTAAGACTTCTTTGCCTCTTTTCCTTTATTGTAACGGGCCGAATTCTCTTTACTAACAGGCTCATATGCAGAATCGATTGAAGTACTAACTGTGGATTCTGACGGATCGGTATTTTTTGCAAGGTAGCCGTACAAATCTCCCTTTACGATGTAACCTTCCGGATAATCCGGCTTATAAAAGAAAGCTTTTTTAAATGCCCCATATACATCACGCTCCCTATTGATAAGCGCTGCAAATTTTGCATAGACAAGCCAGTATTCCGGGTTCAAATAATGAGACCGGTAAAGAATTTTAACCTTTTGCTGTGCTTCTTTTGCCTTATACTTCCACGCAGGGGCTTTCATGTCTTTCATAATCATGCATTGTTCTAACATGGCATCAGTTCTTTTCAATTCGTCCTTGCTGACTTCCATGAATTTATTAAACGTGTTTATAGCCTCATCACTTTTACCCTCTTCTTTAAGAAACATCGCCTTTTTATATAAATCGTCATGAGCCAGTTGCGTAATGGATTCTTCGGCATTGCTTGTTTTAGTCTCGTAAAAAACGACAATTGCTATTAACCATACCAATAAAATACAAGTTTTTTTCATTGTCATACATTGGCTCCTTACCGTTAAAAATAATTTCTTTGCACACTTCCATTCGTCAGTGCGTGCTTTTTGGCAAAATATTTAATGGCGAATCTGAAATGTTCAATACGAATCCACCCTCTGCATCCCCGCCAGCAGGGGACATTCTCCCCCTTTGGAGGGGGTAAGGGGGAGAATTTTGGAATTTGTTTCGGATTTCTTGCTTGTTTGGTTCTGGCTATGCCAGCGTAGGTATTCTCTAAACATTTCAGGGTAAATTGTCTTAAAATCTTTGGCAATACCCTTCCCCATAACTCTCCCAGTATTGACAGTATTGATCAACACATGAGCCGGGGATTCAAATAGGTTCCCAATTATATAGGTAATCATATCTTCTTCTCTGTTTAGTTTTTCAAGAAGTCGATTAATGCAATCTTTAATTTTTTGTATAAAGACCCCAAAGAATAGCAAAGTCGAGAAAATTGTTCCCACTTTAAATTAAAACCATAGATATGTCTGAAAAGGTGACGGAAACTTAAGTATTCTTTTAATTCTAACATTAACTCCTCCTCCGTTATGACCTCTCTTCTTGCTCCCTTATAAGGGGTTGCCATTTGTTTCTGCAATTGTTTATGCCAGTCTTCTCCCCCTGGCAAGTTGTTATCAACAGTAATAGCGATCCTTTCAAAAATCTTTTCGATACCACAATAGAAATCATGAAGAATGCTTCCCGCAGCCCGTGTTTCAACAGAACCGGGATTTTCAGGTAACTCACGGATTAGTTCTTCCATCTCTTGTACGAGCCTTTGCAGATTTTCGAGTTCTATTTCAATGTCCTTCTTCAGTCGTTCCCTATCCGTAAACAAGTTCCCCTTCCTTTATTGTTTTTTCCTTTAAACTTTCAAACGCATCTTCAAATGGAATGAGATTAATCTCGACACCGGGAGGCATGATATCGCTCAATTCTGACAGGGCTTTTATATAAAACTCTGAAGGCAACCCTTCAACAACCAAATCAATATCAGACCTTTCATGGACAATACCATGTACAAGCGATCCGATAAGGAAGATTTTTTTAACCTGATATTTGTTAGTGAGTATTGCAATACATTTATTTGCTAATAATTTTAATTCTTCTTTTTTACGCATTGAGTGGCTCCTCAGTGTATAAAGTGTGATTAGAAGGACAATTCATGAATAAACATCATTCTTTATATCCGTAATAAAAATACTTTCTGTATATAACATTTCAGGTTCTAAATCTGCGCCATTACTCCATTAAAGAGTATCAAAACTTATATGACCTGACATTTTTATTTTGTTAACCCCCATGCTGAAACATGTGGTTAAAGCAGGGACAGATTTTTCAAAAAACTAAAGTGTTACATAATTTCTTCTCATGTCTGCAAAATATCTTCATCCATGTAAAAGGTGTTTCATTTCCTTATCATATAAAAACATCAATACAGATGAGAGCCTTCCAATTACCGGCATGGGATCGCTCAGAGAAATAATATCATCTTTTGTGTTGAAATCAAAAAAATTAGGTTTTAGTCTTAACCTCTCCGGGTTTTTGATAAAGTGCAATAAATCTCCCGGAATAAGCCACCTGCATCTGACACCGGCATTATAGTCCATAACAGGCTCAATATCACCTTCCATTGCCAGCCTGAACAATAGAAAAGGAAAGTCAATGCCTGATTCAACCGCCAGTTGTAAAGACCCCCAGAATCTCGGATTTACTTCAAGTAATTTAGGCTTCCTGTCTCTTGGATCAATTTTAAATTCCACATGGGCAACCCCTGTCCACCGAAGCGACTTCATAAATAACCCGGCGATCTCCCTGACGTCTTCCCTTTTCACGCTTTCCCTTAGAGTACTCGGACCACCACTTACGGGATGTGAACGTAAACGCTTGTATACAAAAGATGCACGTATCTCCGATTGAAAATTGAAAAGTAACCCAACTCCGTACACATCACCGCCATCTGGTATATATTCCTGAATGATGGGAAATGGATACTCTTTATGTACTTTAAGGTATAATGTTAATAATTCCTCTTTTTCTTTAACATATACAATACCTCTTGAACCGGAACTATTCCGTGGTTTTATAAGAACAGGGTACGCAGTTTCTTTTGCAATCACCGCAAGCTGCTCAATATCATTTACCATATACGTTGTCGGGACGCCAATCCCTCGTTCTCTTGCATACTGCATAATAAATGCTTTATCATTCCCTTTTTTGGCAAGATCAGCATCGGCAAAAGGCAATCTTGTATATTTTTCAATCATCTGCCTGTTTGCAACTTCAGTTAAAAGAACCTGTGTAGAAAATTCCATAGGAAAGATAACATCGTACCTCCCCGCTTTCAGTTCCGCTTCAAGGTCAGTAAGGAAATTAACCTGGGATAGTACCGGAGATGAATAGATCCATCTCCGGCTGCAGTATTTAGAAAAAATTGCCGTTGCAAGCCGTGTCCTTTCGCCTGCTGTGACATAAAATCCCTTCCTGCCAAAAGACCTTACGGCAGCAAGGGACTTATTCCACATTCCGTCAAGAACCAGAACCCTGTTCATAGGAAAAATCCTGCTTGTTTTGTATTGTTTTTCTAACGGTCTGCCTGAAACCAAAGTTCATGGGGTAGAAGAAATTCTTGTATGTCCCGTTGCCCCAGAGTCTTTTAAAAATTGCAGTATAAGAGAAACTCTCTTTTAAGGCATGATGAAAACCGTCAAGGAGCTTTTCCGGTCGCATCAATTTTGGCATAAAAACGACATGGTTCGTATTGTAGTTAGACCAGTCCCGGTCTATTATTCTTCCTTCATGCAGCATCTGTGAATAAACCCGCGTGCCGGGATACGGCGTTAAAATTGAAAAATAACAAACATCAATCTTTGCCTTAATGACAAACTCAATAGTTCTGTCAAAGACACTTTCGTCGTCGTGATCAAAGCCAAAAACAAAGGCGCCGGTGACCCCTATACCATAATCATGCAATTTTTTTACCACATCGATATACGTATCGGGTGTATTGAACGTCTTTCCCATATTTGCAAGGTTACCCTGAGATAACGACTCAAACCCTACAATAAGTCCCATACAGCCGCTCTTTTTGCAGAGTTCGAGGATTTCGTCGTTTTTTGCGATATTGACAGATGCTTGTCCTGTCCACTTGAGGTTATAAGGTATGATCCGTTTTAAAAGCTCTTTTGCGTGCACCCTGTTGCTTATTATGTTATCGTCTACGAAAAAGACCCCATTTTTAAGAACAAACATCCCCTCAAAAGGCTTCAGGTTTTGTATCTCCTTTTCAACCTCATCAACAGGTCTGTTTCGAAATTTACCTCCGAATGAATTTGTTACAGAGCAAAATTCGCAGTTGTGTGGACATCCACGGGTCGTTTCAAGGAAATGCACAGGGAGGTATCTTTTCCCTTCGTATAATTTCCAATTTGGTGCAGGGAAATTGGCAAGGGAAGGATATTCGTTGCCATGCCGATAGATACTTTTTAGTTCGTCCCTTTTACAATCATCCAGTGCTTTGTCCCATAGCTGCTCTGCCTCACCTATAACCACACTGTCACAATGCTGCAACGCCTCATCAGGCATCTTCGACACATGCATGCCGCCCATAATGACCTTTATTCCCCGTAACCGAAAACTGTCTGCTATTTCATAAGCGCGATTAACGGCAGGCGTCATGGCAGTAATACCTACAAGATCGGCATCTTGAGTCAAATCGAGCGGTTCAACCTTTTCATCAATAATACTAACGTCCCAATCGGACGGAGTAAGGGAAGCAACCTTCAAAAGTCCCAGATACGGGAGGCGAAAGTAAAAATCGCCTCCCAGAAAGCTTTTTGATGCAAGGGGAGAGACCAATAAAAGTTTTTTCATGGTTCTACAAAGTCGGCCTTTAATTTTTTAAATCTCCATGAAAGTCGTCTTGATTGTGATTAATATTGTATTCATGGCGGGTTCAAGTTTGCAATTCAATGTCATTAAGCTAAGGATTATTTGGTTAAAACAACTCCCCTGAATCCCCCTGAGTTTCTGCATAAGTCTTAGACCATGTACCATCTTACTTTCAATAATGGAATTTGATAACCACAGCGAAAAAATCATTCAAACAGAGCCTGCACTATCTCTTGGGATAATGGACGCATAAATCTTGTTGCCGGTGCGTTTACGAAGGTAAACCATTGTCCGTTTTGCCTGCCAGAAGCAGAAGATATGAGGTTACAATTTTCTGTATTATAAGCATTCACAGTAACAGATGCCACATCTACGGTACCAGACCATTGTGTAGCACCGTCAAGCCATTCGGTAACAACACCTATAACGGCAATACCTGCCCCTTTTTGGTGAGCGTAGGCGCACGCATCATCAACTTTGACTGATTTATTTGCCTTGAAAGCATCACTCTCAGCAAGCGCACATGTTCTCCCCGTAGACTGGATTTCGCCAACAACAGAAATTGCGAAAGTATCACCAATTCCTTCTAATTCCACACCTTTGTAATATGGATTCCTAAAGGGGAATACCATAATTTTATTTTCTGCCTTAGAAATCTTTACTCCCATATCTCTATTTGCTTTTAAGCTTGCGCATCCTTGAAATAATAGACCAATTAATAAAACAAAAATAAGAATACCGCCTTTACTTACATTTTTATAAGTCAATTTCATTGAATCTTCCCTATCCAAATAAATAAATTAACAGAAAAGCCACAATATCAAAAAAACATAAACAAAACTTATTTCCAGATCCCTTCCGTCCTGTTTACTCTTCCTGTACCCGCATCAAATTCAACTCCAATGTTTTTGCCAAAACGTCGTCTTGCATAAACCCACAAATCAGCACTCATGATATCTTCATACGTTTTTGTGTTAGACCTGACATTTCCGATATTGGTAGGAGGTCCCATCGCTGTGTACACCTCTTCTTTTGTCATTCCAATTCTTGCTACAGTATTTTTTATATTGTTCAGAACATCGGCAGAGAACTGGTTAATATCTAACGGTTTTTTCGTAACAAATTTTTCAAGGAATACCTCCCCATCAGCGCCGATATCTAAGGTGTAGCTGCTGCCTGTTTCAATATTTACAACGGATGCAGTGTTGCCCGTTCTGGTAACTTTCAACCTGGTGCCCGCGTGAATGAATGTTGGAGTGGATTGCCAGTTAACCCAGGTAATATGATTGCCTTTTATCACTTTCAGATTACAACGAGCGTAATAAATGTTGTCCTCATTGTGGTTTGTGTTTGAAGCGGTTGAACTTAATTCTTTTTGTTCTTTTTCAATAGGTGGCGCTTTTTCTACCAAATAAGGGGATTCAGCACGGTTAACGGTTGAAATAGTCTTCTGTTCTAAGGTATCCGACTTTGTGGAGACCTCAATCATTGTTTTAATAATTTTTTCACTTACCCCTTCTTTTTTTAACTTCAAGATACCTTCTGTTGAGACATCAAATTGATTTTGAGAAGTTTTTATCTTACTGTTAATCAGTTCTTCTCCTAATCCCGCCTCAACCATTGTCAAAATTGTCTCGTTGGTAATGGTTTCCGCCACTGCTAACTTAAAGTTTATAACAAAAAATATTGAGATAAGTACGGCCATAACTTTGAAGGGCTTCATGTCGTTCTCCTTTTTAGTTCCTTTTAATCCATTTAAAGTAAACAATTGAACCTATCTGCTTTACGAACGAATTGAGCATATTTCTATCGCCGAGACATTGCCTGCAATGGGGATGTAAAACTCTATATCTTTTGAACCCACGTACTATTTCTTGTACTGGCTTACTGTTTATATAATTTTTAATAGAGGTGTCGTTATAATTATACATCGAGGTCTTACCGTCATAATCTGTACAGCAAAAGGTATAATCCCCATTCCAAAGTATGCCAAAGTTATCTTGCATTCCGGGGCAATATCCAAATCTTGCATTTACATTTTTTTGGTTAAAATGGGTTGCCCAATCTCCAACTATTCTAGTTTGAAAAGAAATCTTATCGCTAATAATCACTGTATTTTCTTTAAAACATTTTGCACGTGAAATCTGTCTAAATACGTCAGGCAGACGATATTCAATCTTAGAATTAACCAATATTTTCTCTGCCCACAATTTCAAATAAGCTCTTAATTTTTTTGATGTATCTGCAATACATAAATCTTTTGCTATCGGTATTATTAATTTCCTTAAAGGAGAAGAAAGGAAACCAATAGTTAGCTCTGTTCCGTGTCTTTGATCAATAAAAGATCCTGCAATGGATGCTATTTTGTCTGCATACTCCTGAAAAGACAACCCGCTAACGCCTCTCATTGAAAAGGTCTTTTCGTCAGGAGTTTGAAGCGATACGATTATCTTTTTTGCACCTGCTTTTATTAAGTCATTCAACAAATCATCACCCAGATTAGCACCATGTGTTGTAATACAAACAACCACGTTTTTTTGATGTGCATATCCAACTATCTCCACCAAACGTGGATGCAGGGTAGGTTCTCCCATAACATGAAAAACCAATAATTTCACCATATTTGCGACACTTACTTCATCTATTATTGATTTCGCCATTTTAACATCCATAAAACCCCGTTTTCTTTTCATCCTCGAATCAGGACAAAATTCACAGGAAAAGTCACAGACATTTGTTAGTTCCATATGAAGTCTGTTAATAGGAAATTTTATTACTCCTACATACTCAGACATAACTATTCCCCTTAAGTTTTGCCCTTACAAACGGAATAGCACCTAATGCAAACATGATAGTTAAAGCTATGAAGAACCCGGCGCATGTGGGATTAAAGACCGTACTCCCAAAATAGGTATATAAAAAACTAATCGGTACAATAGGAATCATGCTTGCTATATAAAAATCCTTAAAATTAATACCGGAAACTCCCGCCCAATAACTTACCAGGTCCCAGGGCAGATTAAATAGCCTCATGTAAAGCACCATATTCTTCCCATTGTTTGTCGATTTTTTTTCTAGGAACAGAAGATAACTGTTTTTCTTAATTAGTTTTTTAGCCGTGTTTCTGCCAAACCACTGAGCAAAATAATAACCCACCACTGTTGAAAGTGCACCGCCTAGCACCACATAGGCCGTTCCCCAATACTTCCCGAATAATATACCCGCTACTATTGTCAAACCCATTGACGGAAGAAAAAAAAGAACTGGTCTTACGGAGGTTATCAAAATAAAGACCAGAGGGACCGACAACTTGTTTTTTTCAATAAACGCTGCAATATTGGTAGGATTGAGATATGGATACAAATAAGCACACAAAAAGGATAAGGCGATAAAAGATACAATTTTAATTATTGTCACCATTATTCAACTAAACCATCATGTGTGTCTCTTCGGTTTGTTATCAAAACATCAGCGGGTAATTTTATGGTAAAGATGTCAGCACTAATCTCTGGATTAATTTTCACCTCTGATAATCTTGTAATTATCTTGTCCCCCTTAGGGGTAAACATTCCAATACCCGACGGAATACTTGAATCTTTATCATAATGAATAACAATATGGGACAAATATCGTCTTGCCATCTTGGATTTTGGCGTTAAATGAAAGGAAATCCCATCTTCTTCACGAGAAATCTCCAGGGTAAACTTTTTTTCCATTTCTTCCAACGATCCGGATAGAATTTCCGAAAAAAAACGCATAGTATTGCGTGCCGTAAAATTACCAGAGACGCTATATATTTGAGCTTCTTTTGCTTCAGGATGGTATACAATCATATCCTTACCGTCAATGGCAATGATGGATTTGTCCGGTTTGTTTATATCCCACCGCAGCATATTAGGCTTTTTCATGGTTAGAGTCCCGTAAATGTGTACTTTTTTCCCCAATAATGAGAGATGCTTCTCTTGATGTATCTTGGCAATTATTGAATGATTGTTCTGTGTGAGCTCTAAAAACCTTTCAAATACGTTATGGTTGGTTTCAGAAGATTCACTCGGTAAAGTTTCGCATGATACATTACCAGGGATAATAAAAACAAACCCGATAGATAATATTGCAAGAAAAAAGCATACAGAAATATTTTTTATAACCAGCATATTCTTTCTCCAGGATAACCAAATATAGGGTAGCGAAAATGGATTTACAATATGAAAAATGGATGGACTGAACCCAGACAGCGTTCTGCTCTCAACCATAAACTGAGCAACAGTATCAAAAAAATTAACCGTTTAAACCTGGGTAAAATTATACCACTGGTCAGGATACATATTTATATATTCTTCAAGTATATTTACGATATTTTTCATTGTCTCATATTCTTCTTTTTCATGTGTAACAATGAAAGGCCCTTTAATCACTCCCGTATATGTGTTTTTTTCTTTCACAACAAATGCGACAACAATTGGAGCGCCTGTTAGTCTGCTTAAAATTAATGGCCCTCTCGGGAATTGTGTTGGTTTCTTAAAAAAATCCACGATTATACCATCTGTTTTCTCATCATAGCGGTCAATTAACATGGCAATTAATTCATTATTACTGAGAGCTTTCACCATTTCTATTGAAGAAAATGGAGATTTATCAATCGTTATGGTTTTAACGTTAAATATCTCTCTATACCATGAGCGAATATTTCCGATTTCAGGATTTTCGTCAGGCAACGTTAACACATTTGTCTTTATCCCATAACTGCCAAAGAAAATACCACCCAGTTCCCAATTACCAAGGTGTGCGGTAAGCAATAGTAAACCTTTATTCATCTGCAATGCAAGTTCAAGGTTTTGCTTTCCTTCATAATAAGTGATTTGATCAAGAATGGAGCGTTTATTTAGATTTGTAAATCTACAATAATCTATCAAATATCTACTGTAGTTTCTAAAAAGATTTTTGCAATGAAGGAGAGTTTTTTTGTGAAATATCGGGAAATACCAGCCGAAGATTTTTTTCACGTTAGTTCTTGCCGACCTGCAAAACAAATAGCTTAAATCTGCTATGTATCTGCCCAATAAATATAAAGGTAATGGGGGGAGAAAAGCCCCCCCCTTTTTTTTCTTATTAAAAAAAAATTAAAAAAAAAAGATATTTTTAAAAAATTATTCCTTCAAATATGCGATAATTTACAAGTGCAAGTAATAGAAAGTAAAGGACAAAATCATGCGAAAAAATTGTTTTTATGCAATGATCGGTAACAATTTGTTGCCGAATAAACTTGCCACTTTAAAAAAATGATTATAGGTAACACTTTAGTTTTTTGAAAAAATATAGGCGAAGTATTTGCTGCAAATTGTCATAAATGCATTCATACCCAAACGGGCAAATGTTTCGTCCCTACACTATGCGGTAAACAGCGCTATTATTAGAATTTTTAAAAAAACTAAAGCGTTACGATTATTGAGTTTTTTAAGTAAAGTAAATAGCACGTGAAATTGTGCAAGCATTAACCAGCCTATCGCCTTAATCTTGCTCCAAATAGATATCATAGATACCTCAGAGGGCATTCCTGATTTTTTGTGACTTCCGCTGGTTTCGGTGAAACATTGCAGAATATTAACCCTGACAGGGTTTGAATCCCTGTCAGGGTTGTTTCGTCCTAACCTCATGAACGGTTACAAAAAATCGGGAATGCACCCATATCTAGCGTGTTAGTGGAAATTTGATTCTCCGGCAGTTTTATATTATTTGTTTCTACTGAAGCTCTCCGATATCTTCATTCCACAGTTCAGGATTGTTTTGTATAAAATCTTTCATTAACTGTTTACACTCTTCAATGTTTAAATCAATGATTTCTACCCCATGCAGTTCCATAAATTCTTTTGCGCCGCTAAAGGTTTCCGATTCTCCTACAACGATTTTTTTTATGCGGAATTGTACAATTGCTCCGGCACAAAGGTAGCAGGGCATGAGGGTGGAATAAAGTGTTGTACCACTGTATTTCCCTACCCTTCCTGAATTGACAAGGCAATCAATTTCCGCGTGCGCTATAGGGTTGTTTTCCTGCACGCGCTTATTGTGTCCCCTGCCAATAATTTCCCCGTCCTTTACCAAAACGGAACCGATGGGTATGCCTCCTTCCAGCAATCCCTGCTTTGCTTCTTCTATTGCGGTGCGCATAAAACGATCCATATGCTGTTTTCTCCTGTCCTGAAACTATGCTCAAAAAACCGAATTGTTGCGTTTAATAAATTCTTCTATTCTGTTGTTTAAGCCACAAGGCGAAAAGCGCAATATTTTCTTTCGGGAGAACGTTCCCTTTTATTTCAACAGGGCTTCCGCCGTTTTTTTTCATGGCTTCGTTGGAAATTGAAAGTTCATTAAATCCAATTGCTAACGCATCTTTAATGCTGGCGCCGTACACAATTTTTGCTATCCTTGCCCAGTGGCACGCAGAAAAACACATGGGACAGGGTTCGCAGGTGGAATATATTGTGCAGCCGGATAAGTCTACCGTGTTTAATATTTTGCAGGCTTCTCTGATTGCGATAATTTCAGCGTGGGCGGTAATGTCTGTATTCTTCCATACATGGTTATGGACACAGCTTATTAGCCGATTGTTTTTAATTATGCATGCGCCAAAAGGCGTTTGGCCGTCAAGGATTCCTTCTTTTGCCTTGTTTATGGCAAGGCACATCCATTTTTCGCAGGTGGTTTCTTTCATAATCGTCAAAAATTCCTCTTCTCGTATACTATTCCGTCGCATTGTACAAAGTATCCGGCAATCGGGCAAGAAATAGTTTGCAAATAATAATTATAATAGTGAGTGTTTTTGCGGGATGCTTCGGGCGGTTGCATTCTCAGTGGTTTATAATATAATCGTTAATAATGTTTTTTTGGATTGGGAAGGGGGGGGTATTATGGGCGAATTTGGTTCGTTTGGAAAGGTTCTGATAATAACAGGCATTATCCTGATTATTGCCGGCGCCTTGTTTTTGTTTGTAAACAAAATTCCGTTTTTAGGAAGGCTTCCCGGAGATATTGCCGTGCAAAAGAAGAATTTCAGTTTTTATTTTCCCCTCACTACGTGTATTATTATCAGCATTGTTCTTTCTATCATAATGTGGCTGCTGGGCAGGAAATAAAAGGGATGGTTTACTGCCACTTCGCATTTGTTATAAATTCCTTTATGAGATAGGCGTTTTTTGTCCCCGGAGAGGATTCAACCCCGGAAGACACGTCCACTGCATAGGGGGAGACAATGCGAATTGCTTCCTTTACATTATCGGGAGTCAACCCACCCGATAAAATAATAGTTCCGTATTTACACGCCTGTTTGGCAATTTCCCAATTAAACGTTTTTCCGGTGCCTCCCATAACTCCTTTTATATAGCTATCCAGTAAAAAGGCGTGAGGTTTGTAATTAGCCAGTTGTTTTAAGTCATTTTCATCCTTAACCCGGAATGCCTTTATAATCTTGTATCCCTTTAAATCGTTTAAATAGTGGGGGGATTCGTTGCCGTGAAGCTGCACGGTGTGTATGCCGCAGAAATCACAAATCCCCTTGATCTTATCGGCTTGCTCATCGGCAAACACTCCTACGGGGGAAACGAAGGGAGGCAATGCTGCAACAATATCCCTTGCTTGTTCCTTTGTTACCTGACGGGGGCTTATTGCAAAGACAAATCCCAGTGCATCTGCACCGTATTCCACTGCAGTCTCCGCGTCTTTGATGTTCGTGATCCCACAGATTTTTATCCTCATGTACTCACCTTATTATACTTAAGCTGGCATAGCCAGAATAAAACAAGCACGAGATAAAAAATACGAAATTCGAAGTACGAGATACGAAACAAATTCGAATGACAAAATGATTTGAAATTCTAAACAAGTGCTTCTTTCGTATTTCGTGCTTCTAATTTCATCATTCTGCTGACTGCCGATGGCAGACTGTCGATTATGGACTGCCGGCTTTTGTATGGGTTTCTAATGTTTGAAATGCCGTTGTCCGGTAAGTACCATGCAGATTCCGTGTTCATCAGATGCGGCAATTGATTCATCATCCCTGTTAGAACCTCCTGGTTGAATGATGGCGGTTATTCCTGCCTTTGCAGCAACATCAACGCAGTCCCTGAAGGGGAAAAAGGCATCGGATGCCATCACGGCGCCTTTCGTTCTTTCGCCGGCCTTTTTTATGGAAATTTCCGTAGAATCAATTCTGCTCATTTGCCCTGCACCGACTCCCACAACCGCTTCGTCTTTTGCCAAAACAATGCAGTTTGATTTAACATGTTTGCAGATAGTAAACGCGAAACGAAGATCAGCCATTTCTTGTTCGGAAGGCTGCTTTTTCGAAACTGTTTTAAGATTTTCAGGTTCATAGAGGGAGATGTCCCTGCTTTGCAAAAGGACGCCTCCGCCAACGCCTTTTATTTCCTGAATCCTTGCGTCTCTCGTCTTTGCCGAAAGGGGACCTGTCTTTAAAAGCCTTAAACTGTTCCCCCATTTTCTTTTTGTTGTAAGTATTTCAATGGCTTGCGGATCGTAATCGGGAGCTATTATTGCTTCAACAAAATGCCCCGGTCCGGTAATTGCCTCAGCGGTTGCCGCATCTACGTTTTTGTTTAATCCCAGGATACATCCGAATGCGGAAACAGGGTCTCCGTTATATGCCTTTGTAAATGCTGCCGCCAGTGTATTTGCTGAAGCTGCGCCGCAGGGATTGGTATGTTTTATTACGATGGCGGACGGTTTTTCAAATTCTCTTACTAATTCCAATGCTGCGTGAAGGTCTATTATATTATTGTATGAAAGCTCTTTTCCGCACAATTGCTGCGCATTGGAGACGCATGGTTCGTTTATATTTTCTTCTGCATAAAAAGCTGCCGATTGATGCGGGTTTTCACCATAACGCAATGACTGACGTTTAATATAATCAAGGGACAGCGCCGTTGGATACCCGCCTTTTTCTTCCCCAAGACTGTCGAAGTAATTTGCAATGACTCTGTCATAGCGTCCTGTTGTTCTGAATGCTTCAACGGCCAGTTCAAAGCGCATTTTTTCAGAAATATCGTTATGCCCTGCCTGTAGTTCCCCGATAATAAATTCATAACGCTTTGGGTTGACAATGACGATGACATCCCTGTAATTTTTAGAGGCAGAGCGTATCATGGAAGGCCCTCCGATATCAATATTTTCTATGGCTTCTTCCATGGAAACGCCTTCTTTTGCAATTGTTTTTTCAAAAGGATACAGATTTACCACCACCATATCGATGGGTTTTATCCCCAGTTCTTTCATTTGTTTTTTGTGGGAGTCATTATTCCTTAATGCCAGGAGTCCTCCATGCACCTTCGGATGCAGTGTTTTCACACGGCCGTCCATAATCTCCGGGAACCCTGTATATTCTGAGATTTCAATTACGGCAATGCCGTTTTCCTTCAGTAATTTACAGGTACCTCCGGTGGAAATTATTTCTATGCCTAACGATTGTAATTCTTTTGCAAACGTTACGATTCCTGTTTTATCTGATACGCTGATAAGCGCCCGTTCCAATTTTGCCATATTTTTCTTCTCCTTTTCGCTGTTATTCCTTGATCTTTTTGATTCGGTTTTTTGTATAAGCATCCTGGAGTGCAATGTAGGGGTCGATGGCAGGTTTTGTTATTTTTTCATACGCGTCTTCCGCTTCCAGAGAACCGGTGTTTGTGACATCATACGCATTAATTCCGAATCCCTCTATGGGCGCAAGAAAGAAGTAAGTGACCCACGTTATCGGGTTAAGAAGGGTATCTCCCGCAAGTCCTACGGTATCCCGCACATTGGATGGCCCGAAAAATGGCAGTACTATGTATGTGCCTTCTCCCATATTAGCTTTGGCAAGAGTCTGCCCAACGTCTTCGTCATATTCCTTTAAATCAAATCCGGCCTTTGCCACATCAAAAAAACCTGCAAGCCCCAGTGTGCTGTTAATGGTAAAACGCAACAATTCTGTGCCTGCGCCTTTCCCCTTACCCTGGAACAGACAATTGAAAAAGCGCCCCGGCATTTGTAAATTAGTGTAAAAATTTCTCACACTCTTTCTTGCAGGTTCAGGTACGACAAAGCTGTATCCTTTATATACGGGTTTAAAAAGATAATAATAGAATTTGTCATTCAAGACAAACATAGCGCGGTTAAATGGTTCGATTGAATCTTTTATCTGAAGGTATTCTTCGTCTTCCCCGAAGTCGTCTTCATATTCAATCTCTTCTTCTGCGTCAGTTGCTTCTGTTGTTTCCTCTGGCACTTCGGTTTCAGCAACATCCAAAGCTTCCAATGTGATTTCTTTTGGTGCGTCATTATTTTCTACGGATGAAATTTCCTCAGAAGTGTTGTTTGCCTCTTTTGCAAAAACAACTTCCATTTCAACTCCGACTGCTTCCCCATGTTTGTGCATATCTGTATTCTCTTTAACAGAGTCACCTTCGGTCTTTGATTCATCGTTAGGTGCAATTTTCGCGGCATATTCTTCAGATGCCATTGTGGTTTTCATCCTCAAAGAAATAGTTAAAAACGGGAGAGTGAGTATAAAAATAAACGACAATAAAACGGGGAATTTCACTTGTATGCTCCTGAAGTTAAGGTTGATGGGAAATAATTGTTTAGTCTGCCTGTTAGTGCCACAAGGGGGGTCTACTCTTCGGTGATTTTTTTCTTCAGCCGTTTTATTAATTCTGCATAGGGTGATTTCACAAGGATGCTGCTAAACTGGCTGCGGTAATTATTTACCAGGCTCACCCCTTCAATAATCACATCATATATCTTCCATTTACCGTCGTTACTCATCATACGAAAATCCACAGCGGCTTCTTTGCCGGTATTTAGAATGAAATTTGTTTGTATTGTGGCGTATTTCCCTCTTTCCTTTTCCCCGACCAGAACAATTTTCTTTGCCGAATAAGTGCCTGTTTCTCCCAGGTAGGTATTTTTGAGAATACTAGTAAACAATCCTATGAATTCTGCTTTTTCTTCGGGGCTGATTTTTTGCCAGTATTGCCCGAGTGCCCTTTGCGACATTTCAGTAAAATTAAAAATATTGGTAAGCTCAGCCCATAACTTTTCTTTACGTTCCTCTTTTTTATCTTCTCCTTTAAGGGTTTCATCTTCTAATATTGCCATTCCACTTTCGATATATTTCATGACCAGTGCGCCTGTTTCGCCTGCCCATAAAGAAGAAACGGGCGCCAGAAGTAATGCGAAAACAAGCAGATTTAATGCAATTCTTTGATTTTTCATGTAATTAATCTCCAACTTTTCCAAAAACAAAATTTCCAATAAGCTTTTCTAAATCAAGGGGCGGCTCTGTTTCTATCAAGGTGCCGCCATGTTCTATTATGTGGTCTGAACCGCCCGGTGTAATTTCAACGTATTTTTCGCCTAAAAGTCCTTTCGTGCGGATAGAGGCAATGGCATCTTCCTGTAGTTTTATGTCTTTTCTGATTTTCATAGATACCACTACTTCGTAATTTTCGAGCACTATGTTATCGACCTTGCCTACTTCAACACCGGCTATTTCCACGGCAGTATTTTTTTTGAGTCCTTTTACCGTGCTAAAAATGGCATTCACCTGATAATAATTATCGCTTAAAAAATTGATCTTGCCAAGCTTTACCGAGATATAACCCATGCAAAGTATACCACAGAAGATAAATATACCTACGGCAATTTCGACATCAAATTTTTTCATAAATTTCACCTTTGTTAACAAGAGGCATAAATAAATTATTTGTGACAGTTCAGCAGTCCATCGCAAAGGACGCAAGGAAAAAACGATAGAAAATTTCAAAAAAGGGATATCTTCTGCAATAAAATCATAAAGTTTTTCAGAATTCGCAACCTTTAGCTTCTAAAAATAATAACTTTTGCGCACTTTGTGCCTCTGTGACGAACCATTACAATTATTTTATAGAAATAGGGCCTTCCAGTTCCCCGTGAATAAACTGGTGTACGATAGGGTTTTTTGAATCTTGTATTTCCTGCGGAGTGCCTTCCGCAATGATTTTTCCGTTATATAACATTGCAACACGGTCAACGAAAGAAAATACTTCGGGAATTTCATGTGTCACCATAATTGCCGTGAAGTGTAAATTCTTTTGTAATGACCGTATCAAATTGTGAATTGCTTTTGCGATCAAAGGATCGAGTCCTGTCGTAGGTTCATCAAATAAAATTATTTCCGGTTGCATTACCAGGCACCGCGCAAGGGCAACACGTTTTTTCATCCCGCCGCTGATTTCTGCCGGGTATTTATTTTCAGCACCGGAAAGTCCCACATTGGCAAGTTCCCTGAATACCGTTTCCCTTATCTCCAATGCCTTCATCCTCGTCTTTTCTCTGAGGGGAAATGCTACGTTTTCAAAGACGGTAAGAGAGTCGAAAAGTGCTCCGCCCTGAAAAACGACGCCAAATCGCTCTTTCAGACGTTTTAATGCCTTTCTCCTCAATTTGCTAATATCCTGATTATCCACCAATACTTTGCCTTTATCAGGTTTTGCAAGCCCGATTATGTGCTTTAACAGCACCGACTTTCCCGTCCCGCTACCACCAATCAATGCCAACATTTGATCGTCTTCTATCTTTAAATTGACTCCACGTAGTATTTTGTGTTCATTAAAGCTTTTGTGTAAATCGACGATCTCTATCATTTTTTGTTTAAAGCTATGCAACCAGTAAAGATGTCATAAAATAATCCCATATAAGTATCACAACGGAGGAAATTACCACGGACTGCGTTGTGGCTTTGCTTACCCCCTCTGCCCCATATCCTGTATAAAATCCTTTATAGCAGGATATCCATGTTATTAAAACGCCAAAACTCAGCGATTTATAAAATCCTTCAAAAACGTCCCTTGCCGCGACAAAATCGTTGATGCCGCCAAAGTAGGTGCCGCTCGATACGCCCATAAGCCCTACGCCGACCGCATAGCCACCAAAAACTCCAAGGACTACAAAGATCGCATTCAGGAGTGGGAGTGATATTACTCCGGCTATAATATTGGGTATGATAAGATATTTGTATGGGTTTAAAGCCATAGCGTCAAGCGCATCTACTTGTTCTGATATCCTCATAATTCCAATTTCCGCTGTTATTGCAGAGCCTGCTCGTCCGGTAACCATTAATGCGCAAATAACCGGCCCTAACTCTTTGATCAATGACATGGCTACCGCAGGCCCAAGCCTTGCTTCTGCCCCAAACTTTATTAATACGTAATACATCTGTAAGGCTAGCACCATTCCGGTAAATGTGCCGGTTAAGACGATGACAAGGACCGTCTTTACCCCGATGAAATTGATTTGTTTGATAATCCGCCTGAACAGATAAGGGGGGAATAACATATAAAACAAGGCGTTCGCAAAAAAACACCCCATTTTTCCCAATTCTCTGATGAATTTATGGAGGGAGTTTCCTATAATTTTAAAGGGGAAAAAGATTTGATTCATCTGTGATTGAAAATATCATTTATGGTGTAAGCAATTAATTAATGTTAACATTGTCCTTGTGAGACTTTAAGATCGAAAAATGAAAGAATTTCAAATAAGTAATATTTACATAAGAGGAGTAATTTAGCATAAACTTTTTTCATTATCAAGGACAAACACGTATGCCGCATGACGTTTCTTGGATGCGTGTTACTTTAACAGTAATTTCTTTACATTTTTGGCAAAATATTTAATTGTCCCTTCTGCAGTAGGCAATCTGCAATCTACAATCGGCAGATTGCAGATTGCAGGCTGAGGACTGTTTTCGTGCTTGTTTGGTTCTGGCTTTGCCAGCTTAGGGTGTGCCTTGTTTTGAAAGCGCTGATTTCATTTCAGTATCGGCTTCAATATTTTTTATATGACAATAATCCATTATGCCCATATTCCCTTCGCGAAATGCCTGCACAATTGCTTTTGGCACTTCGGCCTCTGCCGTGAGTATTTTTACCCTGCTCTCTTCCGCAAGCGCTTTTGCTTCCTGCTGGCGTGCAATGGCGGCCTTTTCCCTTTTTTCCGCTTCCACAAGCGCTACTTTTCTATCTACTTCCGTTTGCGCAGATTGCAATTTTGCCCCTATGTTTTCACCAACAGTGATATCGATAATGTTAATTGAAAGTATGGTAAAGGCTGTATCGGCGTCCAGCTTCTTTTCCATTACATATAGTGAAATGAGATCCGGTCTTTCAAGGACTTTTCGATAACAGTCCGATGACCCGATAGCGGTAATGATGCTTTCCCCCACCCTTGCAGTGATGGTTTCTTCCGCAGCGCTCCCCACCAGTTTTTCAATATTGGTACGCAGGGTAATGCGTACCTTTACTTTTATTTGAATACCATCTTTTGTTATTGCGTCGAGCGTTGAAGAACCCTTTGCCGGATCCGGACAGGCAAATTCCCTTGGATAAATACCGGCCTTGACTATGTCGAAAATATTTCTTCCTGCAAGGTCTATAGCACAGGCATTATCGAAGCTAAGCTCTATATTTGCTTTGCTTGCTGCAATAATGGCGTGTACTGCCTGATCAACATTTCCTCCAGCAAGGTAATGTGCTTCCAGGGACGAAGGTGCGATATCTATCCCCGCTTTTTTTGCCATAATACAATATTTTACCATCGATTTAACATCGATGCGTTTCATGGCCATGCCAATTATTTTCGAAAAGGAGATAGCGGCTCCGGAAGAAATGGCATTTATATAAAGCCTGCCGTACGTTAAAAAAATGAATAAAATGGCGAAAATAAACAAAAAGAGCAATAAATAGAGCGACAATGAAATTGCTACTGGAAGAAGAAGGAGTGGCGAATATTGCATAGTTTTCCCTTGTATGAAATTTTTTAAACAAATAATTCGGGCAACACGTTAGTTTTTTGAAAAACGTATTACCGATAAGCTACGTAGGAACAGTCTGTTACACTTTCCAGAAACTTTAACCCTTCATCCTCTTCAAAATACTGCCTCCCTATTTCAAAAAACCCCTTTAGAGCAGTTTTTCAATTTCTTCCATATTCTTCGCTATTTTCACCGCTTCCTTTATTGCCTCCAGCTTCTCTATCACTACTATTTTCCTGATACGTTCCAGAAGCTTTAAACCTTTAACGCCATACTTTAGCTCCAAACCAATCTCTATCGCTTCTTTTAGGCCTTCTATCCTGCCTTTCCTCTCGCCCTCTATTGCACCTTCCGCTCTACCTTCCGCTCTACCTTCCACTCTACCAGCTATTTTGCCTTTTTCTATTAATTTAGCTGCTATTGTCATACTTAATTTACCTCCTTCTTCCGATATCTCCTTTAGGGTATCTATTACCCGTTTTTCCGCTATATCCGACGCATAGTACAAATACCTGATTGCACTTTCCAGAAACTTTAACCCTTCATCCTCTTCAAAATATTGTATCCCTATTTCGAAGAAACCCTTTAGCTTATCTTCCAAATACTTCTCATCAAATATGTTCCTCATTAATAACATGGTTATTTGAAGGGATACCCTTCTGAAGACCCTGTCTTTTATTTCCTCATTACTATAGCAACTTATATCCGTCAGCAGATATTCAAACTCCGGTATAAACCTGTAGAATACTTCGTCTATCCCTTCAAAATATTCTCTGAACCTCCTGACTTTCCACGCCTCTTTACCATGATACAATATCACCGGAATTACCGGTATGAGCCTTTGTGCCTGCTTGCTGTTTGCTTCCCATATCTTTAAAAGGTATTTCATCAACTGAAGATATGGACATGCTACGGCATAACTCTTATGCTCAAATAAAAGGGTTATCCTGATCTCTTTGTCTTTACAGAAACAGGTATATACAATGTCTGAAAAATGTTCTTTGAGTTCCTCGTCGATATATGAGCTATTATCCTGTGTTAAAGTGGATAAATCCAGCTTTTTTAAAATTTCCGGCGGAAATCTCCCGCTAAGAAAATCGATTGCATTTTCTCGTATGGAAAACGTCTCTTTGAAGAATTTGTCGTGAGGATTGAGAATTTCCATAGATGATCTTTCTATAACCCGCCGGGGATTTCTTTCGAAGAGCCAAAACGGTTGCTTTTTATTGCATATATTTGTACTAAAAAAAGGAGAAAAAGCAAGAGATGTCTTTTATTTAGCAACAATTTAGCTTTTCGAAAAATCTAATAATAGCGATGTTTGCCGCATAGTGTAGGGGCGAAGCACTTGCTGTAAATTGTCATAAAGGCGTACATACCCAAACTGGCAAATGCTTCGCCCCTACTTTTTCAAAAAGCTAAATTGTTACTTCATTATCCGTTTTTTGTTCATTACTCATCTTCATAAAGCCTTTTCTTTAATTCGGCAAGTTTATTTAGGGCGTCAGCCGGCGCTATTTCATCGAGAGAAAGTTTTTTTATTTCATCGATTACCAAATCTTCCTTTGAGGCAAAGAGTTTTCGTTGACGGGGCTTTTTTACATGGTCTGTTTTTAAAGGGGCAAACTTCGGTTTGCCGTTTATGTCTAAGGTCGCCGCTTCCAGGTTGTTCAAAATAGAGCGCGCACGCTGAATAATCTGCTTCGGTATTCCTGCAAGCCGCGCAACATGTATTCCGTAGCTTTTATCTGTTCCGCCTGCAACAATTTTTCGCAGGAAGATTATCTCTTCTCCCCATTCCTTCACCGCGACATTGAAATTCTTAATGCCGGCGAAGAGCAGCGATAATTCCGTTAATTCGTGATAATGTGTGGCAAATAACGTTCGTGCCCCGATATTTTGGTAAATATATTCTGTAATTGCCCATGCAATGCTGATACCGTCAAAAGTGCTTGTCCCTCTTCCTACTTCATCTAAGATAATCAGACTACGTTCTGTGGCATTATTCAGGATGTTTGCGGTTTCATTCATTTCCACCATGAAGGTGCTTTGCCCTTTTGATAGCTCGTCGGATGCGCCGACGCGCGCAAAAATACGGTCTACAGTGCCGATAGTCGCATTTTTTGCCGGGATAAAACTGCCCATTTGCGCCATAATTACGAGAAGCGCCGTTTGGCGGATATAGGTGCTTTTTCCAGCCATGTTGGGACCAGTTATGACCATCGTCTTATCCTGGACGCCGTCTAAATTTATATCGTTAGGCACAAACCTTTCTCTATCAAGTTCCATAGTAAGCACAGGATGGCAGCCGTCGTTTATATTGAGTTCCAAACTGTCTGTAATTTCAGGCATGGCATATCTGTTTTCTACTGCAATCTTAGCCAATGTTGACAGGACGTCAATTTGGGCAATTGCCTCTGAAATGCCCTGGAGCTGTTTCGTAAAAGTGCCCGCCTTGTCCCGTAATTGAATAAAAAGATCATATTCCAGGTCTTTTGCGCGTTCTTCCGCGGTGAGCACTTTTGTTTCATACTCTTTTAACTCCGGCGTGATATACCGCTCGGCATTCTTTAAGGTTTGTTTTCTGATATAGGCAGGGGGGATATTTTCCCGGTGAGTGTTGGTAATTTCAATATAATACCCAAAAACCTTGTTGTATCCTACCTTAAGGGAATTAATATTTGTCCTGGCAATTTCTTCCGCCTGAAAATGTGCAATCCATTGTTTTCCATTTTTGGATATGTAGCGTAGTTCATCAAGCGCTGCATCATACCCTTCTTTAATAATACCGCCTTCTTTGAGAGAATGCGGCGAATCAAGTGATATTGCCATGCCTATCAGCGTTCTTAATTCATCAAGGGGGTCGATCTCCTTTTCTCTGTCTGAAATAATAGCGGTGATAAAAAAATCCAGTTTTTCCTTGAGTTCCGGCAATTTTGAGAGAGATTGCTGCAGCGATATGAGGTCGCGTGCGTTTGCACGTCCGCAGCTTACCTTTGCCGCAATCCTTTCAATATCATAAATATCGTGTAAGATGGCGATGATTTCTCTTCGCAACTCCGGTTTTTCGGTGAATTCTCTTACCCCAAGCTGGCGATATTTGATCTCATCGTGATTTTTCAGCGGGCTTATGACCCAATCCTTAAGCAATCTTGCGCCCATAGGTGTTTTTGTCTGATCAAGCGCTCCAAGAAGCGATCCCTCGCGGTTTTTGTTTCGGATAGTTTGTGTTAGTTCCAGGCTTTGTTGCGTCGCCCTGTCCATAATCACCCGGTTGTTTGTTTCGTACTTTTGTATTTTGGCGATGTGTTTGAGCGACGTCTTTTGTGTCTCTTTCAGGTAATGCAATATTGCGCCTGCGGCGCCCAGGGCAACTCCTGCGTCCTGGCATCCGAATCCTTCCAGGGAATGTGTGCCGAAGTGTTCCAATAATGCCTGATAGCCGGTGCTTTCCGAGAATTCCCAGGCGGGCAGCGGTGTAATCATGGCATTGCATTCGGTTCTTATCCTTTGTGTGAAGGTGGCGTTGCTTTCCGTAATATCGTCGGGCAGCACTATTTCGGAGGGGTTTAACCGGGCTAATTCGTCAAAAAGGCGTTCTTCCCGAATATCTTCAATTTCAAATTTTCCGGTTGACAGGTCTATCCATGACAAGCCAAAAATTTCCTTATCCTTCCACAGTGCCAATAAATAATTATTGTTTTTACCATCAAGGAGCGCATCTTCTGTAACCGTGCCCGGGGTAATGATTCTGATAACCCCGCGGTCAACAATTCCTTTCGCCTCGCCGGGGTCTTGCAGTTGTTCGCAGATCGCCACTTTATGACCTGCTTTGATTAGTTTTCGGGTATAGGATTCTGAGGCGTGATGAGGAATGCCTGCCATAGGAACCGCATTTTCACCCTTGGAACGGGAAGTAAGGGTAATCCCTAATATCTTTGAGGCAATTTTTGCGTCTTCAAAAAATAATTCATAAAAATCGCCCATGCGGAAGAAAAGCAGCGCATCTTTGTGATCTTTTTTGATCTCATTATATTGGCGTATCATAGGGGTTTCAGTGATCATTTGCTATACCTCTCATCTTCTCCATTTGTATTATAGTGCCTGCATTCCAGCAAGGCAAATTTGCCTTTGAAAGAAGCCAATGCGCCAGAGGGATTATCCGGGAAAAAATAAAGGTGTGTGATGCATGAACAGTCTGATGAACCAAAACCTTTTATGGGAAAAATTGCCTTTGGTAAAGAGGCAATCTTATGCCCCAGTACACATTCAAGACTTTTATCCTTCGCGTAAGAATACACTGTTATGATTTGTCCGTAATCCAGCAGGTAGTCAATGTGCCAGCGGTTGTTTTTTGTTTGACGCAAATGCCGTTCAATTCTTAGGCGCAGGCTGTTTTGTGCGCTCCCAACGTAGACGTAAAAACCCGCCGGAAAATGAAACGTGCCTAATTTGCCTATGGGTATTTCCCGTTCCTGAGAAAGTTTAATTATAAGGCAATAAATTCCTTTTTTTACAGAAAAACCCATTTCTTCCCGCAGGTTAAATTAGAGGTTCAGGTTGCAAACTCACAACAAGTTCCCCGAATAGTATAAATGAATATGTTATAAATGGGAAGTCAGTATTTTTATACAGGTTCCGGTTATTAAAAATAGCCCATAATGAGATTTTTGAGGACGCCGTATTGTAATTTTCGGATTAATGCCTCCAGCACCTCTTCCGCATTCTCATTGGAAACCTGGCATGTTCCGGCGTTTGCGTGGCCACCTCCGCCATGTAACGACATTATTTTCCCGATATGTGCCTTATACGACCTGTCGATAATGGATTTCCCCGCCACAAAGATGGTTTTGTTACGAGCGGTATCAGACAGGATATGGAGCGACACGTTGCATTCCGGATATAACGCATATACAATAAACCTGTTGCCGGGATAAATTACGTCTTTATGCCGAAGGTCAATTACCACTAAATTGTGATATATGGAAGCACGTCGTAAAACCTGTTCTTTGCACTGATCGACAACGGAAAAATAGATCTCAATCCTTTCCTCCATTTCAGGCAAACCGAGTATTTCCAATATGGTGTGATTTTTACAGTAGTCAACTAATGTAAGCAACAACTGGTAATGCGAAGACCGGAACTTTCCGAATTTTTCAAGGCCGGTTCTTTGATCGATTATGTAATTCAAAAGATTCCAGCCTGCAGGATAAAGAATTTCATACGTAGTGAAGTTGGAGGTGTATCCTTTATCTACCGCGGATAACAACTCATCACTGATGTCAGAAAAACTTTTCCCTCCCTCGAAATAATTATATACCACCCTTGTAGTTGATGGGGTATTGGTGTCGATAATGAAATTGTTCTTTTTGCCAACGCTGTTTTTTATGCTACCGGGATAATTGTCAAATACCAAATAGGCTTTCTCTCTATAGGGTAATCCTGCCATGATATCATTGCTTGTGATTTGAATATTTCCACTTTCGATTTCTTTTGGATGGGTGAAGAGGATGTCTTCTATTATCCCCAGCGACTTAAAAAGAATCGCACATCCCAAACCGTCAAAATCGCCCTTTGTAACTAACCGGTATTGTTTTATGTCCATGTTTAGTACCTTATCAGTAATTTCTTTGCACACTTCCATTCGTCAGTGCGTGCTTTTTGGCAAAATATTTACTGGTGAAATCCGGTAACTGTGAAATCCGAAGCACGAAACACGAAATCCGAAACAAATTCTAATGACAAAATGATTTGAAATTCTAAACAAGTGCATCTTTTGTATCTCGCATTTCGCGCTTCATATTGTTGCCTGCCTGTGCGTGATCGCACGCAGACAGGGAAGTTTTGGGTTTGTTTTGAATTTTATGCTTTGTTATTCGGATTTGTTTCGTACTTCGTATTTCGTATTTCCCCAGTTGGTTTGACTATACTTTCAGTTTTTCAATAGGTAAAAGTTCTGCACTACTGCACATATCGATGATGTGTTTCCATGTCTTTTTGAGTCTTTGATAATCGTTAATGCTTCCGGAAATTTCATGAATAAGGGAGGTTATATATTCTTCATCCTGTATTTTTTTGCCAATAGATTTGCAGTATTTATTTTCAAGGGTAAGCAGGGTGTTTCCGTAATGTAAAATATGTTGTTTTGTGTTTTCAAAATTCATTCCATGGTAGAGCGATTCAAATGAAATTGTTCGCGCCCATGATTCTAAATAGGCAAGAATGGAGTGTTTGTTGCTTTTATATTTAAAATGTTCGTGAATAACGGATTTCCGGCTTTTCACTACCTGGCGGCCTTTTTCAATAACCCTTTGGGCGACAAAGGTATCGTCGATGCCTGGCGCTTGTTTTATGATTGGGCAAACGATATCCTCGTAAATATTATCAATAACAAAATTTCCTCCGCGTATATTTTTTACGATTTCAAGATGGTGTTCAACGTTTTCGTCCATCGCATTTTCTGTTGCTGTATCCTTATGCTTCAGATAGCGTAAAGAGCTTTCGCCGTGGTGACCCAATGCCGCCAAAAATCTTAATTGGTCTTCCCGGTTTTCTATAAAGGTAAAATTTATGCCTCGTACCCCCGTGTACGGCCCGCTCACGATTGATATTTTTCGTGAACCTTTTTCCCCGCCAAGTATTTCAAAGTGGGCCTTAAATATGGCGCCATCAGGGCGGGTATCGTCGTCAAAGAAAAATATTGATTCCGCACCCAAATACTTTGCGAGGAGAAAGCATTTATTTCTTGACGCCCCGTACCCCGAGGCAGTTTTTAGTATAGTCAAACAAATCTGATTTTAGAACCTTAGCGGTAATTTGGCTTTTTGGAAAATGGGGGCGAAAAATTTGCAGCGACAGCATAATTTCTTCAACGTAGCGGGTTTGACGGACAGCATTTACGTCTCTCTCTTATATGAGGCAAATGCTTCGCCCCTACCTGTAATGTTTTTCGAAAATAGATTTATTTGATATATCTCAATGGATTTACGGTCGATACCTTTTGCCAGTTCACAAAAAAAACTTTTTTTTTCCTTTTCCGAAATGATACAGCGCAATCTTTCCTTTGAGACGATTCTTTACTTCTTCAAGGTATATGCGGTTCTTTTCATAGATAGGGCTTTCGGAATTATCGACAATGCACATTGGCATGACAAAGCCTTCAAGCATCATTTGTTGCAGGTAACATTCAACGGATTTTGATGGTGCAATATTGTGTATGGTAGGTATAATGGCTACGCACGTATCTTTTATAGAACCCATTTTGTTTCAGATAGATAAGAATGAAATGATTGCATGAAGTTATTGCTGTCTGAAAGTCTCATCTGTTAACATATTTAATCATGTTTAACAATAGTATTTTTATAACGCATTAGTTTTCCGGCATAATTTTTCAATAAGTTTGTTAAGGAGGCAAAAAATGACCGCCAAAGAAACGGAAAAAAGTATTCAGGAGATATGGAATTTATTTAAGGACATTTTTTTGGTAACAATTTAGTTTTATGAAACCGTAGGGGTGATGCATTTGCATGTTTGGGCATGAACGCATATATGCCAGTTATTGCAAATGCTTCGCCTCTACACCGTGCGGCAAAACAATGTTATTATATTATTGGAATTTTTCAAAAAACCAAAGTGTTTAGGAATGTTAAAAAGAAGAGAAAAGCTTGGTTAAAATCGGTGTTAATCGTTCGACTGAGCTCACTACGAAGTCTGCGCTCTGTGGATTGAAAAAGAACTTTTTGGGGATAAATACTTATGATTACTGAATATATAAACGAGGCATTAAAAAAGGCACATTATGAGATAATAGAAGACGAAGAACCTTACTATGGTGAGGTGCATGGGCTTAACGGTGTCTGGGCTACGGGCAAAACACTTGAAGAATGCAGAAATAACTTGAAAGAAGTTATAGAGGGTTGGATTCTTATTAGTATTAGAAAAGGGCTTTCTATGCCAAAACTTGGTAATACTGAAATTAAAGAAGTAGAGGAAGTAAGTATATAAATGCCTAAACTTACTCCCACTTCTTATAATGAACTTGTGAAGAAACTAAGAATGTTCGGCTTTGAAGGTCCTTATGGAGGCGGAAAGCACCTTTATTATGGTAAAGGGCAGTTTAAGACTAACAATTCCAAATCCTCACAGGAAAGAAATAAGTATTGATCTGTTAACAGGAATAATCAGGCAAGCAGGGATTACAAAAAATGATTGGATAAAGAACGAGGTATAAACAGAAAAGGTTTTTTCCACAGCAGGGGGGGGTGAACTGTTACGATTTTTTAATCGGTGAAATCTGTGGTTTCTTTTGAGACACGCCATGGCGTGTCCCTACTCTCTCTCTCTCAAATCGTAAATCGTAAAACGTAAATAAACACCATGCTTCCTATTGGAAATATGCCAAAAATAAAAACCGGAAAGTTTGATGCCGAAAAATCCATTTTTTATCTGATGTGTATTTTTGCGGGTGTGGGGGCATTTTTTTTTATTTTCATGGCGGGATGTTATCTGGATATTTACTACCAGCTTGGGATATTCTGGGGTCTTATAGGTTTTATAATAGTTGCTGGTAAAATAGAGGTATTTAAACGCCCGCCCTTGCGAATCCTCTTCATCCTGATCATTGTGTTTATTACCCTGCGGTATTTGCTCTGGCGTACTTTCCAGAGTTTGGTGTACACGGGGCCATTGGATTATGCGGCAACCATTTTGCTTTATCTTGCGGAGGCATATGCGGTTGCCATTCACTTTTTCGGTTTATTTGTCAATATATGGCCGCTTAACCACAAGATAGCGCCCTTGCCTGCCGACTCCCGGCTGTATCCCACGGTGGATATTTTTATCCCCACTTACCATGAACCTGAAGATGTTATAAGAACTACTGCCCTTTCGTGTACGCAGATTGACTACCCAAAGGACAAGTTTAATGTTTATATACTGGATGACGGCGGCACTGTCGCCAAAAGGAATCATCCCGAAAAGGGAATGGATGCGTGGAAAAGGCATTATTCCCTGAAGAGGATGGCGAAGGAACTGGGTATCAGTTATATTACGCGGCAGCAAAATGTGCATGCCAAGGCGGGGAATCTGAACCATGCCCTGCAGCACACAAGCGCTGAGCTTGTACTCATATTGGATTGCGACCATGTACCCACAAGGGATATTTTACGGAATACGGCAGGATGGTTTCTGAAAGATGAAATGCTTTTTCTTGTGCAAACACCTCATTTTTTCATAAATCCTGACCCGTTTGAAAAAAATCTTGCGATATTTGGCGAAGCCCCCGGCGAGAATGAGATGTTTTATCACGGTATCCATCATGGCCTTGATTCCTGGAATGCTTCGTATTTCTGCGGTTCCGCCGCCCTTTTGCGTAGAAAATATTTAATGGAGGTTGGGGGAATTGCCGGCGAAACGATAACTGAAGACGCGGAAACAACCGTTGCTTTACATAGCAAGGGCTATAATAGCGTGTATATCGACAGGCCAATGGTATGCGGATTGTCGCCTGAGAACTTTGATGATATGCTTGTACAAAGGAGCCGCTGGGCGCAGGGTATGATACAAATTTTCATACTGAAGAATCCCTTATTCGCAAAAGGAATGAAATGGTATCAGCGTCTCTGTTATATGAGCGCTTCCCTATTCTGGTTTTTTGGGTTTTCGAGGTTTATTTTTTATATTGTCCCTGCGGCATTTTTATTATTCGGATTGAAGGTATACCATGCATCTTTTGCAGAGATAGTGGCATATGCATTGCCCCACGTTATTGGGTGTATTGTTGTGACGGACTTTCTCCACGGCAAATTCAGATGGCCGTTTTTTTCGGAAATATATGAAAGCGTGCTGTCTATATTCCTTATACCCGTGATATTTTCCGTTATCAGAAATCCACGGCATCCCACCTTTAAGGTTACCCCGAAAGGACAGAGTCTGGACGAAACGGTTCTCACCAGGCAGGCAATTCCATTCCTTCTCATGGTACTGGTAATTGCCGTGTGTGTTCCTGTGGGGATAGTAAAGTGGATACAATTCCCATTATACCGGGATATTATCCTTATTACCCTGTCATGGACGATGTTTAATCTTTTTATCGCTGTGGCGTCGCTGGGTGCGTTTGTAGAGAGAAGGCAGATACGCCGTCATCATCGCATGTGGGCGCGGGGCGAGGTCAATGTGTATTTTCCGCGCATGAAGTATATTGTGCAGGGTGAAATAAAGGATATCTCGTATTCAGGGATGGGGGTGCAGTTGAAAACGCCGTTTCCTATAAAACCGGAAGAGGATGTTGTATTAAACGTCAGAGATATTTATGGGGAAAAATATGCATTTGATGCAAGAATATTCCGTAAGATAAAAAAGAAAGAGTATGTTTTCTGCGGATGTGATTTTGTTGCAAAAGGAAAAGCGGCGCAATTGCGTTTGATTAAATATGTGTATGGCGACAGTCAAAGATGGGAAGATTTTTTGCAGAAGCGGTTTAAGCGTGTAAGTCCGTGGGGGATCTTCTATTTTATTGTGCGTATGGGTATAAAGGGGAGCAGGGACTGCGTTACACTTTCGTCGAAATTATTGTATAGCGTACTGAAAAAAAGTTTTTTTGTAATATATGGGAAAATGCAGTCATTGTGGCTGAAAAAGATGAAGCTTGAGGGATTGCATACAAAATGAAACAATTATTTCTCTGTATAGCAACCATCTTCTGCCTGGCACATCTGGCGCATGCGGCAGTAGTAGAAGTGCCCTTATATAAATTTACCAATACCCTTGTTAAAAGCATCGATTTAAAATGTATTAGCGCTGAATACACAATCCCGGTCAGTGTTCCTGAACGATGGGAAATTGAAAAGGCAGTCATGCGTTTTCAATATGTAAATTCATCTTCTCTGCTGGAAAACAAGTCTACCCTGGTAGTGAAAGTGAATGGATATCCGATTGCGCAAATCAAGCTAAGCCCCATTGTTCCTGAGGGGGAGGTAAAGGTGGCAATTCCTGCTATTTTACTGGATACCGGCTACAACAACATCAGCTTTGCCGTTACGCAGCATTATACCGATGAATGTGAAGACCCGTGCGCTCCAGGTCTTTGGACAACCATTAAGATTGACGAATCCATTTTACGCGTGGAATACCGATTAAAACCGGTTCCTTTGCGGTTATCTGCGATTCCTGAATTTATATTTGACCCGAAAATCTTTCCCCACGGCAGGGTGAATTTCATTGCTGAAGGACTTACTTCCGAGGAGTTAATCAATTATGCAGGCATCGTGGCTTCCGGAATTGCGCTGCGATATGATTACCGGCAGGTATTTTTCAGCCTGAGTAAAGATATCAAGCCCAATGTGGACAATATCCTTTTGGGGAAAAGGGATTTTATATACGATTTTTTAAGAAAAAAGGGCGTTGAAATAAATGAAGATGCTGGCGCCCTTTTGAAAATAACACACCTTCCGCTGGAAAAATTCGTACGTGATCCTCATCACGCCTTAATTATAATTACCGGAGATAATATTGAGCAGGTGAAATTGGCATCGGAAACTTTTGCCATTATGTCTTTTCCATTTCCCGACACCGACGAAATGACGCCGGTGAAGTTTGAACTCCCTGATGTTGCACAGTACAGCGGCAAACATATGCTGGTTCCCGATAAAAAATATCCCTTTAAAACCCTTAACCTTGAAACGTATACTTTTAAGGGATTATCCCCTAATCCGAAAGAAATCACCTTTCGTCTGCCGCCCGATTTTATGGTGAAGCAAAATCAATATGCGAATCTTTCCCTGCACTTTGCATATGGCGCCGGCATGAGGAATTTTTCCGTACTGAATGTATCCCCCTTTCCGGAAAGATTTCAACAAAATCCTTATTTTAAGCGGGTTTCCACAAATTCAAAATAATATGTAGTCGCAGAATAAATGGCCTATTTATTAATACAAATCCTTTATAACCCTATAAATACTGACTTGACAAAATATTTTATTAATGATAGTGTAGTCAAAGAATATTGGGACTACATTATGCACCTTACTTATAGCGATTCTAAATACAAAGGGAAAACCTATAAATCTTACTCTATTGCCGAATCCTACAGGGATGGCAAAAAGGTCAGAAAAAGAATACTTTGGCCCATCGGGAAACTTTCCGATATTCAAGCCGAGCAAATCAAACTGATATGTAAAACAGTTGAAAACACAGATCAATTGCAGACTCAGCTCAAAGACGTTGCAGTCCTGGAAAGCAGGGCATATCTCGATATAGCCGTTGTTAATGAGTTGTGGAACCAGTGGCAGCTTGATCAGGCTTTTGACTACGATGTCACTGCAGGCGCCCTTCCTACCAATATGATTGCAAAGATACTGACTATTAACAGGTGCACCGATCCGTGTTCTCATTATTCCATTCCTCATTGGGCGAAAAAGAGCGCGCTGGAGGACATTCTTAAAATTGATCTTTCAGGCCTAAATGACGATAAAATCTATTATGAATTAGATAAAATACACAAAAACAAAATATCTATAGAGAACCACCTTTTTAACCAAACCTTCTGGAAACGTCCGGAATCCTATAAATTTATCAACTACGACCTAACTACTTCCTACTTTGTGGGATATAACTGTGATCTATCGGCATTTGGCAAGGGCAAAATAGAGTGTCATGGCAGGCGGCAGGTCTTACTGGGTGTTCTTATCAACTCTGAGGGATATCCTTTCAAATGGGATGTATTCCCCGGGAACACCGCTGAGGTAAAAACCCTCAAACAGAATATCAATGCCTGTAAAACCAGATTCAAATTGACTGATAAAAACGTCACCCTTGTATTTGACAGAGGCATAATCTCTGAGGACAATGCCAATTTGATAGAAGAAGCCAAACTCAAATACATCTCGGCATTGGATAGAAATCAGATACCCTCTTGCGGTGTCAGTTTAAAGTCTCTTAATGGGTTATCCATAGAAGATAAGGACGCCTCCGATATACCTATCCCGCAAGGGTTTTTAAACTATGATGATGAATTATACTACCATGACAATGGCGTCATAGGAAACAAGCGTTTTATTACCGGTTTTAATCCCACTTTATTTATAGAAGACCGCAATAATAGAGACGAGAAAATAACCTTTTTTAAGGATTATCTCAAAGAAGAGAATAAAAACCTTAAAAATGCCCAAAGAGACCGGCAATATGACGCAACAAAGAGCCGCATTGTAGATGAGCTGAAAAGGTTAAAGATTCATAAATATTTCGAAGACCCTGTTCTGACGTCCATCACCGTTACCCATAGACTGAAAAACGGGCAGGTCAAATCCGTCAAAAGTTTCAAAATAGAAATCAAGCTGTTAACTGATGTTATAGCCGCAGATAGATTGTTGGATGGCGTATGTGTTTTTATCACTAACCATACAGAACGGGAAGATGGAGGTGCGTTTAAAGCAAAACCCCAATCTATAGTTAGAGCCTATCGGGACAAGACAAAAATAGAAGATGTCTTTAAAAATGTAAAATCGTTCTTAAAAATCAGGCCCTTCTTTGTCAATACCGAGGCACATGTTAAAGCCGTCTATACTATCTGCATCCTGGCATATTTTATAAACCGTTATCTATCAAACCAACGAAAGGCAATAGGAGAAAAAGATTTTTTAAACTCAAAGGAACTCTATGCGCCGTTCAAAGATATAGATATCGCCACTCTTGAGGCTAAAAATACCGGTGAAACCTTAAAGAAAGCCGTGAAACTTCCCGCCGTCACACAAATGCTATTGGAAAAACTTGGAATGTCCAATGTTGTTTTCGGCCAGTAATTAAAAGACTTCCAAAAGACATGTAGTCGCAGAATCAATGTTTATAAGTGTTTGCCAAATTTGACTTTAGTAATTTCTTTCCGGAACATGGGATGTATTGCTGAATGGAATACATATACGGGCGGTTCGCCTTGATAACGAATTTGGGAACATTGTGGAAGGATATAACCTCTCAATCCCTACCTATTTGTTCCGGGCAGGAACGAACGTTATTTCCTTTGCGCCGATGTTAGCCCCGATAATGAGTAGCAACTGTGAACCGATGCCCATAGACAATCTCTTCTTCACCATATTCGATAATTCAACATTTATTTTTCCGCCAATGCCGCATCTTGTTGAATTGCCCAGGCTGGAGCTGTTTTTTTTAAACGGGTTTCCTTTTACCCGCTGGCCTGACGGACACGAAACGTTTCTCTTTATGACGCAGTCAACGTCCAGCGTGATAGCTTCCGCCTTTAACATCATTGGTTCTATCACTCAAAAAAACGGATTTCCCCTCCTGGAATTTAAAATGGGTTTTCGCAAACCAGACGCATGGGACGGTGAGATTATTATTTTGGGAAGCGCAGAAAGCATTCCGGACGATTTAAAGGAACTTGCTCCTTTGAAACTTACAAAAAATACATCTGTCCCTTACCCGGTGGTGAAGAGCTGGCGGGATGAAAAAACCCTTGCTTTCAGCGGGCAGATAAGCGATTTTGGAAAGGCGAAAGGTGCTATAATGCAATTCAAATCCCCTTACAGGGTGGGGCGCACGATATTGATGGTCACGGCGTTTTCTCCAAAAGAGCTGTATGCCTTTAGCGAAATGCTTACAGAACCTGCGGTAGAAGGCGCGTGCAAAGGCGATCTGGCATTGGTTGACCTTGTTTCCGCCCCACATTACAAGGTCTATTCTTTTGATATAGGGAAAAAATATTTCAGCGGTAAAGGCGGGAAGATATCCCGGATAAAGGCGTATATATATTCCATGAGTAAGTATTATGCCTACCTGTTAGTTTTTATCTTTCTGTTTTTGGGGATAACCGTTTTCTATCTGTTATATCGCTTTAGAAAGAGGAGGTTGAAAAGTGCATAAGAAATTAAGTTGCATTATTATATGTATGTTTTTTATGCTGGGTATGTGCAAAATGACATACGGGCGGCAGCCGGCTGTTTGGGAAGCGTTTAAGTCGAATTTTATCGGACAGGACGGCAGGGTGGTCGATTATTACAATGGCCGTGTCAGTCATTCCGAAGGGCAGGGATACGGAATGTTGCTGGCGGTAAAGTATGATGATAAGGCCGTGTTTGATAAGCTTTGGCAGTGGACGCAGGATAATATTGCGGTAAGGAATGATCATTTGTTTGCGTGGAAATGGGGAGAGAGAACGAGTGGCGTCTGGGGGGTAGTCGATTATAATAATGCCACTGACGGCGATATTCTCATCGCATACGCACTGATCAAGGCCGATGAAGAATGGCCCAACAATAATTATAAAAATACCGCCTTGAAAATCGTCAGAAGTGTGCGGGAGAATCTTGCGGTGGAGTGGAACGGACATCAGCTTCTTTTGCCCGGTTATCACGGATTTATAAGGGAGAATGATCGTTTTATCGTAAACCCCTCCTATGTTATTTTTTCAGCGTATCGTGCGTTTGCAAAGGTTGACGCCGAAGCATTCTGGCAAAAGGTTTACAAAGACAGCATGCTGCTCGTTGCAAAATCTTGTTTTGGGTCGCTGAAAATGCCTGCAGACTGGGTAATGCTGGAGGGCAGGGACATAGCTGTTTGTAATGAAAGAAAACCGTATTTCGGTTATGAGGCAATCCGTGTATTCCTCTATCTCTCGTGGGAAGAAAATCCCCCGTTTCCGGAAGGTTTGGCGAAGATGCTGGATATTTATAATAAGCTGGGCTTTATTCCACTTTGGGTGGATGTTGCAAACGACAGCATTTCGCTGCAAAATGCTCCACCGGGTTTTTACGCTGTATTTGCCAGGGCGGCGGAGAAGATGGGTGAAAAAACGTTAAGCAAGAAATTGTTCAAAGAAGCGAGTGAAAGGCTGGCGTATGATAAAAAAGATTATTATTCGTATTGTCTGTACCTCCTGGCGGAAAAGTGACTATAATAACTTATTGAGAAGTTACAGAAATTGTAATTTGGAATTTAAAATATATTGTCTATACGAATGAAAGTAAATATCGGTTTCTTCATTTTATGTTGTATCTTTTTTGCGGCACAGAGAACCATTGCATATTCTTTGGGTTTGCCGGGTGGATACGCTTCTTTCAGTAGTCCCGATACATCAGCGCAAAAGCCGGCGTCCCGTTTGTACACCATTCAAGTCGCTTATGTCACTGATCCGGAAGAAGCAAAGAAGCGTGCGAAGCAGTTGTCGCAACGCATATTTCTTCCCGTTTGTATAAAAAGAACCGCTCAAAATTATTATGTCATCCTTGCGGGGAAAGCGGAGAGACGTTCTGATCTGTCGGAGTCTGAAAGCATTATCAGGGCGAATGGATATCCACAGGCATCTGTGGTGAATGACCCATACGGAGCGATTCCTGTTATTATGGAAATATTGCCGGATCAAACAAACGCCAGGCCGCCAATATCAAAGAATACACCGGAAAGAGCGGATGATTCCGCCGCTTTCTATGCCATCCGGGTTGCCCATATCACCAATCGGGAAGAAGCGGAAAAGCGCGCGAAACATATCTCTCATACCTTCGGTATTCGCACACGGATAAAGGAGGACGGCAACTACTCTCTTCTTCTTGCAGGAGTGGCAGGGAAACGGTCGGATTTGCAGCGAGATATTGATATGTTGCGGAAAAACGGATATCCCCAGGCGACTATTATCAACAATCATCGTGCGAAGCCTCAGGAAGCGACGGAAAATTCGCCTCATATCGCGGTAACGAAGGAAAGACAGTCGAACCTGTTATCGATTGTACGGAAAACTCATTATGGGGAGGATGATTATGGCGTGTTTGACGAAATGGACGCCCCGCATTATTCAATAGAAGGAATGGGGGTTTCTGACGAAGGCGGAAACGGCAGGGAAAATGAGGATATCGTGCGGGCATGGGACTATTACCGGTCTGGCGATTATGCGCAGGCATTGGAACTTTTTCACAGGGTTCTTTCTTATTCTGAAACGGTGTTAGAGGCAAAACTGGGCAAGGCGTGTTGTTTTGTGATGCAAAATGACTCCACAAAGGCTGTTCCCCTATTAAATGAGCTAAAGGAAAAGAATTATGCGTTAGAAAAACTTGCAGACGCTTTTTTCAGAACAGGACAATTTGACGAAGCACTTGAATTGTGCGACACGATGTTATTTTTTGATCCTTCTAACAGGGAAGTCTTATGTTTGAAATTGAACATACTCGTGCAAACCTGGCAATTTAGGGAAGCGAGGATGATACTTGCCCATATGCCAAAGGAAAACGACACATTGAAGACGTTGCAACTTCGCGCGGACCTTGAGTTTTGGCTGGGGAATTATGGGAGCGCTATTGTCCTCTATCAGGATTTGATCAGTAGATGGCCGGAAAATGGCGATATCTGGTTTGGGTATTTTAAAGCACTTTCATCAGCGCAGGAATGGTCGCTGCTGTCAAAGGCGATAAAAGAAGGAATAGACAAAATAGAAATGTCCGATGACAGGCGGGATTTCCTGGTGGAGATGTATTTGTCTTTGGAGGAGACAGAGAAAGCGCTATGTTTATGGAGAGGTATGGAGGTTGCTTCGGAACGATGGAGGAAGACTCTTTTCGCCATAGTGAACACATTAACTGCCAATAAGAAACGGGAAGCGGCTGTTCAGGTTCTGAAGCAGGCATTGGAAATGGACGGTGCGAATAGCCTTATCGCCGGGGAGTTGTCTCTTCAATACGCTTCCATGGATATGCCGGAGAACGGTATGGAAATTTTGCGTCAATTTGAAAACACGCCGGAGACCAGTAGCGCACTGAATATTGCAAAGGCAGGGCTTTTCTCTATTGTAAAAAATTATGAAACAGCATTGTCAATGTTACAAGCTTTTGAACAAAATACCGGCAATGATTACAAGGCGCAGCTTATTGAACTGGAATGTTATTATGGCCTGGAAGATTACGAGGCACTTATCGAAAAATCCGCTTCATTATTGCAAAAATGGGGCGCGGATGAATCTTTTCCTAAATCAAGGGTGTCGGCATTGCGGATACTTTCGCAAATCAAAGTGGGCTTGCATAGGGAAGCGGAAAGAGAGATTGGGGTGCTTTTAGAAACGCAGAAAGAAAAATATACAGCCGCAATGCTTTCCGTTTTGCTCTATGCATACAAAGGTGTTGAATTGCTAGCAGCGCTGGAGAATGCCGATTATGGTTCGGCGGTTTTTTCAATATCGTTGTTCGCTTCAAGCGGACAAATGGAAGAACATTACCAATCCATTCAGGCGCTTGGAGCATCACTGGCAGAATCTTCTTCTTGGTTTGATACGATGCCGCAGCAATTTTTTGAGGATGAATTATTCTTTGATGCATCAAAGGTGACTGCCCTCCGCATGCTTCATGCCTGGAAAATTGCGGATGAACTGTCCGGGCATAATAATGCAGACATAACGGAGCAGTTGGCAATGGCTGAATATAGAGCAGGGAATTTTCAGGAGGCGCTGGAGGTTTATGAACAACTCTATTGTATGCGTGAAGATGCATCATATAAACTGGGCATGATGGAATGTTTCATGGCAATGAACAATAAAAAGAAGGCGAAGGAAGTATGTGATGAAATACAATTATCGAATCTGCCTCGCCAGGAAATGCCCCGTTATTTGGAAAATGTGGTGAAATGTGGCATTGAAAGAGAGGCGTTTTACAGGATAATCATGGAATTGCCGGAGGATTTGACAAAAAACACGCGTGTCATAACAGCGATAGCAATGGCAAATATTCATTACGGCGACTACTTTCTTGCAAATAATATAGTAACGGAATATCTCTTAAATAATCAGATCTCTCTCTCCCTCTTTCAGTTAATCATGGATAAGGCGGGAGATTTTGACAAAGGGCGGGAGGGGAAACACTATCAGTTTGCAAAAAACTGGCTGAACGATGCCGTGGAATTATATCCTGAAAATACCGGCATTCAGTATCAGTATGCAAGGTTCCTGGCTTTGCACGAAGAGTATGAAATGGCAAAGAAACAATTTTTGGCAATGTGGGAATCAAATTCCAGAGATACCCGCGCTATGATATGGATGGGGAAACTGAACAGGCAGATGCATGAATTTGAGGAATCGCAGAAATGGTATGGTCTCTATTTAAAAACAAGGCCGTCAGACGCCATTGCCCGCCGGGAAAGAGAATTCATTAATCATTGTGCGCTGCGCAAAAAACAATCCGACATGGTGTTTGCGATGGTTAGCCAGCGTATGCCGGGGGATTACAGCGGTTGTTGGGAGTGGGAGGCAAAGAGGTCTGAGATAAACGAAACACAAGAGTCAATGTTTCTGCAGGATGCATTTACTATGAATTACAGGGGAAAGAGTCATTTCTTTCCCTATTTGGAACCGGTTGCCTTTTATGGTGAATCCGGCGGTGGAAGGGAAGGCCTTCGCCATGAAATGCCTGAACAGGATGCTGGCGCAATGGGCTATTCCTTTGATCAAACAACGGGGAAGTGGAAACAGGGGACATCGATTGTTTTTCAGGGGTGTAACGGTGCAAAAGGCGGCAGCGGAAATGGAGATTTTTTGCTCCCGTTGTCAGGAAGGGTGAACAGGTATCTTGCGATGGATTTGCCGGCGTCAATGGACCATGCGCTTAGTGTTGAAGACAAAGTAATGTATTTTAGAAAATTTGGCAGAGCGACAACGGATCGTTTAATGGCGACGTCACATAAAGATTTTAAAGAGAGTCTGCAGAATTATGTCATGGGGAAAATAGTGCCGTATCAGGGAGAAGATAAAAAAGGGGAGAGATTTGAGATTATCCGAGATGGCGGAATAAATGATATTTTTGACGTATCATTGCGGTGTGATAAAGAAGGGATGCGGAAAGGTTTTTATGCGCTGCCCCCCGGTGAACTGAAGAATATTTCAGCAGTGGGGTGCATTCCCGATTTTTGTATATTTCACACATTTTGTTTTTACAAAGAATTGTAATACTTTAGTCCTATGAAAAAACCGCTCGTTCCCAAGCTCCGGCGGGAACGGGATTGTTTGGAAGCTCCAGCTTCGAATGGAAAAGGGAATGAACCATGATGTCAGCTTGGAGGTTTTCAGTATGTTACCCAAGATATTTAGAAACATCTTTGAATAGAATAATAACGTTTCCGGCTAAATGGAAGCTAGAGCTTCCAGCAATTACGTTCCCAAGCCGGAGCTTGGGAAGGAGCATTTTTTTTAAAATAAACTGTTAAAAAATAGGAATGTCCTCAACAAGTTTAAAAGGTATTTCTTTGAAATGTTAGATTAGAAATTTTGAATTTTAAATTAAAAATGCTCATTCCCAAGCTCCGGCTTGGGGAACGAGATCGAGCTATTTTCCATGCTGAAGCATGGGAGTTAATGCGTGGTCAGATTTTTCAAAAGACTAAAGTGTTAAAAAAATTAAATATTTGTGCCCGTAAGATTTTCTTGGCAGGCATGGTTATACGATAATGGGAAATTGTAAAGACAAAAAATATCCGTGCGACGACTGCTTTAGTTGTCAGTTTTGCAGCGATGAACGCTGTTCCATGTGCTTGTGCAACAAGAAAAAACCAAGACAGCTTAGCGTGGAAGAACAAATAGCCCTTTACGATGAGCTAAATAAAAAGTAAATGTAGGGCCACTTCCCATATTTTCCAACTTGATTTGATTTGAAAATATGGGAAGTGGCCCCAATTACCCATTACCTTCGAGAGTTCAGGCTTGCAAACCGGAACCCGCCGGGAGTCGTGTAATGTTTACGCTGAATAGTTACAAAAAATACAAAGAAACTATTGAGAAGGTGCTAAACACGGGTTATTTTTGTTGTGCCAGTAAATCTGCTTTTTTCATCATTTCGCACATGGTTCTTTCCAGCAATAGACGGTATGCTTCCATTTCTTCATCGTTAAGTTGTGGGGGGATAAACAAGGGTTTGCCATAGAGTATTAACACACGGGAAAACGGCTTTGGTATGCGAAATTCGTCCCAACTTGGAAGTTTCCAGTAATTTGACATTCCGACTGTAACAGGGAGAATGGGTACGCCTGTTTTTTTGCCAAGGTATATACACCCTGATTGCACCACGCATCGCGGCCCTCTGGGCCCGTCAGGTGTAATTGCAATTGAATACCCTGCCTTTGTTTTATCCACTAACGCCTTTACTGCCCTGGCGCCTCCACGGGTGGTAGAGCCTCTGATAACGCCGAAACCAAGCCGTTTAATTACCCCTGCAATGTATTCACCATCAGAATGCTGGCTGACAAGTACTTGTATATTTGCATTGCGGCCAATATAGGCAAGGCAAAGCAGCGTACAGTGCCATATAGCATAAATATTTAATGACTTTTTTACCTTTTCCAGACTTCCCCCTGGTTCGTGTTCTATTCGCAGGGTAAACAGCAATATCCTGACTAAAAAACAGCCAAGTATCCCTGTAATGTAGAACTTTAGATTTTTCATTTTGGTACTCTGTTTTTTAATACGTTATTCTTTGTTCATGGCTGCATATAAGGCGCATTTGTTACAACTGATCGTATCGTTTTCACAAAAGTCCTTAAATAGCTGATAAAGCCCTTGCTGTCTTCTTGCGGAATGTATCACTTTATTTGAAACCATTGATGTTCCAAATATACGAGTACCCATAAATTTTGTAACGCTGGTGGAAGGATGAGGTGTGTAGTTTCTGTAAATGTAGTGCAATCTTTCTTCTAATGCCTTGTCGTTATGCTTTCTTGCGTATACGAGCATGACCGGGATGATCACATTAACAAAAATGTTTGATGTCCTTTCTTTTCCAAGGAGTTTTTGCGGTTTGTTCAGCTTCTTGCCACCGGGGGTGTAACGATACGACCAATATGCGTCATGGGTTTCCAGAAAGGGAGAGAGGAATTCATTGACGAATGATTTAAATCCCCGCGTGTTTTTTTTCGTATCATCTCTTTTTTGGAAGATACGCAATATATACCGGAAGAGGCCATTGTCAAGGTGTTCTGATAGGATGTTGGCAATGGCAACAATTCTCCTGTCGGGAAAATTTGCAGGCCTGATCCCTGTATACGACCAGCTTTCCCTGGTCAGGGGCGTCTGATGTATCTTTGGTTTTATGCCCTGCCATGTTGAGAAAATACGGTCAAAATACTGTATGGTTTCATCATCAAATCTTTTTGTCTCCTCCTCATTCAGGGGTAATAATCCTGCCATACCCAGCAACAGGGACTGGGCTATGATTTTTTTCTCCTGAGCAGGAGTATATTCCGGCACAAAAGATTGAATCGTTTCTGCGGTAACGAGTGAGGCCAGCATCAGAAAAGGTTTTTTATTGTTTTTGTATCCCAGCGATTCCATTATTGCTTCATAAAGAACCCGTTCGAAAGGTTTGTTTTCAATCCATTTTTCATATTTTTTTGCCTTTTGAAGGATGCGTTCATCTCCTGCGTAATCAAGAAAACCCCCGATCCATTGTTGTGTTATTTTTTGTTTTCGCATCTCCAGATTGCAATATCCCGGGATAACCTGTTTGTTGCCGATGTAAGAGCCAACATCAATGGTTTCGATTATCTCATCAAGTTCTGCCTCCAGATAGAGTGATAATGTTATTTGTGGGATTACTTTTCCGGAGAAGTTTTTGACGCATCTCCCCTTCAGATCATTCCACATAACCACGTGCAGGCATACGGCATCGTAGGTTTTTTGGTTTTCATGTTTGTGATGTATCCAGTCGGAGGCAAATACATGGATTTCGACACTGCCTCTTATTAACCCCTTTCCCTCCAGAAAAAACTCCGCGTGCTTGAAATCAGGCCCTTCTTCATTGTTCCACCATCCCGGAGAAAGGATTTCCAGGCGGAGGCCATCGTCCGTGCGCAAATTTTTCTTTTCAATGTGCTGTCCGAACCAGATACACCGGACAAGTTCTTCCTTTATTAATTTTTCTGTGCCTTCCAGTATGAAAGAGATGTTTTCATGACGTGCGGCAGCGCTGCACATGGCAACTATATTACGGTAAGCCGTCGAAAAATTTTCTGTGGAAAACGATTCAATATCCAACATTGTTATTGATAACCCAACCTTTTTAACTTATGTGTATCTTTTCGCCATTTCTCCATGACCTTAACGTGCAGTTCAAGAAATACTTCCCTTCCCAGTTGATCCTCGATATCTTTTCGTGCAATGACGCCCACGTGCTTGATTGCCTTGCCCTCTTCGCCGATAATAATTCCCTTCTGCGATTTCCGTTCAACATAAATAATCGCCTTGATATAGTCCCTGCCTTTTTCCCTCTCCTTGAATTCTTCAATTTCCACCGTTGAAGAATAAGGAATTTCTTCTCCATAAAACTCAAAGACCTTTTCCCTGATAATTTCGGCGGCAAGGAATCTCTCATTGTAATCGGTAATAGAATCCTCCGGATACAGCGGCTCGCCTTCTGGCAAATACTGCACAATAAGAGAAAGCAGGCGTTCAAGATTAGTTCCTTCCTTTGCGGAAATGGGAATAATTTCGGAAAACTTCATTAACGTATTATATGAAGCGATAATGGGAAGGAGTTTATCCTTTTCTACCATATCCACTTTATTGATTACCAGCAGTATCGGCTTGTTAAAGGTGGCGAGTTTCTTCACTACATCTCTGTGTATTTTTGCAGGTTGTTTAAAAGGTTCCACCATCATAAGGAGTATATCCGCTTCTTTAATAACACTGTAAGCGGTTTTCACCATGTATTTTTGTAGTTCGTATGTTGGTTCTATAATGCCCGGCGTATCAAAAAAGATAATCTGGTAATCTTCCTTCGTTAATATACCCATAATTTTTTTTCTTGTCGTTTGGGGTTTATGAGTAACGATGGATAATTTACACCCCATATAATTGTTAATGAGGGTGGATTTGCCTACATTTGGCTCCCCTATTACCGCAACATATCCTGATCTGAAATCTTTTTTGTTTTGCATAAATAGCAATCTTCTCTTTTTTCTAAATGTTTATAATAAGATGTTTCGGAAAATAGTACCAACGCAGGACAATGCGTCTCTGTCTGCAATTAACCGGAGAGATCTGTCAGATATTTCAGGGATGCGATTGCCGCCTTAATTAAATGAGTTTCCCCTGTTTTAAGACATTGTTCCGTTATCTTCTCCATGCCTCTTTTATTTACCACCCCGGTAATACATCCCCCTTTCAACCCCATGGATGCGGTCAGGGTTAATACCGTGGACGCCTCCATTTCGTAATTGAGTACATTAAGGGACTGCAATTCCTTTGTTATTCCCTGAAATTTTCTTAAGGTATATTTTCTAAACGAATCGCTTCTTTCTTCGCCCTGATAAAAAGTATCCGATGATGCGGTGATACCGACATGATATTTTATCCGGGAATATTTTGCGCCTTCTATCAGGGAATAAATAATTTCATGGTTGGCAACTGCGGGGTATTCAATGGGGGCATAATGCGTCGATGCGCCATCAAGCCTAACCGCTCCGGTAGTGATAATAACGTCTCCAATATCGATATATTCCTGTATTGCACCTGATGTCCCCACTCTGATAAAAGTTTGTATCCCCAATTGTGCCAACTCGTCTACGGCGATTGATGCGGAGGGACCCCCGATTCCCGTTGAGGTAATGAGGATTTTTTGTCCACTCACCTCAGTAAGATATGAGCAATACTCGCGTTTCCAGGCGAGTCTCTCGTTGCCGGTTCCGTATGTCTTCGAAATGCTCTCTGCAATAATTTGGGATCGAAAGGGGTCGCCTGGCAATAAAGCGATCTTCGCCCCTTGTATGTTTTTGCTATTCAGGTCTAAGTGGTATACATTATCCATGGTACTTGTTTATATGCTATTAGCCTTTATACAAGCGGAATTATTTAAACGTGGGAGAGGAAAATAGCTGAAAATGCCCGATTTAACTTGTTGAGATGTTTGTACAATTTTGCCGGGATTGATCATTTTACCAGTGGCATGTTTGCATTATAGAAACCCTATTTCTGATTTGCAAGCTTATTTGTTTCGTGTAGTAATGGCCGGACTTCTCACTTCAAGATGACAATAATCCGGCATCAGACAATATCCATGAACTACCAGTCCTTGTTGTTGATGAACGTCTTTTCATTTTCCTTGACAACATTTACCATAGTAAATATAATTTTTTTCAATAATTTCTTTCTACGTCTTTATAACACGAGGCCAACGGCCTCGTTAATTTTTTGGATGATGAATGATGCGGATACTTAAAACATGGGAATGCGATGCAAGCCTGGAGATTGAAAAAATCAAACAAGGCTTAGACCCTTTAAACAGTTCTTCAGACATCAGAACAACCGTACTCAAAATCATTCAGGATGTAAAAAAAAATGGCGACAAGGCCATTGCCGCATATGGCAAACGTTTTGACAAGGCACCTCTTTCGCCGGAACAATTCAGGGTAAAAGAAGAGGAAATTGAAGACGCTTATAAATATGTAACCGGTAAATTTATAAAGGCAATACGCCTTGCAATAAAAAATATTCAAACATATCAGAACCATATTCGCATTCAAAACGTAAAACCGCTAAGGTCTAAAGGGGTGATTCTTGACACAATCTATACCCCAATAGACAGCGCAGGGATATATGTCCCCGGGGGGGCGGCTTCGTACCCCTCTACCGTATTGATGAACGCTATTCCCGCCCAGGTTGCCGGAGTGGAGAAAATAGTCATGGTCTCTCCCCCAAAGGAAGACGGAAACATTCCTCCGGAGAGATTGGTGGCGGCAAAAGAGGCAGGCGTTAGTGAGATATACAAAATCGGCGGTGTTCAGGCAATTGCTGCGCTCGCTTTTGGAACGAAAACCATTCCAAGTGTGGACAAAATCGTAGGCCCTGGAAATGTGTTTGTGACGCTTGCCAAAAAAGAAATTTTCGGATATGCGGGAATAGACATGCTTGCCGGCCCGAGCGAGGTGTTAATTATTGCCGATAACCATGCAAACCCATCATATATCGCTTCTGATTTGCTTTCTCAGGCGGAACATACTCCGGGTATTTCTCTTTTAGTCACTTCTTCAAAATTGTTGGCAAAGCAAGTTTTAGCAGAAATAACCCTGCAGATAAAAACACTCAGCCGTTCCGCCGGCACAAATGAATGCCTCAGCAAATATGGAGTAATTTTTATCACAAAAAATATGAACGAATGCATAGCGCTCTCCAATGCCATTGCTCCAGAGCATTTGCAGATTATGACGCAGAATCCAAAAGCCGTGTTATCAGGCATTAAACACGCCGGCGCGGTATTTGTGGGAGATTACACCCCTGTGGCTCTGGGAGATTATATCGCCGGACCATCCCATGTGCTCCCTACCGGAGGCACTGCGCGTTTTTCATCCGGTTTATCGGTAAATGATTTCATTAAGAGGACAAGTGTTATCACCTATTCACAATCAGCGCTGAGGAGCGTACAGCAGGATGTGTCTGAAATTTCAGCATCTGAGGGACTTGATGCGCATGCAAAATCGGTTAAAATCAGATTGGATTCAGGCAGGAAAAAGCCGTCCGTGCGTTGAAAGTAACGTAGTTCCTGGCTCACTATCACTACTGTTTTATTCATTGGAGCATTCTCTTGAGTTATTTTAAAGAACATATTGAAAAAATGACCGGTTATATACCGGGTGAACAACCAAGGGATGGTGTTTACACAAAGCTAAATACAAATGAAAATCCCTATCCGCCGTCACAGCATGTTTTGGAAGCAATACGTAATTCATTAAACGAAACGCTTCGTTTGTATCCTGACCCGGTCGCAATGGCGGCACGATTAAAAATTGCGGAAGTACTTAAAACAAAACCGGAACGTGTCATGGCCGGGAATGGGTCGGACGATCTTCTTTCTATAATAGTTCGCAGTTTTGCAGGGCCTGGTGATAAAATAGTTTTTCCCTACCCTTCCTATATGCTCTATAAAACCCTTTCTGAATTACAAAACGGCGCTGCATGTATGATTGATTTTACGGAAGATTATATCCTCCCTGAAGATTTCATCGTAAAAGGGGCAAAAGTTTCTTTTATCGCAAATCCCAATTCGCCTTCGGGCACAATGATTTCTCCCCGGGAAATATCAAGACTGGCGTCTGAAATTGATGGAGTGCTTGTTATTGATGAAGCATATGCGGATTTCTCCGACGAGAACTGCTTGCCATTGGTAGAAAGGCATGATAATGTACTCCTTTTGCGTACACTCTCAAAATCGTATTCACTTGCAGGCATTCGGTTTGGTTTTTGCGTAGCGCAAGAATCTCTTATACAAGGGATGATGAAGGTAAAAGATTCATATAATGTTGACCGGTTAGGCATAGTAGCCGCAGTGGCAGCTATGGAAGATCAAAAGACCATGATGGAGCATGTCGAGAAAATCATAAAAACAAGAGAGTACCTTACAAAGGCATTGCAGGGAATGGGTTTTTTCATTTATCCATCTCATGCCAATTTTGTTTTAGCCAGATGTATGAAGGGGGTTTCTGCACAGAATTTATATAATGAATTAAAAAAACGGAAGATTTTGGTAAGATACTTTAACATAAGACGGCTTGATGATTGCCTGCGCATTACGATAGGAACGCAGGAAGAAATTGACCTCTTAATAAAAAATCTAAAAGACCTGCTAATTGCCGGAGCAGGAAACATACATTAAATTGTTACAATAATTGTAACTATGTAGCTACAGAGGTGATGTTTTCTAAAAAACTTTGCGGCTCTGTGGCTGAAATGCAGAGCGAAGTGTCACTTCGCTCTTAACTAAGCAATCGCTTAGTTTTACAATGCTGAAAAATTACCAATAATTAATACTTTTCCCCGGAAATACGGTAAGCTTTTTCTTAGAGAAACGAAAATGAAAAACCCCTGGAACAAAATAAAGGAAATAGAAAAAAAAGACCCGCGCTATTCCCCGATGGCTTATCAATTTGTATTCGAGGCACTGGAATTTACCACAAACATGCTAGGCAAAACTCAATATAAGGCCGCTGATTCAGGCCGTCATGTGACGGGAAAAGAACTTTTGGAGGGGATTAAACGTTATGCTTTGAAGCAATTTGGTTTTATGGCCTTAACTGTATTTGAACAATGGGGTATAAAGGAGGATATTGATTTTGGGAATATCGTCTTCAATCTTGTTGAAAGCGGTTTGATGGGGAAAACAGAAACGGATTCGAAAGATGATTTTAAAAATATTTATAACTTTAAAAAGGTCTTTGATGAAGAGTACGAATTTAAAGGCAACTATGATATCCGGATGTCATTAAGTGCGCTTGGTATCAAAAAAAGTTAAATATCTCATCCCAATATATACTTGGTATTTTATTCAGCGTCTTTTACGCAACGAAAACCTACGTTGTTATCCCGTCCTTCGGGATAACTGCAACTACGATAAGCGCTCCTGAGAATATAATGATGATTCAACCATGAGCCTCCTCTCACTACACGGTATTTTCCTTCTTCATACCAATCCTCGCACCATTCCCAAACATTCCCCGACATATCATAGCACCCATAAGGACTTGCGCCTTCCTTTCTGGCTCCTACCGCCGCCGGGGCGCCAGTATTAGGGTCGAGATTAAATACGGCCAGCGTATGGTCAGGCTGCATGTTTCCCCACGGGTATTCCCTTCCGTCAATCCCCCGGGCAGCCTTGCCCCACTCTTTTTCTTTAGGGAGTCGTTTTCCCGCCCATTTCGCATATGCAACCGCATCACTCCAGCTTACCCCTACCACTGGTTGCAGTGGTTTGTTAAATCGTTCATTATTCCAGAAAGAAGGGTGTTTCGCGCCAGCTTCATCAATAAACTTCTTATATTGGGAATTCGTTATGGGAAACTTATCAATATAAAATGCATCGACATACACAACCTTCCTGTCCTCTCCCATAACAAAATTACCGGCAGACACATACACCATTTCAGAGCCATCTTTTTCGTTAATAATACTTTGCTGTGTCATATGCATATATTTTCTGTAAAAATAGTTAAAATGGAGATTTTTCAAAAACTACATTGTTGCTTAAAATTTCAATTCTTGTAACACTTTAGCTTTTTGAAAAATTCCGGGAAAAAAGAATAACCCCGAAGGGGTAATATGATTATAGAATGTTCGGTGTTTCATGAAAGATAAAATTATATCACCCCTTCGGGGTTAATTATGGGTTTTTTGTATAATTTCTATAATCATTTCATCCCTTCGGGATTATTGGAATTTTTCAAAGAACTAAAGTGTTACCAATTCTTACCATTACGAGATTCTCCATTTGCGATAATGCGCGGTGGCATTTTCACTACATCTCCTTCCCGCACATTATGTATTTCAAACCAATTAGATTTCATTTCCAGGGCGTAGCGAACCTTTTCGCGTGAGTCATGAAGATCGAGGCTCCTGGGTTTCATTGTTTCTATCTGGGTAATCCGTCCATTCTCATCTATAAATGCAACAGAAAGAGGCACATAGGTATTCTTCATCCAGAATGAAAGCCTCTTTTCATCCGGAAAGACAAAGAGCATGCCTTTATTATCTTCTAAGGTATTACGATACATTAGCCCTGCCATGTGTTCTTCAGGGGTAATCGCCAACTCTACCTCTATGTCTGTTCCGGATACCGTTATTTGCTCTGTTTTCTTTTCATGGTTCCCGTAGCAATCATTTTTTATGCAATGGTATACTATAATGCAAAGGGAAAGTACAGCAGGAAAAAAATATTTTAATGTCCTGTTCATACGCATATCTTTTTCTAAACCTGTAATGAAGAAGCAAAAAAACGTCAATACACGGAGATGGATGTAATACATTTGTTTAATTAGAAAATTACTAAAATCAACAATTTCACTATGTATGAATATTTTACGCACCTCACCTGCAAAGTCAATCCATTTCTCTGCTTGATTTATTAGGGGGGAAGGGATATAGTTCTCATCAAATGATGCTTATATCCTATTTTAACCAAAAACAGTAGAATAGTGTCTTCTTCCCATTAATTATGAAACTGTATCCATTTGTCGAAAACATATTCAAAATTATCTGTAAATACCAGCTTATTCAACCAGATGATTCAGTCATTGTCGGTGTTTCCGGCGGGCCTGATTCTGTCGCTCTACTGAAAACCCTTCATTTTCTTAATGCTGCAAAAAACCTGCGTTTGCGATTATATGTGGCGCACCTTAATCATCAGCTTCGTGGTGATTTTTCAGAAGAAGATGAACAATTCGTCCAGGATTTAGCAAACAAACTCTCACTGCCATTTATTTCAAAAAGGGTAAATATCGGAAAGATCGCTTCAGAAACCAAACTTTCGCTGGAAGAAATGGCACGCAAAGAGAGATATACATTTTATTCCGAGGCATCGCAAAACTACAATGTTTCTCATGTAGCAACCGGACACAATGCCGATGACAATGCAGAAACCATTCTCCACAGAATAATCAGGGGAACCGGCGCTCCCGGTCTTGGAGGAATACCCATTAAACGTCTGTTATCTCCGGGTACGCCGCAGTTGATCATTCGGCCTCTGTTATTTGCATGGAAAAAAGAGATTCTCGAATATCTCAATAAAGATAAGACGAAATACCGGGTCGACGCATCTAATTATGAAAAGGAATACACGAGGAACAGGATACGTCATGAACTCATTCCTTTATTGGAACATAAATACAATCCTAATATAAAAAACGCCCTGTCCCGATTATCGCAGATACTTACGATAAACAATGAATACCTCCTTGCAGCATGCGAATCAGTATTTGAAAACGCCATTGTGAAAGAACCAGACAATGCATATGTTCTTAACGCCGGGTTTCTCCTGAAACAACCAAAAATTCTGCAATTCCTGCTGCTGCAGAAATTGTTGCACGTAATGCATATCCCTCTGAAAGCCATACATTATGGACATTATTCCATGATACTCGAAGGTCTGGCGCAAAAAGGGAATGCCAGGAAATTCCAATTACCGGGTAAAATTACCTTACGGTATGAGCGGGGAAGGCTTTTTTTAGAAAAGGGGTTTTCCCGGGAAACATTTACAGAATTACCGGAGATTCCCTTGAAAATACCCGGGACAACCCAAATTGTGGGTCTTGGCAGTTTAACCGCAGAGCTTCCGGAGAGTAAGGATGTGTCGCTCGAAAAATTTATATTAACGAAAACAAGATATGAAGAGATACTGGATTTCGAAAGCGTTAAAGAACCACTTCTCTTAAGAAAGAGAAATAGCGGAGATACCATTTCTCCATTGGGAACTCGGGGCAGTAAGAAAGTGAAAAAACTATTTATCGATAAAAAAATACCCCAGGGAAAACGCAGCCTCATACCTATAATTGCTATGAATAATAAACCGGTATGGATCGTCGGAATATGTCTGGATAACAGCGTTAAGGTTACTGGCAATACAAAAAAAATACTCAAATTAACCTTTCAACCATCCGGAAGCTAAAGTGTTGCGAATTTTGAATTTGTAGTGCTAATCGAAGGCTGGTTTGAAAGTATAAAACGTGTGGTTCAGGCTTCGTAGTGAGCTTAGCCGAAGGGTTACAAAAAACCATTATTATATTATTTGACCATACTATTCACTTACAATCTTCCCGAAGCCGGCATCTCCCTTATATTTTATAAAATCAGGGCTGTTGCGGGCGGCATTCTTATGCAGGGGATTTAATTGCACCGCTTTCTCTAATGAATCAAGGGCTTCTTCTTTTCTTGATAGCAATGAAAGTGCGCAGGCCTTATTAAATAATACTGCGTCAAAATCGGGGTTGATACGTAGTGCGTTGTTATACATTTTTACAGCATCTTCGTGATTGCCAATGTTATCCAGCAAAAGTCCCTTATTGTTCATTGCTTCAGGAAAGTCTGGTTTTAACCGGAGCGCATTGTCATAAGCATCAAGCGCCTCCTGATATTTTCCCATTTCTTCCAATACGTACCCTTTGTAATTAAATGCTTCATATGCATTGCTTTCTAATAACGCCGCTTTATCAAAGGCGGTTAACGCCTCTTCGTATTCATTTAAAAATGAATGGGAAATCCCTTTATTCATCCATACATCAAAATCATCATTTTTAATCCGTAACGCATTATTGTAAACGTTTACGGCGTCAGCATACTTGTTGAGACGGATAAGTGCAATGCCGTTGTTTTGTAACGCTTCCAGTTTGATTTTTGATAAACGGGGAACGTTCACAGCTTCTTCATCAGTAATAATTTGTCCTACCTTTGCAAATGATTCTGTCGCCTCTTCAAGCCACCCCATCCTGGCCAGGGCATTTCCCTTGTTTTTCCAAGCCTCCGCGTAATCCGGCTGCAATTCTATTGCCCGGTCAAATGCCTTTATTGCTTCAACATAGTTTCCGAGGTGAAACAATTCGCAGCCTTTATTCGTCATTGTTTCATACGAATCAGGCTGTATTATCAATGCCTTTTCATATGCAGCAACGGCTTCATCATGTCTTTTTAAACGGGACAAGGTCAACCCCATATTTGTCCATGCCCCATAAGAATCCGGTTGTATCTCAATGGTCTTCTCATATGCTTTCAGGGCATCCTCGTATCTGGACAGTGAGTCCAATGCGAGTCCTTTGCCATTCCATGCTGCATACGAACCCGGGCTCAGCTCAATTGCTTTATTAAAAGCGTCTACGGCCTCTTCATGTTTTCCCATGTCAGCGAGTGTAAAGCCTTTATTCGCCCATGCCGCATGTTCCTTAGGCCTTATTTTTATTGCGGTATCGTATGCATCAATCGCTTCGCCATACCTGCGCAACCTAACGAAACAGTTTCCCTTATTAATCCAGGCTTCATAATATACCGGATTTATTCTTATTGCCTGATCATAAGCTTCCAGCGCTATGCCCCTTTTTTCCGGAATTCTCGCCAATGCCAATCCTTTATTATTCCATGCTTCATATTCATCAGGTTTTAATTTCAGGATAGAGTCATACGTCTTTACCGATGCTTCGATATCGCCTATGTGGTCATGTACGTTTCCCTTGTTATATAAAACCATCAAAGCATCCGGTTTTATTTCTAATGCCTTGTCGAATGCCTTAATTGCCTCATAATATTTTCCTGTGTGGTCTGAAGCCCTTCCTTTCATATACCACGCTTCCCAGTAATCAGGTTTCGATTGAACTGCCATATCAGCGGCTTCTATGGCTCTTTCAAAATCACCCATATAATCAAGTACGGCTGCTTTGTTATACCATGCCTCCGGCGCATCGGGTTTCAGGGAAATGGCGCGTTCGTACTCGTGAAGCGCATCCTGATAGTTCTGTTTATGTATAAGGATATTCCCCTTATTGATACACTCTTCATAATTTTCTTCCCCAAACGCTACTGTGTTTAGCACGGCAAGCATGAAAAAAAGAAGACTTTTTATTATGAATACATTTTTTGCCATAACTACCATCTCCTCATTGCAAAAAACAGAAAGCAACTAAACCACGGATTAATTTAACCGTGTAATGAAATTTCCATATTCGCGTTTATTAGCGTGTATTCGCGGTTACTTTATTAACCGCGAATACACGCTAATAGACGCGAATGAATAACGAATATTTCACCCTGTTAAATAAATCCAGTTTAATTGTTCAATATTCGATTGCCGACTGCCGACTTTCGTATTGGACTCCATCTGAAAAATATCAAAAACAACTTAGTGCTTATGGTGCTCCTGCCCGCATACCATGTTACTTGAAGGTCAATATATCTCCATCTTCTATGATATAAGGGATATCTAATCCCCACCTTTTGGTTAGCATCCCCTGATAGATTACTGTATCACCCTCATTAAATCCCGATACATTATCTATTCTTGATTTTTTCACCTTGAGTTCTAATTTGCACAGGCCGCCCTCCTGTTGTTCAAACCCTATGCGCAAATCGTTTTCTGCCGCCAGATGCTTGTATATGATCTTCCCCATCCAGCTCAGGTATTTGCCCTCAAATTTGTCCCATTTGTCCCTTTTTTGATCTGCGGAAAAACCGCTCTCTTCGCCAAACATACTTTCCAAATCTGCAAGCGTTTCTATTATATATTCTTTTCCGGGTCCCTGACACAAAACTGTCGTATAAGGGTCAGCGGTTAGTTCCTCTTTTGTTAATGGTTTGGAAGTATCGTCTTCAATTCGGATTACATTGCCGTTTTTCAGTTTATAAGGATATACCTTTGTTACCAGCGAAGCAAGTTCTCCTGTGTACGTTACCAGACTGCCATATTTAACATCGGCAAAGTTTTTCTTATGCTCAGGGTTCAGGTCTGTTTCCACACTCGTATGTCCGTGAGTAGTATTCATTAGCCATCCGTTAATAATCGTCCATCCAATATATTTGACCCTTCCGCGCCACTTAACCTTTCTGCCCTCACATTTCCGCCACAAATTTTCCTTTTGATTATCCGACAAATCGCTTATCACCCCAAATATTTTATCAAACTCCTCAAAATTCATATCAATAAAGCCATCCGCATTTTCTGTAATTGTTATGCCATACCCTGAAGCTATCACCTTTCCTTCAACTGCCTTTTTTTCACTGTTTTCAGATACCGCTTTTACAGGTCTCTTTTTCTCTGCTTCTTCCGCAATATACGTCTGTTTTTTAAGAGGAGAGGCTTTACCCTTATGAAATAACCTGTCAAATTCTCTTTGATATTTTACCAATACAGGAGTTTTGTCCATAAAAATGACATTTTCGCAATTAAACCTGCTTGTTTTTTCATGCCAAAGATAAGACCCTGTTGCAAGCAGTTTGGAATCAAAGATGGCATAGTTATTGTTCATAATACCTTTCTGGATCAATATCTTCACGGCAAACCCGTTTTCCCCGCAATATTGTGATAGTATCCCCTTCGAGAGAAAACGTTTTCTGTCAATAACAATCCTTATCTCTACCCCTCTCTCCTTTGCCTTCGCAAGTGCATTTACTATATCGACTGAAGTGATGTTTCTCGTGGCAATATCAATAGATTCGCGGCAAGCGTCTATCTCGCTAAGGATTTTCTCTTTAATTTCATCAGGAGTAAAATAGACTTCAGATGAAAATGCCTTCACCTGAATACACATAAGGATTACAATCCCTGTAATAATAACCGCATGAATCTTTTTCATACCCACACCCTTTCTTAATTTTTTATTAAGGAACAAATGCACATTGTTTATTGTTGAATTCAGCGTATCCGGTAGTTTTAAAATAAAACACCCGAAAGGATTGATTATTCAGATTTCCCCGGAAAGAACGAGGCGACCTGTGCTTACATAAAAAAGCCATACGCGCTGCTTTAAAAATTGATGGTAACAATAGTAGCGAGATGATGTTTGTAAATAATTGAGAATAATATCGGCGCATGTTATCGGAATGGAAAATTATGACTGTTTAGATAATATCAGCGAAAACAGAATAATGCAAGAAATTAGGAAGGCTGTCCGCATCTTTTTGCCCTGCAAGGTATTTTGAATTATATTGACAAAAAACACTGCCTAAAATAGAATTGAAGCTCAGTATTTTATACGTTAGTCATTTAAAAAAAGGGAGCATATAAATGTTGAACAAAGCACGAAGCAACTGTATACGCATACTATGCATTCTGGGGATATTTGCAGGCATAAATTTATGTTTGCCCCAAAAATCAATCATCTTCGCTTCAAATAAGACAAATAGCGACACTTCGGTAGTTGAAGCCGCACAAAGCTTTGAGAAGATTTTCGCACAAGTGGTGGAACAGGTAAAGCCTGCAGTTGTGTCAATAACTTCAGTAAAAAGCTTTAAACACAAAAGAGAACGTCAGCGTGAAATGCCGAGAGACCGTAACCATCCCCAACCTCAACCGAGACAGGAACAGGAGCAATTTCGCGATTTTTGGGATTTTTTTGGAGATGACTTTTTTGACAAGTACTTAAAACCCCGGTATCCTGAAGAAGATTTCAAGGTTCAGGGACTAGGTTCCGGTGTAATTGTTGACAGCGAAAACGGGTATATCGTCACCAATAACCATGTTGTTGAAAATGCTGACGAACTAACGGTTGCCCTCGGAGATAGGCGTGAATTTAAAGGCACAATCGTTGGCACCGATCCGCAAACGGATATAGCAATTGTAAAGATCGAAGGAAAGGATTTGCCTTTTGCAAAGCTAGGGAATTCGGATTCCATTAAAGTAGGGCAGTGGGCTATTGCAATAGGAAATCCCTTTGGTTTATCACAGACCGTTTCCGTGGGCGTTATTAGCGCCATGGGAAGGGCTAATGTTGGTGTTGCGCAGTACGAAGATATGATCCAGACAGATGCAGCGATAAACCCCGGTAATAGCGGAGGGCCGCTGGTCAATTTAAGCGGGGAAGTGATTGGCATAAACACCGCAATTTTTACCAGAAGCGGCGGTTATCAGGGTATTGGGTTTGCCATACCCGTTAATATGGTAAAAATCGTCATGAAAGACCTCATTGAGAAAGGGAAGGTCACGCGTGGTTGGCTCGGTGTTGCGATACAGGATATCAGCCCGGATCTGGCAAAATCATTTGAGGTAGCCATCGCAGAAGGCGTTATCATCAGCGATGTGCAGGAAAATTCCCCGGCAAAAGAAGCAGGTCTTGAACGTGGTGATATTATAATCAAGTTTAACGACAAGCCAATACGGGATGTTAATCACCTGCGCAATACGGTTGCGCAAACGGAAGCAGGCAAAAAAGTGAAGATAACCGTCCTGAGAGAAGGGAATGAAAAAACACTAACAGTAAAAATAGGCGAACAACCTTCCGATTTGTTTGCTTCAGCGCCGGCCGGGACATTGCCGGAAAAAGAACTTGGTATGACGGTGCAAAATATTACAAGTGAAATTGCAAAAAATCTGGGGTTGGAAAATGAAACAGGCATTATCGTCTCCGCGGTACAGCCCGGAGGCCCTGCCGCAATGGTAGGCATAAGAGAAGGAGACATTATCAGGGAAGTTAACCGTAAAAAAATAACTACCGTGGAAGAATTTAACAGCGCCGTGCAGAAGGGTGACAAGAAAAAGGGCATTTTGTTGCTTGTGAAACGCGGCGAATACGCTCAATATATTATTGTAAAATCAGATAAAGAGTAAGAAAACTTCTCCCAGTACAAAAACAAAACAAAAATGGCAATCGTTACGATTGCCATTTTTGTTAACACTTTGGTTTTTTAGATCTCGTTCCCGGGCCAGGCGGGTTCATGTTTGCAACCGTTCGGTTGTGCGCACATAGTTTCCAGCACCATTACGTTCCCAAACAGATACTTCACTATGTTCAGCACAAGGTTTGGGAACGAGTCGCGCTCGGTAGTCTAATAGATTACGCTAGCAATAACCCGCAGAAACGTGTCCCTGAAATTTAGAATCCCTGTTGTATGGTGATATTTCCCTGAGTCTCCTCACAACGGGTGGAAGGTGTTCAATTATATATTCTACATCGTCTGTTGTCGTATATCTGCTCAGGCTCAACCGGATGGAACCGTGTACTGCGGTAAAAGGAATGCCCATTGCCCTTAATACATGCGAAGGTTCCAGTGAACCAGAAGTACAGGCGGAACCGGAAGAAGCACAAATTCCCTTCTCATTAAGCAGCAACAAAATAGCTTCGCCTTCAACATATTCAAAACTTATATTTGTAGTATTGGGTAACCTGGGAGATTTATAACCGTTTATTATCGCATCAGGGGCCTTTGCCACAATTTCACTCTCTAATCTGTCGCACAATTGTTTTACCCTTGTCTGTTCCTCCTGCATAAATTTTTTTGCCAGTTCACATGCCTTGCCAAGTCCAATAATAGAAGGCACATTCTCCGTACCTCCTCTGCGGTTTTTCTCCTGATGCCCTCCGATAATAAAGGGTGCGATGGATGTGCCTTTCCTTATGTACAAGGCACCAACCCCTTTTGGTGCATGTAATTTATGCCCTGAAAGCGTCAATAAATCAATTGCACTATCAGCGAGATTTATCGGTATTTTACCTACTGCCTGCACCGCGTCGGTATGCAAAAAAGACCCCTTTTGTTTTACAATGCCGGCAACTTCCTCAATAGGGAAAATGACGCCGGTTTCATTGTTTGCATGCATAATAGACACAATTGCCGTATCTTCTCTCACCGCTTCAGACAATTCATCCACATTGAGCATTCCATTTCTATCTACCCCCAATTCTGTGACATGATACCCATGTTGGGTGAGATATGTACACAAGTTATAAACCGCAGGGTGCTCGACCCGTGACGTCACAATATGCTTTTTACCCGGATTCGCCCGGAGGATGCCCAATATCGCAGTATTATCACTCTCCGTGCCGCAACTGGTAAATAATATCTCTTCCGGCCCGGCGCCAATGAGGTCCGCAACCTGCTGCCTTGCCTTGTCTATTTTCTTTGCAACCTGACCGCCAAAAATATGCATGCTGGAAGGATTGCCGTAATATTCAGAAAAAAAAGGCAGCATTTCTTCCAAAACCTCAGGAGCAACCTTTGTAGTCGCATTGTTATCCGCATAAACAACCTTCATGATATTACCTCCTCCACAATGAGCGTATCGGTGACGAATTCTCTTAATTTAGCCTCTACCGTCGATTTTAAGGTTACTCCCGAACTCGGGCATGCGGAACAACTTCCCCGGAAAGAAACCATTACCCGGTCGCCGTCGATATCAATCAATTCAATATCACCTCCATCCGCCAGCAGGGCAGGGCGAATCTCCCTTTCTATCGTCTCCTGCACAAGCTTCATTTTTTGAATATTCGTTAATTTTTTAACGGGTTTCTGTACCTTTTTAATAATTTCTTTCTCTTTTTCCTTGTGCCAGATTTCATCGATAATAGCCTGGATTTGAGGATGACACGACTGGCAGCCTCCTCCCGCTTTGCAATAGTTTGTTACCTGGTCAATAGTCGTCAGCTTATGCTCCCTGACTTCATGAGCGATCTTATTGTCGGTTACCCCAAAGCATTTACACACAATTGTTCCCTCATCAACAGCTTTCTCCAGCTTTATCCCGCGATAATTCGCAATAGCAGCTTCCAGCGCCTCACGTCCCATAACAGAACAATGCATTTTTTGTTCAGGCAAACCGTCAAGATACTCTGCAATATCACTATCAGCGACCTTCTCTGCTTCAGCGATTGTTTTCCCTTTTATCATCTCTGTCAGGGCGCTTGCCGAGGCAATGGCGCTCCCGCAGCCGAAGGTCTTAAATTTTACATCCGATATAACGCCCCCGGCATCTATTTTCAGCATCAGTTTAAGCGCATCACCGCAGGCTAAACTGCCTACTTCTCCCACAGCATCCGGATTTTCGATATCGCCAACATTTCTCGGATGCAAAAAATGGTCTTTTACCTTTTCAGAATAGTCCCACACCTTTTATTCCTTTCTTTACAACTGATAAGAAACAGATTTTCACTGCCAATATACACTAATGCATGTATTCGAATATATTCTTTTCTCATTGTCATGTCAAGCATTGCCTGACCTTGTTACACCCAAGGTGGCATAGCAGCCAGAACCAAACAAGCAAGATGAAAAAATACGAAATTCGAAGTACGAAATACGATACAAATTCAAAAATACAAAATCCCAATAAAAAACCTGGTTTTGAACATTTGAAAATTGAAAATTAGAATTTGTTTCGCGTTTCGTATTTCACCATTAAATATTTTTCCTTTAACCTGATGCTCTGGATTACGGCCGTCGCGTTAATCCCGCTTTTCTGGCAATTCTGATACATGGAAAATCTTAACAAAATCTTAATAATTTCTTTATATGGCCTTAATATTTGTAATTTATAATCCTTGCGTTTTCATTATAGTCTGTTGCCTATCGTAACAATACAAAAAGACATAACAGAAGACGTGTTGCAGGCATGATTGTGCTATAGAGAAACCGAAAAGAGTTTGTATTTTTTTATTTTATATGTGTTGTTTTTAAAAGGAGAAATTTTAAATGATCGGCCGTAAATGGCGTAATTTTATGCTACCAAATTTCTTTGTTTTTTGTGTGTTATGCATGGGCGGTGTATCTCCGATAGTGTTTGCACAGGGAGAATCCAGTACCGATGCCAGAAGTGAGGTAGAAGAATTAAAGCAGCAATTAAAACTGATGGAAGAGGCATTTGCACGGCAACAGGAACAGATGGATGTTTTAAAAAATCGTATAGAGATAATCAGCACGGAAACCAAGGTTGTCGTGAAAGAAGAGACAAAGCAGGCAGTGCAGGACTATTTTTCCACAGATGAGGCCAAAGAAATTTTGGGAGTTGGCATGCCCGATATGATCGTTGAGTATACGCCGGACGATAAAAAATCAGCCTTAAGTATCAGAACGACCGATGGCAATTATTCCCTTAACATTGGCGGACGATTGCAGATGCAATATGAATATAAAGACAAGGACGATGATTTTGGCGAGTCGGATACACAAAATATCGACGTCCGTCGTGCAAGGCTTAATTTTGGTGGTAATATCTACAGCAAAGACCTGCATTATTATGTGGAAATAGACGGGGATAAATTCGACGTAGGGGTGAGGGATTTTTACGTATACTGGACGCCCTTGGAAGAATTAAACACTAAAATTGGTTACTTTAAGGTGCCGTTTAACAGGCAGCGGCTAGCATCCTCTGCAACACTTTTGCTTCAGGAAAGGTCTATTGCCAGCGAGTTCTTTGACCAGGACCGTGATTACGGTGTAGATTTGTATGGAAAACCCTTTGATGGATATATGGAATATCACGCAGCGGTGTTTCAGGGGGCGGGAGAGGATCAGGCGGACTGGTTTCAGGGCAAGGAAAATTTTGACAATGAACTTATGTTTGTTCTGAACGCCCGGTATAATCCGTTTGGAAAGTATAACTATTATGATGAAACCGATTTGGCTTATTCCGATACATTAAAAGCAACCATTGGCGCATCCGTTGCCTTTAACGGAAAACGAAAAGATGTTAAAGAGGAAGATTATGACAACATTACGGGTGTAGTTGATTGCGGATTAGTATATAAAGGGATTTCCTGGAATAATGAATATTATCTTATGTCAAGAGATCCTGAATCAGGCGGGGAATCCCTGGAATCAGAAGGCTTTCATACGCAACTTGGTTACTTTGTATTACCTAAAAAACTGGAACTTGCCGGACGTTACTCCGTGATAGACCCCGATGACGATATTTCAAATGATATTCAACGAGAGTATACTTTTGGAGTCAATTATTACTTTCGCGGCCATCGCTCAAAAATTCAGGCGGACTTCGGGCATCTTGTAACAGAGGGGGAAGAAGAGGATAAAGAGGAGAATAGGGTACGGGTACAATACCAGATTATGTTCTAAAAAGGAGAAAAATAAGTCGATTTTCAATATAAATTCGAGTAATATATCGCTCATATAATTTAAGGAGGAATGATTATAATGATGAAAAAATTATTGTTATTGTTAACTATTGCAAGTTGGGGAATAATAGGTGCGGCCTATGCCGAAGAACCATTAACGGCTGAACCGGAGATTAAATCCTATGCAAAGATAGGCGGTGTCTCGGGAAATCTGAACAGCATCGGTTCTGATACCATGAATAACCTCATGACGTTTTGGGCAGAGGGTTTCAATAGGTTATACCCCAACGTGAAGGTACAGATTGAAGGCAAAGGGTCTACAACAGCGCCTCCTGCGCTGATTTCAGGGACAGCACAGATTGGCCCGATGAGCAGGGCTATGAAACCAACGGAAATCGATGCATTTGAAAAAAAGTATGGTTACAAACCAACAGAAATAAGAACAGCGCTCGATGCATTGGCGGTATATGTAAACAAGGATAATCCTATAAAAGGCCTGAGCCTGCCGCAGATAGACGCGATTTTTTCAAGTACCAGAAGAGGCGGATATAAAGAAGATATTAAGACCTGGGGACAACTTGGGCTGACGGCAGATTGGGCGTCAAAACCGATAAGTCTTTATGGGCGCAATTCCGCTTCCGGCACCTACGGTTATTTCAAGGAACATGCACTTTTTAAAGGAGATTTTAAAAATACGGTAAAAGAACAGCCTGGTTCTGCCTCTGTGGTTCAGGGGATTACTGAAGACCGTTATAGCATCGGATATAGCGGTATAGGATATCAGACATCGGGTATCAAAACCGTGCCTGTTGCGTTGAAAGAGGGAAGGCATTTTGTAGAGGCAAAATCAGAGAACGTGCTGAACGGTTCTTATCCCCTTGCACGATTTCTCTATATCTATATTAACAAAAAACCGGGGCAGCCTCTTGACCCTCTGATTCGAGAATTTGTCAGATTTATCCTGAGCAATGAGGGCCAGCAAATAGTGATAAAAGATGGATATATGCCATTGCCGTCGTCAGTTGTGGAAAAAGAACTGAAAAAAATAGAATAGCATCCATCATTGCGATTCTCAATATCTGCATTCAATCAAATTGTTTTAATAATCACCCCTTTGTATTCCTAAGAAACTGAAAATTAGGGAAGAGGGGTGGTTTTCTTTTAGACCGCACTGTTTGTTCGCATATGAAAAGCCTGAAAAGCAGAAAACTTACCGACAAAACTGCCCGCTGGATGATCACATGCAGCGGTGTAGCCACCATATTTGTAATACTTGCCCTCTTTGTCTTTATCTTCATGGAAGTCCTTCCCCTTTTAAAAGGAGCGAAGGTTGTAAAAGAAAATACATTTGCCATTCGTAAGGCGGCGGTTTGTATTGGCGCTGATGAACATCTGGAGATTGCGTATGTCGTGTATAATAATGGCAAAACAGAATTTGTCTCGCTGCGGGACGGCAGTATTATCAGGAAACACGATCTTCCCGGGATTGGTAACGCGCATATCACATCGGTTGACAAATATAAAGACCATCATGTTATGGGAATGGATGACGGGAGAATTTTAACGGTTTCCATTGGTTTTACCCAATCGTTTGAAAACGGAAAACGGATAATATCCCCGGTAATTTCTTCGCGTAAAGCGATTCATACGAATGAAGAAGGCGATTCTTTGCCTTTTGCAGTGAAACACATTGTTTCGCGGGAGGATGAAGAAACAAGTGTTACTGCGGTACATACTGACGATGGCCGGTTGTTGCTGCTTTCTTCAATAATAGAGACCTCTCTTTTTGGAGAAGGGGAAAAGAGGGATTTATGCCAGGATATTACCCGCCTCATTAAAAAATCGTTACGTAGAATTACCCCTTTTATACATAATCAGACGGAACAGCCACTGCGGGAAGGGACGATTGCCATAACTGCCCTTGCCCTTGACATTTTTATGGATAATCTTTATGTCGGCACAGATTCAGGGGAGGTAATATGTATTGACATAAGGGAGAAAGAGGAACCCGTAGTTTTGGAACGGGTAAAGGTTTCCGGCAGCGTCGTCTCCGCAATGAGGTTTTTGTTGGGCGATATTTCACTGGTGATTGGCGACTCAGAAGGCAAAGTTTCCTCCTGGATGAAGGTGAGAGATGCATTGTCTCTCTCGGGATGGTCGCTGAAAAAAATACATACGTTTCAATCCCATAACGCCCCGGTAGTGGCTATTGCCGGGTCTGTGAGAGACAAGGGTTTTGTTACTGCCGATTCAAACGGTTTGGTACTTCTCCGCCACGCCACATCAGAACAAACATTGTTAAATGTGAAAACGTCTTCTCCTGTAACCGCACTTGCCTTCTCTCAAAAGGCAAACGGCATCCTGGCAGCCGATGCATCAGGCGCATTATATTTGTGGAACATTTCTAACCCGCATCCTGAAACTACATTAAAGACACTGTTTGGCAAGGTATGGTATGAGGGATACGAAAAACCTGAATACATATGGCAATCAACCGGCGGTACGGACGATTTTGAGCCAAAGTTCAGCCTGATTCCTTTAATCTTCGGTACGATCAAAGGCACGGTGTATGCGCTGCTTATTGCCGTGCCAATCGGCATATTCGGGGCGCTCTATACTTCGCAATTTCTCCACCGGTCTTTAAAGGTAATCAAGCCTGTTATTGAATTAATGGCGGCACTTCCCAGTGTGATTCTGGGTTTTCTCGCAGGATTATGGCTTGCTCCGTTAATTGAAAAAATCTTTCCGGCTTTGGTAATTATGCCATTTTTCATTGTACTTTCCATTTCTGCCGCGATGATTATCTGGAAGGTGACTCCTCTATTCTGCAAAAGTAAATACAAACATGGCGTGGAATTGGTATTTTTGATACCATTTATCATCAGCGCAATTTTTGGATCTATTTGCCTTTCGGGGGTATTTGAATCGTTTGCTTTTGGAGGAGATTACCGGCAGTGGTTATTACATGTTTTAGGGCTGCATTATGACCAGAGAAATGCAGTTGTAGTAGGGTTTGCCATGGGATTTGCGGTGATACCGCTTGTTTTTACCATATCAGAAGATGCCATGAGCAATGTTCCCGGAAGCCTTATTTTCGCTTCTTTGGCACTTGGCGCTACACCGTGGCAAACCGCGATGAAGATTGTGCTCCCCACCGCAAGCCCGGCTATTTTTTCTGCAGTTATGATCGGTTTTGGGAGGGCAGTGGGGGAAACCATGATCGTGCTTATGGCAACGGGTAATACCCCTGTGATGGACTGGAATCTTTTCAGCGGATTCAGGGCATTGGCTGCAAATATTGCCGTGGAAATACCCGAAGCGCCGTTTGGCGGAACTCTTTACCGGGTGCTTTTTCTTGCATCACTTCTGCTTTTTGTGACAACATTTATTGTTAACACCCTTGCCGAAGTAGTCCGGCAAAAGATGAAGAAAAAATACAGTAAACTATGAAAAAGTTTTTAAAGTCAGGTGATCCATATGTGTGGTTAACCGCAAGCTCTCTGACCATATGCCTTTTGATGGTTTGCGGGCTGATTACGCTTATTATGATAAAAGGGCTTGGTATATTTTGGCCGCATACCATTGTTCATTTTCATCTCAAAGACGGGACAACGGTTTTAGGGGAGGTGGCAAAAAAAGAGCCTATTCCCTACGAAAAAGATGGTTACCGGACAAAGATCAAAATAGGCAACCGTGATATTTACGGACTTGATTTCAGATGGATTGATGATGACAAAATAGTTTTACTGGAATATCCCGCCGATGCTGTTGCCATCGAGAGGCGCGAGTGGGGAAATATGTATGGGTTTTTGCAGGGCATTATAGGAAAGAACGGCGGGATTGAAGCAATACAACCGGAAGGGGCAATGGGGTTTATAAACGAAAATAAAAAACTTTTCAAAAAAATAAGGCGGCTCGAAAAAAAGGAAATTGGCGACATTAACTATCAGATGGAAAAAAAACGAATTATCGTAAAACAATTACAGTCGCTGCCGCCGTCTGATATAGTTCAAAAAAAAATGGATGGCGTCAAAATAAAAATTGACGCCCTTGAGAAAATATATCGCGAAAAGGAGGCCTTGCTTTCAAACCTTTACCAAAAGGCAAGAGAGAAAGAATTCATCATACGTCTTGCCGGTGGAGAAGAAAAAATACTTCCTGTTTTTCAGGTAGTACGTATGTACACACCCAATTCGATGCATGTATTCGCAAAAACAGGTTTTTATCTGACAAAATTGTGGGAGTTTATTGCCGATGAACCAAGGGAGGCCAATACGGAAGGGGGGATATTCCCTGCAATATTTGGTACGGTCATGATGGTATTTATCATGAGTATTGCCGTCGTTCCCCTTGGAGTATTGACGGCAGTCTATCTGAAAGAATATGCCGGTGATAATTTTATTTCACGGATAGTACGCATCTCGGTCAACAATCTGGCAGGTGTTCCCTCAATTGTTTTCGGGGTATTCGGGCTTGGCTTTTTTATCTATTTAATAGGGGGTACTATTGACAATGTGTTTTTTAAATCTGCATTGCCGTCCCCTACGTTTGGAACGGGCGGTATTTTGTGGGCAGCGCTTACGTTGGCATTATTAACGGTGCCGGTAGTGGTCGTTTCTACGGAAGAGGGGCTGTCTTCCGTGCCCGGATCGATAAGGGAAGGTTCTTACGCCCTTGGCGCAACAAAATTTGAAACGTTATGGCGGGTTGTGCTTCCCCAGGCCGCCCCGGGCATACTTACCGGTACTATTCTGGCAATGGCTAGGGCAGCGGGAGAGGTTGCACCGCTTATGATTACGGGTGTTGTGAAACTTGCACCTTCTCTCCCCATAGACCATCATTTTCCTTTTCTTCATTTAGAAAGAAAATTTATGCATCTGGGTTTCCACATTTACGATGTAGGGTTTCAGTCGCCAAATGTCGAGGCTGCAATTCCCATGGTATATACCACAACCCTTGCATTACTATTTAGCGTGCTGGTATTAAATATTACGGCAATAATAGTGCGTAACAAGTTGAGAAAAAAATACAGGATGTCATCTGTATAAGAGATGTATGTTTCTAAAGAAGTAATTTTGAAAACAAGAGAGGTGTACCATTTCTCCCGGTAAAATGAAAAAAAAACCTAATCCGGTAGTTAATATTACAGACCTGAAATTGTATTACGGCGACAATTTAGCCCTGAATGGCATAAACCTGGATATTTCAGAAAAAATGATCACAGCGTTTATCGGGCCTTCCGGATGCGGAAAGTCAACGTTAATCCGGTGTTTAAACCGCATGAATGATCTTATAGAAGGGGTGCGGATTGAGGGTTCCATTAAGATTGCCGGAAAAGACATTTACGACCCCTCTGTCAATGTCACTGAACTCAGGAAGCGGGTTGGCATGGTATTCCAGAAACCAAACCCGTTCCCGAAAACAATTTATGAGAATGTGGTGTACGGTCCGCGTGTATTGGGAATAAAGAAAAAAAATACACTGGATGATATCTGCGAAAAGACGCTTATAAAGGCGGCGCTATGGAACGAGGTAAAGGACCGCCTCCATCTCAGCGCCCTTGAACTGTCAGGAGGACAGCAACAGAGGGTGTGTATCGCAAGGGCAATCGCCATGGAACCGGAAATTGTACTTCTCGACGAACCTTGTTCCGCGTTAGACCCGATTGCCACGGCAAAGATAGAGGACATGCTTGTCGAACTGAAAAAGGACTACACGGTGGTTATCGTAACCCACAATATGCAGCAGGCGGCAAGGGTTTCCGATTATACCGGGTTCTTTATGATGGGGGAACTTGTAGAGTATGATGATACGACTGAATTATTTACGAAACCGAAAAAACAAAGGACAGAGGATTATATAACGGGCAGGTTCGGGTAGAAACGTGAAAACAATTTTCATTGCAAAAACAGCGGTTATTTCGCAGGGTATCCTGGAACAATTACGCCATGTTATGGTGCTGGGAAAGGACGGGTTTTGCCGGTTTAAAAGAGAGGGGAGGCGGGGACGTTATGGTACGTGAAGTATATCACAAGGCTTTAAAAGCGCTGCAGGACGAAGTGCTTGATATGGGGAAAATGGTTTCGCAGGCGATACAGGATTCCATACAGGCATTGCAAACCAGAGACATAGAGGCATCGAAGGAAATTATAAAAAAAGACCTGGAGATTAACAAAAAGCGGTTTGACATTGAGGAGAAATGTATTGTACTCATTGCGACACAACAGCCTCTGGCGGTGGATTTAAGGACGTTGACCGCTATTCTGAGCATAATAACCGACCTTGAACGGATGGGTGATCATGCGGAGGGCAATGCCAAGATAAATATTATGATTGGCGAGGAACCTTTGATAAAACCATTGGTTGATATTCCACGAATGGGGGAGATAGGCATTGCCATGCTGGAAAAATCTCTCAAGGCCTTTATGGAAAGAGATGTGGAAGCGGCAAGGAGTGTATGTGATGAAGATGATAAAGTGGATGCGCTCCACGACCAGATTTACCACGAACTTTTGCTGCTGATGATGGGTAATCCAAAGATAATCAATCTGGCAACCTACCTTACATGGGTTTCTCACAATCTGGAACGTATTGCGGACAGGGTGACAAATATAGCGGAAAGGACGGTATATATGGTTACGGGTGAAATGGAAGAATTAAATGTGTCGAAATATTAGTGAAAGTCGTTGAAATATAACAATTTGGTTTTTTGAAAAAGCAGGGGGCGAAGCATTTGCCATTTTGGGTATGGATACATTTATTACAATTTACAGCAAATGCTTCGCCTCTACTTTTTCAAAGATTAAAGTGTTGCAAATTTTTTTATCCACAACTCACCAGTTCATACGCCATACTCCCCAAACCTATTTCCTGGGCGTAATTCATCTGAACGGTGTAATCTATTTTTGGCCAGGATTCCTTAAAAAAGTCCTTGCCGATGTGTTCCCTGATTAGATCGGTGGTCGCTTTTTCAATTGCAACGGGGTCCCATGAGGCGATGATGCCGATGTCTGCAATATCAGGCTCAAAGGGTTTGTCCATACAATCGCAATGATGGGTAATGTGCGTGAGGAAGTTAAAGAAAACCGCCTTCCCTTCTTTTCCCTTTAAAAGAGCAAGACAGTGTTCCGCCACCTTTTTCTGGAGATTTACGGCATTTTCGTCCCATGCAATCTTTACCGCCTGAAACTGGCATACTGCCAGGCATTCTCCGCAGCCGATGCATATTTGCGGGTCAATGATTGCATATTCTTCCCCAATTTTAATCGCTCCAACCGGACACCACTTTCCGCATACCCCGCAGGTGGTGCATTTTTTCTTAAGAATCTGCGGTATGACTCCAGAATGTTGTGATAATTTTCCACCGCGTGAAGAGAGTCCCATCCCGATGTTTTTCAACGTTGCCCCCATGCCGGTTGCGAGGTGTCCTGTTACATGGGAAATAGAGACGATTGCATTGGACGCCCTTGCCACTCCCGCAACATGGGCATATTTGCACATTTTCTGGTTGATCTCTACCTGCACATCATGTTCTCCGAAAAGGCCGTCTCCGATGATGATCGGAGCGCCAACACTTTCATAACTGAAACCATGTTCGTGCGCATGTGCGATATGATCAACGGCATTTGTCCTTCTCCCCAGGTACAACGTGTTTGTTTCAATTAAAAAAGGTTTCCCGTCATGCTCTTTTACCTTGTTGACAATTGATTTAATAATTGGTGGTTTGAGGTATCCGATATTCCCTTTTTCGCCGAAACTTGTTTTTACCGCCACCATGTCATTTTTCTTAATGGCGTCCTTAAAATTGGCATAATCAAACAATTTTCCCGCTTTTTCAGCGAGGGAAGGGACCTTTTCTCCATTTTCAGTTTTTATAAAATATACTTTAGACTTCATATTTCTATCCTTCTTTGAACAAACCCACCCCTCCCAAGAGAAGGATTATCAAATTCCTCCTTTTGGGAGGGGTGGGTAAAAATGAATGCCGTTAGGTTTTTGTCTTTTAAAAACCCAACCTAATTTAAAGTTTAGGAGTTTCAAACACCCCAATAATCCCCCCTGTCGGCATGCAGTAAAACAGGGTTGATCAGCATCTATTCTTCTGCCTCGAAAGTAAGACTACAAAAAATAGCTTAAGCACATATACTACAACACGATATGGTTATAAAACCATTTTCATTGTTTCTGTGTGTTGTGCAAATGAAACATGATGACTGCTTGTATTTCTAAATTGATACTGTATTTATGTTTTATCGCCTTTCCTATACACTTCTACCCTGTTTCTGCCCTTTGCTGCTGCAGCAGAGAGTGAAAATTCGGCGGCATAGACGAATTCTTCAGGAGACTGCGCCTTAAATTCAACAAGACCCAGGCTTATGGTGATCTTGCCCATAGGCTGAACCTCTTCATAAAGGAACGGATAATCGTGGATTGTTGAGACAAATCTCTTTGCGAGGTTGGTTGCGGACGACATAATGGTATTTGTCAGCAGCAGGGCAAAAGTGCTGTTTCCGTACCGGATAAAAATATCAGACCCCCTTGTGTTTTTCTTGACAAGCCCGGAGGTTTTTTTAATGACGAGATTGCCATAGTACTCTCCCTTCCGGGCAACATAGTTGTCAAAGTGATCAATATCGAAAAGTATAAGCGCCAGCGGCAGATTATATCGTTCCGCCCTCAATGTTTCCTGCACCAGCCGTATCTGAAAATACCGGTGATTGAAAATCATGGTCAGTTCATCAATAAGCCCCGCCCTTTTCGGGTGCATGATCTCGATATCCTTCAAATGATTTATAAATGATTTTGAGCTTAATGATTCCCTCCATAAAACCCATTCTATCTGATCTACCATTTCCAACCGTTCGTTTGGAGAAAGTGTTTCTGCGGCAATGGCAAAAATGGGTATGTCTTTCAAGGCGGGATTTTCCTGAAATTCTCTGATTATTTTAAATCCTCCCTCCTGTATGCCCAAATCAATGATAATAGAATTCGGCTTTGTCGCCAATGCAAGGCTAAGTCCACTTTCAACATCAGTGGCAGTCTGCATCAGAAACCCTTCATTTTCAATGGTGCTATGAAGGGTCCCCATGGTGGTTTCATCGCTGGTAATAACAAGAATGTTTACTGGAAAATGGCTTTTCTTTGTGACAAAAGACATTTCCGAAAGTTTCTCGAGAAGAGTTGTCTTTTCCACTGGTTTTACCAGGTAGTCTGCTGCCCCCAAGGCAAAAGCCAGCTCTTTATTCTCCACAATAGAATGGATTATTACCGGAATATTTCTGGTTTCCGCATCCGCCTTAAGCTCCTGAAGTACCGCCAAACCGTCTTTTTTTGGAAGCATAATATCAAGGGTAATCGCAAATGGCCTGAGTTCCTTTGCCTTACGTAATGCTTCTTCTCCGTCATAGGCATGCGCTGCCCGGTAACCTGCCTGGGTAAGATGGATGTCCAGAATCTCGGCTGTCGGTAAATCATCTTCCACCACAAGTATCAGTGGCCCTTGTTGTTCTTCTTCTGGCAAGGCCGTCAGGGAAGTCATGGATGCCTTTACAGCACCGTATCCTTCCCTGACTATGAAGGGCATGTAGACATTAAAGACCGAACCCTGCCCATAAATGCCTTCAACCGTGATATGTCCCCCGTGTATTTCCACGAGTTTTTTCGTAAGCGAAAGGCCGAGTCCCGTGCCCTCCGTGGATTTTGAGGAATCGATCTGCTCAAATTCCTCAAAGATCCGCTCTCTGTCTTCCGGTTTGATGCCTATTCCCGTATCCCACACGGAGACCTTAAGGAACTCCTGCGATTCTGTTACCCATGGGAAGGTTTTTTTATCGCTGATTATCTTTTCAATGGCAATGCCTACATTGCCGCTATCCGCCGTAAACTTAATTGCATTGCTTATCAGGTTGTAGAGGATTTGCTTAAACTTTATCTTGTCTGCGGTAAAATAGACGTCATGATGGACCACTGTCTCAGGCACTATCATCTTCCGGTCCGCAAGTGGCCTTATTACCACTAATACTTCATCAATGACGCTTTTCACCGGAAATGTCTGATAGGAAATTTCAGCCTTACCAGCATCTATTTTTGCCAGATCCAGGATATTATTCACCAGATAAAGGAGATGTTTGGCAGAACCAAAGATGGTGTTCAGGTATCTTTGTTGTTTTTCGGTTAAATCTCCAAAGGTTTTTTGGAGCAGTATTTCTGAGAAACCTATTATGGAATGAAGAGGTGTCCTGAGTTCGTGGCTTGCGTTTGCGATGAAACGTCCTTTCAGTTCGTTTGCCCTGACAAGCTCCCTGTTCATTTTTTCAAGCGCGTTTGTTCTCTCAAGCACCTTTTCTTCCAGGTTGTTGGTCAGTTCCTCAAGTTCCTTATTCTTCTTCTCCAGTTCACCTTTCATGCGTTTTTCTTCGGTAATGTCTTTGCTTATCCCTACGGTGCCTATGACGTTACCTGTCTTATCCCGCAACTCCGAAATAGTGAGGCTTATATCAACCGGGGTGTTATCTTTTTTGAGGAGTGTTGTTTCATAATTGGAGAGAGAACTCTTTCCCCTGAGTGCTTCGAGGATATTCGTCCGTTCCCCTTTATTTACGTAGAGTTCGGAGCATTTTTTGCCTCTGATCTCATGTTCCTTGTAGCCTAAAATTTTCTCGCCGCCCTTTGAAAACTTCACAATATTGCCTTCGCAGTCAGTGGTGATAATTATGTCGCCCGAATCATCCAGCATCCCCTGAAAATACATTAAGGATGCTTCCAGGTCGTGGAGTAATTTATACTTTTCAATTGTCTGGGCGGCCATTGTAGAAAAGAGTTTTATGAGGTTTTTATGTCTTTCGGTAAATACCCGTGGCTTGAAATCGTCTAAATAGAGTATGCCGACTACACTGCCGTTTAGAAGGAGCGGCGCTGCAAGGAGAGATTTTATACCTTCTTTTAAAATCACCGTATCATTAAACATCGGTTCCTTCTCAACATCCTGAAACTCGACCGGCTTGGTTTGTTCCAGTATATATCGGGTAATGCCATCCCCTCTGGGTTTCCATCGCAATGATTTCAGGAAATCGCGGCTTAAGCCTTTTTGAGAGGCCATAATCATTTCTTCGCCGTCAATGATTGCAATGCTCCCGGCAGGTGTGTCCGTAAGCCTCAAGGCGGAACCAAGCGCCTCGTCAAGGGCGCCGGTTAAACTTTTAGATCGTGTAATGAGTAGCCCGCTTTGATACAGTGCCTCCATGTCCTTTCTGGCTTCTTGCTGTTTACTTACTAATTCCCAGAGGAATCTTGCCCCTGTACCCTCTATAACCTCTACAGGATTGGGGGAAGATTTTCTGATATATTCACTTATCTCAGCGTTGCCGGTAACGTTGAGAATAATGTCTGGTTTTTGACAATAGAGTTCATCAATGGTATCTGTACTAAAAATTCCACATTCTTTAGCGAGGCGCAGGGCGGGCGCATTCTTGTCCTTATCGGTTATGCCGACTACCTGTGTCTCGCCATTGTTGTGAAATATATCAAGAAGGGCTTTGCCGCCCTTTCCTGCACCCGCTATGGCAATTTTTATCATACTGCCAGACTCCATATTATTTAAAGAAACAATCTGTTAACAGTCATCAATCCTCAATCTGCAATCCTCAGTCCTCAATCTGCAATTTGCCGATTGCCGATTGTCGATTGTAGACTGAAGACTGCCGACGAGGGAACCACAGATTTCCTGGCGCGGCCTTTGGCCGCAACCAAATTCGAAATACGAAACAAATTCAAATGTCAAAAAACGTAACACTGTAGTTAATCTTTATAGATATTATCATGACGATCAAAATCGAAAAGTGTTACAATCTTTTCTTTTTTATTTATCTCATAAACCAAAACGAATGATCCTCAGACGTGAACTCTTTGTTTATTTTGCAATGGTTTTTTCAGCGGTTTAAAACGATAAGGATCTGCCAATATCTCTTGTACTTTCCGATTAATTAACCGCAGCATTTCTTTGTCTTTTTTCTGAAGTCTTTTGAACTTCTTGTCAAGACTTTCCTTAGTGGCAAGCTTATACACTATTTTAGTCCGTATCTCTCTTTGAAGTCATCAACTATAATGGACCTTTCCAGGTCAATATCTCTTATCCGTAAAATAAAATCTTCACGTAACTCTGGCTCCTCTAAAAGAATCTTCTTAATCAGATTTATATCATGCTGCAGATCAGTAATCTTTTTGCAAATAGTTTCAAGTGTTATATTTTTCACATAGTCTCCTTTTTATTTAGCCACGAGTTGATGGATAGTAGTACAGATTAAAAACGATAGCCATTAGCCAGATTGCTATGAGCCAATCACAGACTCATTAACGTTAATCTCTTTTCAGCGGCCATTGATTCAGATACTGCTTTTCCATCATTTCTATAAATTTTCCCGTAAGATGGGGATCCCATTGTCCTGACATTTTTTCCTTCTTCATGGTGGCTATGACTTCTTCCCGCGTAAAAACACCATTCCTGTAAGGTCTTATAGACGTCATCGCATCGAATGTGTCAATAATATTTACCATTCTTGCCATAACAGGTATTTCATTGCCCGTAAGTCCGTCAGGGTAGCCTTTTCCGTCCCATCTCTCGTGGTGGCTTCTTATAATAGGGAGTGCCTGGCGTAAGGAATATAATGGTTTGCAGATTTTTGATCCGATCACAGGGTGGTCTCTCACCAGGGTTGTTTCATCTTCGGAAAGACGGGCGCTTTTTAGAAGTATTGCTTCATTTATTCCAATCTTTCCAATGTCGTGCAATATGCCGCCTTTTCTGATACTAATGATATCTTTATCAGGAAATCCTAAAAAACCGGCAAATTCCGCCGACAAATTGCCAACCCTTTCTGAATGTCCTTTTGTATAGTAATCTTTAGCCTCGATGGTAATTGCGAGGGTAAAGATTATATCTTCTGAGCATTCCAGTTCATCCTGGAGTCTCTCAAGTTTAATGAGGGAGCGAATCTTTGTAATAAGTTCGAGGGTGTTGAATGGTTTGCTGAAAAAATCGTCTGCCCCTGCCTCAAGTCCTGTTATTTTGTCTTCTACCTGATTGAGACTTGTCACGAGGATTATAGGGAAGAACTTTCTCCTGGAGGTAGACTTCAGTCTTTTACACAATTCGTAGCCATTCATCCCCGGCATCATTACATCCAGAATGGCTAATTCAGGAGAATGAGTTTCAGTGAACCGAATGGCTTTTTTTACGTCGGTGGTAGCTTCAACCCTATATCTTTCTGTGGTCAATACCGCTTCTATGAGTTCAAGGTGTGCCTCAACGTCATCTACAACGAGGATTAATGGTGGTTTTTCTTTTTCCGGATACAAAAGTTCCATTGTATAGGTATATTGGTTAAATGTTATGTTATTTTTGATGGGCGTACTGATGGTTTACCCATGCTGCAAGCCTCATCGCGGCGGGTTAAAAACGTGACGTTTGGTTATGATATTAGCTTTAATTTATCTTGTCAAGCAAATATAAAGGGCGTATAAACACACAATGTTGATTATGCTGCCGGAAAGTGTTTTCATGTTTTTTATTTCTAGTTTGGTTCTGGCTATGCCGGCTTAGGAATTTCAAACTTGTAGAACGAAGCGGTTGCTTCGTTACGAACGAAGATAAATGAGGATGAATATGAATATGGTTATAAAAATTTTATACAGGGTAATCCTTTTTTGTACACTTACAGTAAATATGTTACCTCACCATGCCTTTGCAAAAGAGGCTGTGCCGGTATCAGTCAGGGATGTAAGCTTTTCTCCTGAAAATTTTTTTGAACTTTCGGAGACAGGCTTTGATAAGGAAAAGGTACATTTCAATAAGGGGTGGATTGGCATCTTTATGGAAAATGAAAAGGACAAAGGCATTTTGGTTGTAGAAACAACAAAAGGTTCTCCGGCAGAAAAGGCAGGCATGAAAACGGGAGATATTATAACAAAGATTAACAATGAACCTCTTGTCGATAATGAAGGGAAGAATTTAATCAGGTTCAAAAATAGTATAGAAACTATGGGCGCCGGAGCCGTTCCGACACTGACGGTCTTAAGGGATGGCAATGTAATTGAGTGCAGGCCGGAGCTTATCGCAAAACTTTTAAAAAATGTGAAAAAACCCGTTAGTCTCCCTGTTTTATCCCCGAAAACATTTTTAACCCAAGGTGCCAAAAAAGGACAAGGGCAATCGTTTATGGACTTTGTAATGGAAAACAGGGCATATAGAAAAATGTGCAGCGATACTATTCAAAGAATAGGGGAGGAAGTTTACGTAAGGGAAGGATATCAGACAAATGAAGCATCAAATCCGTTTCGTTTGTCCATAATAGATTATTCGCTGCAAAATCCAATGAATACGTATGAAACCGGTAAAATTATCCGGGATCTTTTTCTGGAAGAAAGCATTGCCGGCCAGGTGCTGTCTGCGGCAAAGTTATTAGATGTTGAATTTTCAGAAAGAGAAGAAATAAACCATGAGGGGGACTTGCAGGCAAGCATACAAAGGCTCATCAATGATATTGTCCCCTGTGTTTCGCTTATCAAGGAAGTGTTTGACGCTTTAACAGAGGATGAGTTTGATTTTTTGTATCAATCCGCTCAAAAAATATGGGTTCAGGAAGAAACTATTGAGCCATCCGATATGGCAAGAGTGCTTGAGTTGTCTCAAAAGGTTGATCTTTCAGGATTATTTGAAGCCGTAACACTGATGCTGCACAGGATTGAAGATATAAAAAAATATGACGGCGATCTGACGCAAACGGCTTTACAGCCGTTTACCCTGCCAGCATTCCTCCAGGGTGCAGATAACATTAAAATTCCTTCCGGTAAAGAAGCAGGGGGAGACGATGACTATGCCGGCGATGTTTTACTGGTGCAGGATACAAGCATAGGGAAGATCGTCATCGGTGGAACCGGCGCTACCTATTATTATAATGATGCAGCGGTCATCGTGGATCTTGGCGGAAATGATTATTATTCTAATAATGCAGGCGCATCGGGTAAAGAAATACCCGTTTCCGTTTGCATTGATTTTTCAGGTAATGACACGTATAATGCCGCAAAATCATTTGTTCAGGGAACCGGCAGATTTGGAATTGGTATTCTTGAGGATGTTAAAGGTGATGACAAGTATTTGGGACGGGATTTTGCGCAGGGAGCAGGTTTATTTGGAGTAGGGCTATTACTAGATAATGAAGGCGATGATTTCTATAGCGGAAATGCGTTGAATAGCGGGGTTGGTTTTTTTGGATTGGGACAATTGATAGACGCCAATGGTAACGACGTTTATTTCAGCCGCCAGTTTTCGCAGGGAGTCGGGTTTACAAAAGGAATAGGGATATTGGAAGATGATAATGGAAACGATTTTTATTTTACCGGCGGAAAATACCCTGATTTCAGGGATCCTGAAAAATCCTTTCAATCCATGTCGCAGGGAATGGGCATGGGCATCAGACCTGAAACTACCATAGTGGGGGCTTCCGGTGGCATAGGGATATTAATAGATAAAAAAGGCTCGGACAGGTATTATGGCGACTATTTCTCTCAGGGCAGCGGATATTATTTTTCAATGGGGTTATTGTTTGATTCCGAAGGGAGCGATACCTACTATGCAAGCCGCTATGCCCAGGGCGCCGGCATACATTCTGCAATTGGAATACTGGGGGATAACGGGGGTGACGACAAATACGAGTGTTCTTTTGGCGTTTCGCAGGGGTGTGGGCACGATACCGGCATAGGGTTTCTTGTTGATACCATGGGGAATGACATCTATACGGGCGAAATCGTCTCGCAGGGGGCGGGCATGGAGAAGGGTATCGGAGTGTTGGCGGATTTTCAGGGAGATGACGTTTACCGGGCAAAGGACAGCAGCCAGGGTTTTTCCTTTCCGTCAAAAACAGAAGAAATCACCGGCATAGGCATGCTGCTTGACAACCAGGGAGAGAGCGACGTCTTTTGTGATGTTGTACGGGGGGATTCCCTCTTTTACAGGGCAAATGGCGGCCTTCTCCTAAACAAAAAGTAAGTAGGGGCGAAGCATATGCCCTATTCAGTACTATTTTTTTGAAGTGGGGAATGCATATCGCAAAAACAGGATAAAATTGCCCATTTGACCCAACCTGTGTGCAACGGTTATGCGGCGATTCACCACACAATCACCAATACCTGTTTACCGCTTTGCTATCGATTATTTACAAACCAGACAGAATAATCATCCAGCAACTGATAGTTCTTCAATTTCTCATCTGTTGCTTTCAGCTCCGCTAATGGTAAAGTGAATTTCTTCTTATCTGAGACTCGCTTCAAATTGACCAAAATCCCCACCCATTCATCTACTTCAGTTGCTAACGAGAGCATATCGTACTTATCAGTATAAGAGGGTTTGGTCTTTTTTAGCTTCTCATACTCCTTTTGGTCTCCTGGACCAATCACATAATACTCTTCCCAATCAAAATCTTCGATGCCGGTTAGCTCACATGGCAATTCGATATGCTCCTTTAAGTAGGTCAGATATGTCGCTAAAGATTCTTCCGTGACATCTGGAATCTCACCACCAAAGATGAAACCAATTCTTTCGTCTTGCTTATCAATCTCTGTCATTTTTCTCCTCCAATTTTATTAAATCCGTAGAATATTCTGGCTCATTTTTTCCACAAGCCTGTTGCAAGCCTCTTTGTATAGATGACCATCCAGTCTTACCGCTCTTCATCCAAGTGCTTCGGCAAAACAGTTATGATGAGTTTTGTATCTGGTTCAATGTCAAATGGTTCATCTAAAAGTATTTTTTTGCCATCAAAATGAGCTTTTAAATTAATTGTCTTCATAAAAATCCCCTAAATAATTCAGCCGTTTTTACTTTATCTTACGTTTTACTATTTCTATGGTTTTAAGACATTTTTATTTCTTCTGCCAAACGCTGCGCACATGATAATAAAACCGACCTGGATTGCCACAAATAAAATAAATGCGGTAATCGTTAATTTGCCGTATATTCCGCCCATTATAAACTCCAAAAATGTTAAAATTCCTGAGATGGCATAGCCAAGAACCAAACAAACAAGAAATAAAAAATACGAAATACGGGGTGCATTCCCGATTTTTTGTGACTTCCGCCTGTTTTAATAAAACGTACAGTAGTGTTAACCCTGACAGGGTTTCAAACCCTGTCAGGGTTGTTTTGCTCCAACTCCATGAACGCTTACAAAAAATCGGGAATGCTCCCGAAATACGAAACAAATCCGAATAACAAAGTATAAAATTCAAAACAAATCCAAAACATCCCTGTCTGCATGAGATCACGCACAGGCAGGCAATAATATGAAGCACGAAAAGCGAGATACGAAAGATACTCTCGTTTAGAATTTCAAATCATTTTGTCATTAGAAGTTGTTTCGGATTTCGTGTTTAGTATTTTGGATTTTCACAATTGCAGTGACCACAGATTTTGTACGATTAAAATCCACTGATTATTAACCCCCCATATCTCTATCTGCCTGAAGACCCGGCACGTCGCTACTAAATGATGCCCACGGCGTCTTTGTGCAGCCAGCCCCTTCTTATTTCCTTATCCTCTTTTTTATCAGCATCAGCCCGCAGGGGATCTCCCTGTTTTATACCTACATGCACATATACCTTATACCATTGCCCTTTTACTTGTTCAATGACACATTCCGCCCCTTCGTGAATTTCATATTTCGTTTCATATTCTTCCCCTGGACCATACCGCACCAAACAATTTTTTGCTATTATCACTCCGTGATCAATGCCCCGTTCCACGTACATTTTTATTCCCAGCGATACAACAGCGATCAGCAATCCAACCGCGAAGCCTACGATAAGACGTTTCAACCATCTATATTTTAAAATCACCAACGCAATAAGTAACAACATGGTCATTACATAAATTAATACCGAAAAGACCGCGAGTCCACTCTGATTCAAGAGGAAAAACCAGAAAAATATCCGTTGAATGACTGCCGGCGTCTCATGAATAACCTCTTTGTCTTCGATGGAGTTTTTTGCCAGTCTCAGGTTTGCTTTAATCTCTGCGTTTCCCGGCATCAACCTCTCGGCTTTTCGATAGTTTAAAATTGCTTTGCCCACTTCTCCCAAACGATAGTAAGTATTTCCGAGGTTATAGTGAATCTGGCCGTGCCGAAAACCTTTGGAAAGGATTATCTCATACTGTAGCGCGGCTTCTTCGAGTTTTTTATTTGCTTCCGGAAGTTTCTTTTCCGCTATGAGCTTCATGGCCTGCAAATGGTCTTCGTTTGCAGCGGTAAACATTTTTATCACCTCATCCTTCAAAAGGGCATCTGCAAATGCCACCCCTCCGAAAATAAACAGTATAACAAAAATGAATATTTGGAATTGTGTTCGAATCATAGTTGTTTCTCCAATTTTGTAATGAGCTGCGCTGCAACCTTTAAAGAGTTTTCCCTCTCATTTATCGTGCCGGCGTCGCTGGAAAACCTGCGGTAATCAAAATCAGACAGGCATTGGGCTACTTCAGCAATGACGTCATCCGAAACTCTGTTATTTCGCAGCAATTCCTCCACTTTTCCACCCGACGCGCTTGCGGCGGGAATATTGAATTTATCCGCAAGGTATTCGGTAATTCCCCTGGAAAGGTATGCATAAAACATGGGGGATGAATCCCCAAAAAGCGCAGATTGCGCAAGGGTGAGTCTTTTGTTTGCCACGGAACGTGCCCTTCTGTTTCTCGCATAACCGATATCCGTTTGAAGACGGTCTTTATGCCGTACAACAAAAAAAGTGGTTGCCAGGGCAATAGCGGGAAGAAAAAGGCCTCCTACGATGAAGGGGTTTTTATAGAGAGGATTTCCCTGATTCTTCAAAGAAGAAAGATTGGTCATGATGGGGAGGATATCCTGTGTTAGCAACTGTACCTGCCGCCGGGAAGACGGCGATTTTTCCAGAGAGTGTGCCAATTGAATGGGTATTTCCTGTTCCCATGAATCCACCGTGATAGGAATCGGTTCTTTTGTAATTGTTTTATATTGATTTTCACGAGGATCGAAATAGCTGAATACGATTGCAGGGATGTTTCTTACCTCTGTATTTTGTGGTTCAATTACCTTGCTGAATACTTTTCTGCCGCGAAGAACTTCTTCTCTATTGGTAATTTGTGTAGTTGCTTCTGCGGGATAAACCTTAAAATCTTCGTCATTATTGAATGCCAGCTCAGGTTCATTTATGGTCTGAATATACCCGTCTCCATATACAGAAATAGACAATGTTATCGGGTCTCCTATCCTTACCCGGGATGTTTTAACGGAAGCTTCCATATTAAAATTTCCCACGGCGCCTTTAAATTCCTTTGGTTTTCCGTCTTCCGGCAAAGGTTTTATTTTTAAGAGAACAGGGTTTGTTGTCCTTTCTACGGGATATTTCCTTTGTCCACTGCCAAAAAAGTCATCAAAAAATGAATCGTTAAAAAAATCATCAAACGGCGTCCCCCTGCGATTCCTCTGTTCCTGAACAATTAAGTTACATTTTACTTTTGCCGGCGTTATTGCCAATTCTCCAGACACTATTGGAAATATCGCGGTGCGCAGTTCCAGTACACTATAGAGTATGCCATCCCTTACTACTTCATATTGGCGCTGGTCACCCAGTTTTTCTTCCATAAAATTTCTTGTAGCAGGCGCAGTGTAATCAATATCAGCAACCGGCAATCCTTTCTGGAAATAGAGCCGGAAGTAAAGGGTTACCTGTTCATATAAATATGCCGCATCTTTATCCGTATACAATTCCACAAAAACCAACTTATCAAGATCAATCGTTTTTGTGCCTGTGGAAGGTTTTGATTCTATCACTTCAATATTTATCGGATTTGAGGTATATTGCCTTCCGTTGTGCGTCAGAGTTGATGAGCCGATGGTGTATTTGCCCTTTGCAACGGGTTGCAACATATAGGTGTATCCCTTGCTTATCGATACCTCCCCGTTGATTATTCGCGTCTGTGCGGTAATTTGAGGTCCATACAACACGCTAAAGCCTTCTATTTCCGGGAATGTTGGCTGAGATACATCCTGTGCGCCGTAGACGGTCAATGTGAGTTTCAACTTATCGTCCAATGTTAATATGTTTTTATCTACCGTGACGGTTAAACCAATCTCCGAGGCATATACCTTTTCCATGCCTCCGAAAATAATTGCCAGTAACATAAAAAGCCAAACAAAGCCTGTAAGTTTCTTCATTTTAAAATATTTCCTATACCAAATAAATTCCTATTTACCGCTCCACTCTGAATTAGCACCTTATCAGTAATTTCTTTGCACACTTCCATTCGTCAGTGCGTGCTTTTTGGCAAAACATTTAATGGTAAAATCCGAAATGCGAAACAAATTCTAAAATCCTCCCTCTCAACCCCCTCCAAAAGGGGAAAATGTCCCCTGCTGGCGGGGGTGCAGGGGGTGGAATTGAAATTTAGAATTTGTTTCGTATTTCGTGCTTCATATTTTTTATCTAGTATAATGTTTAATTAAAATATCTACATTGATACCGTCATTGCGAGCGACAGCGAAGCAATCTTAAGTCTTTTAGGAACAAGAGATTGCTTAGTCGCTCCACTCCTCGCAATGACATTTTTTTAAGTACACATTTTAACGAAACGATGTATTAGTACTTTTTTGGTTCCGGCTTTACCAGCTTAGGAATTACCAGTCTTTTTCTACCGACCTGTGTGGCTGGTGTTGTTTTTCTCTGTTTACTGGTCTCGCCTCTTTTTCAACCTGATTCAACGCATCAAGAATACGCTCCGCTTCTTCTTTCGACATTTGTCGATTTCCCTCTTCCTGGGTTTGCGCATCCTGCTGCTGTGTAGGAGGTTTATCTTTCTGCTGCTGCTGCTGCTGCTGCTCTTCATTCGCGTGAGAAGGTTGTTCATTCTCCTTGTTTAAATCTTCTTCCTGCTTATCTTCGGATGGCTGGTTACCTCCATCCGGTTCTTGTTCCTTACCCTCTTGTTCTTTATTTTCAGCAGATTGATCATCGCCTTCGTTCTGGTCATTTTGCTGTTCCTGTTCACTTTGTTTATGTTCTTGTTCCTGTTCCTGTTGATTATCCTGCCCCTGTTGTTGCTGTTCCTCTAATTTTTTTTCGACAAATTCATGATTATACATTGCATCGTTTTTTAATTGTTCAAGTTCACCGCCTTTTTTTGGTGCTATTTCATCAATAATATCAACCGTTTTTTTATACCAGTCTAATGCCTCGCCCATCTTCCCCTGCTTATAGAGTGTGTTTCCTATGTTAAAACTGGTTTTCGCCTGCATTTCCGGGGTTCCCGTTTTCAGCACCTTCTCAAATGATTTAAGTGCTTCATCGTATTTACCCCGCTTGTATTGCGTATCAGCAACATTAAAACTCAATTGCGGAACATCTGGGGAATCTACCTGTACGTTAAGATATTTTTCCAGGGCTTGGTCATAATTTCCGTTTTTATAGAGTTCATTTCCCTGCCGGACCTGATCGGCAAAGGGGTCTATCCAGCCGAGAAACAACCAACCGCTTATAATGAAAGGCAGCACATTCGTCATAGAATCCTTTTTTCTCTCAAGAGTATTTCGTTTCTTTCACAAAACATTCGAGGCATATGAAAATAATGGCAAAGAAAAGGGGGATCTGAAACCGGTTTACATATTTTTTAACCCTTTGTGTCTTGTAAACAGACCCTTCTATTTGTGCGAAGCTTTCATTATAAATCTTCGCCAGTCCCCATTTAGTACCATATGCGGGTGTATAAAGTCCGCCTGTTTCAAGCGCTATTTTATTCAGGGTTATTTCGTCCAGCCTTGATTTTACTACCTGCCCATGTGCGTCTTTTAATAAAGTCTCTTTTCCCTGTTCATCAATGATTTTGATGTACGACCCTTCTTTTTTGCCAACGCCGACCGTATAGATGACTATCCCCTTTTCTTTTGCTTTACTTGCCGCTTTTAATGGATCGGTTTCGTGGTTTTCCCCATCGGTAATTATTATCATTGCTTTATGGTTGTTCTCGTTTTCGCCAAAGGCGTCGATGCCCTTATAAATCGCCTCGGCTATTGCAGTCCCGCCTACGGGGATAATGTTTACATTCAAATCATTCAAAAAAAGCCGGAATGCGCTATAATCAGAGGTGAGTGGACAATAAGTAAACGCCCTACCCGCAAATGCAATCAACCCGACACGGTCGCCTTCCAGTATTTTCAACAGGTCTTCAATTTCCCGTTTTGCGACTTCCAGGCGGTTTGGTTTTACATCATCTGCCAGCATACTTCGGGAAGTATCAACCGCAATCATAATATCAATGCCCTTTTTTTCCACCTCTTCCCAATGATATCCCCATTTGGGCTCTATGAGTGTGATGATAAGAAAGAGGACTCCAATAATCATCAGAACAGCCTTGAGCCATTGTTTTTTTCTGCTAAGGGAAAAGCCTGCCATCTTCAACAGATCGAGACTGGCAAACCGGTTTAAATCTCTCATTCTTCTTTGAAAGAAGAGTATATACCCTATAGCCAGAACAGGTACAATGAAAAGCAGGTATAAGTAATTAAGATTGCCGTATTGCATATGTGGTAAATTGTATTCCCGATATAATAGTTTTGTTTTCTGTAGTATGTGTAAAAACAGGCACAGTTATTAAGGAATTTTCCTTAATTTTGTTTTTTTCAGGCACAATTCAATCAATAAACACCCAAATGCCGGAAGCAGAAAATAATGAAACAATTCCTTGTATTCCTTGTAATGGGTTATTTCCGTTTCTGTTTTTTCGAGCGCATCTATTTGCTGGTAAATTTCTTTGAGCGACCCCGTATCGGTAGCCCGGTAATACCGGCCTCCGGTAATATTTGCTATTTCCGCCAGGCTTTCATCATCAATATCTATCTTTACCTGTCTCATCACCCTGTTTCCAAATAAATCTCTTGCAGGATAAGGGACCAATCCCTTTGACCCTGCCCCGATCGTATAAATTTTAATATTAAATGCCTGTGCAAGTTCCGCTGCGGTAAGAGGGTCAATTTGCCCTGAATTATTTCTGCCGTCCGTTAAAAGCACAATCACCTTGCTTTGTGCTTTTGTATTTCTCAAACGGTCTACAGAGGAAGCAATCGCAGAGCCGATTGCTGTGCCGTCTTCAAGTAGCCCAATCTCTGTTTTTTCCAAAAACTGCAGTAATATCCCATAGTCGAGCGTTAAAGGGCATTGTGTGTAGGCATTAGCCGAAAATACCACCAGGCCGATAGGGTCGGTTGAGCGTTTGTTTATAAAATCCTTTACCACCTGCTTTACCACATACAAACGGTTCTGGCGTTTGCCGTCCATCTCGAAATCTTCCGCCAGCATACTTCCTGAAATGTCCACGGCGAGAACAATGTCTATCCCTTCTGTCTTTACCTTTGTTTGTTCATTGCCTTGCTGCGGACGCGCTAATGCAATAATACATAATGCAATAGCCAGCGAGCGTAAAACAACAATGATGTGGCGATACCTTTGTGCAAGTGAAGGTTTTAATTTTTTTAGATTTCTTATTGAAGAAAAAATCAGCGGATGTGTTCCCTTTTGCCGGAAATAAACATACAACAGAAAGGGAATAATAACCAGTAACAGTAGTAATAAAGGGTCTCGAAGAATCATTTAAAACAACATATCATGGAAAAACGTATTAATAATATAAATTAAATATACGGTAATAGTTTGGTTTTTGAAAATGTAAAAATGCTCGTTCTCAGGCTGGAGTTTGGGAACGGGACAGATAACACCCCTCCCAGGCCCCTCTCGATAGAGAGGATTTAGCAGCATGCATGAAGGTTTTTAATATCCCGGCGATAGTTTAATGCTTTCTTGCTTTGCAATTGCATCCCATAGGGCATTTTCTTCTATATCATTTGCCGAAAGAGCATCGACAAAAGCCTGGTACGCCTCATTTGTTGACTTCAATAGTTCTTCCGCTCCCTTTTCCGTATAGAAATACCTACTAATAAGCGTTTCCGATTGCTTGTATATCCTGGCGCCGGCAAGATCTCTTTGGTCTCCCATATCTACTTCGTATTCAGCCAGTACCCCTCTGTTTACATAGTAAAGATTCAGGCAAGCCCTGGCATTTTTCAAATCTAAAAAATGAATCCTCTCTTTTTTTGCCAGGATTTCCTTAATTTCCGGAGTGCCATAAATTCCCCAGATTATTTGCATATTCCTTTTAAGTCTGTTCGTTTTTTCCGGGGAGAATACCGCTGCATGCTCACGGGAAGGTCTCCTTTCCTTTTTACCACTAAGCTCTTTTTCACGACTTAAATATGTTTCCATAAATTTTTCCGGCGCTTTTACCATTTTTCATCCTTTTTAAAAAGGTTAACGCGATACAAAACAGTAATTAACGACACATCTGCTATTATCATTTCGCATCAACAATCACGGCCTCTTCTTTTTTCCCTTCCCCTTCGCTCTTTGTTTCGTCTACCAACCGCCTTGCAAGATGGTATGTTTCCTGACTTTCCAATAAAGAAGGGCCGTATTTTGCATATTTTACACAGTCACATTTCTCAAGAAATTCCTGAATATATTTTTTATGAGCGGTATTTAATTTATTTGTATATGCCATTTCAACCAGGAATTCTTCCGTAGTACGTTCGGGGGCGGACAATCCAAACCGGTCTTCTATATAATGCCGCAAAATATTGGTAATGCGGTAATAATATTCTTTTACCAGACCTTTCCCGACAAGGTCTTCTTTTAATAATATCTCAAGCAATTCATAAGCTGTCTCATGTGGCAGCTTCTTTGCTGCTACTCTTGTTTGAACACGCTTTCCGCCCTTTTGCTTTTTCAATATCCGGTAGGCGAGCATGAACAGGGCAATTGCCGCAACTCCTGCAAAAATCCATTGTAGTAAACGCGCATAGTTTGTGTCAATGCCGAGAGGAGGGGCAATGTCACGAATGTCAGTGATCTCTTCACCTTCTTTTATCATGCCTTTGATGTTTATTTCAAGTTCATTTGTAGCAACTTCCCCCTCTCCGTAACCTTCTGCATGGTATTTTATTTTTATTGGCGGAATTATTTGCAGCCCGGTTTTGTAAGAACGCAAAATATAGCGGCGTTCAACAATCCTGTCCCCCTCTTTTCCTCCGACGGCTTCCTTTGTCTCGCCCGCATCTTTTACAAAAAATTCTCCGATACGGTCTCCGGGATCGGGTATTGTAACATTTACACCAACAGGACTCTTTGCCTGAATTATTACGTTTATTTTGTCGCCAATCGTCACATCGCTTTTCTCAACACTCGCTGCAACCTCAATCGGTACGTTATTAAGGTCGCCCGATTCGCTTGCCTGGATTGCGCTCCAGGAAAGTAAGGTATATACTGCTGCCATTAGTACTATAAATAGTCTATAAAGGGGCATAAAGCGCTTTATGTTGGGCATATAACTACCATGTGAAAAGATTTTAAATCCTCTTCTCTCTTATTCTGAAAAAACGAATTATGGGTTCTACGTAATTTTTTTGAGTATTAACGACAACTTCATCAACACCTGTTGAACGAAATAATTGAGACCGTTCTTCTTTTTGCCGTAGGGCCATCATGCTATACTCTTTTCTTGCACTTGAATTCGAGGTATCTGTTATTATTCTCTCGCCTGATTCCGCATCCTCTAATTCGATAAAACCTACATTGGGCAATTTCTGTTCTCTCGGATCAATAATATTAACCGCGATCACATCATGTTTCTTATTTGCGGTTCTTAATGAACGCGCATAAGCATTTTCTTCCGCAATGAAGTCAGACACGATAAAGGTAATCGTCTTTCGGGAAGCAATCTTATTTAAGTAGTCCAGCGCCATGGCGATGTTCGTGCCTTTTCCCGACGGCTTTGAACACAAAAGTTCCCGAATAACTTTGAAGACGTGTTTTGCCCCTTTTTTCGGAGGTATGAATTTCTCGATTTTATCCGTAAACATAATAACACCCACTTTATCATTGTTTTTAATTGCAGAAAAGGCAAGGAGAGAGCATATTTCTATTGCCACTTTATTTTTTAAATATTTTACCGAGCCGAAATTTTCTGACGCGCTTACATCCACCAGAAGCATTACGGTTAATTCCCGTTCCTCAACAAAGCGTTTAATAAAGGGGCGTCCCATGCGTGCCGTCACATTCCAGTCAATCATCCGTATTTCATCTCCGGGCTGATATTCGCGCACCTCCTCGAATTCAATACCAACTCCTTTGAAAATACTGTGGTACTCGCCCACTAACGCTTCATTGACAAGGCGGCTTGTGTGAATCTGGATCTGACGAATTTGTTTTAAAACATCTGCTGAAATCATGTCTGTTAATTAAGGAACTTCCACGTTATCAAAAATTTTATTAATAATATCTTCCGGCCGTATTTCTTCTGCCTCTGCTTCATATGTTATGATTATTCTATGCCGGAGGACGTCCATTCCTATAGATTTTACGTCCTGAGGAGTGACAAATCCCCTACCCTTGAGAAACGCGTGCGCCTTTGCCGCTAATGTCAGATTTATTGTTGCACGCGGAGACGCTCCATATTCAATGAATTGATCCAAATCCAGGTTATACGTCTTCGGTTCTCTGGAGGCAAAGACAATATCTATAATATAATCTTTAATCTTGTCGTCGATGTAAATCCCGTCCACCACCGTGCGTAACCGTAAGATATCGTTCGGAGAAATTACCGGATTTACCTTAATATCGCTTTTGGTGGTAGCCATACGCTCTAATATTTCACGTTCCTCTTTTTTGTCAGGATACGTAATATTCAATTTCAGCATAAAACGGTCCAACTGTGCTTCCGGCAGCGGATACGTGCCTTCGTGCTCAATTGGGTTCTGAGTTGCCAATACCAGAAACGGTTCCTCCAGTTTAAACGTCTCATCGCCAATGGTAACCTCCCGATCCTGCATGGCCTCTAAAAGTGCGCTTTGCACCTTCGCCGGAGCGCGGTTTATCTCATCCGCCAGCACGATATTCGTAAAAACCGGTCCCTTGCGAACGGTAAATTCACCGCTCTTGGGATTGTAAATAAGCGTGCCAAGCAAATCCGCAGGCAGTAAATCAGGGGTAAATTGTATCCTTTGAAAGGAGGCATGCATTGCTTTTGCGAGGGTCATAATGGACATTGTCTTTGCCAATCCGGGAACACCCTCTAATAAAACATGTCCGTTGGAAAGCATCCCGATTAATAATCTCTCGATCAGGTATTTTTGTCCTACAATTACCTTACCTACCTCGTACAGAAGGGTATTTATTAAATCACTTTCCGCCTTTACCCTTTCTGTAATACTTCTAACACCAGAATCCATTTATTCCTCCATAGCAAATTCATCTTTCGTTTATAAGATATAAAGTAAATTAGCGAGAATTTATTTTGATTATAAATCAGTGTAAATAAACAAAAATTGTCCCCTGATTTGTTCCTTCGTTATCACTACAGCGACATTTTATTATTAAGTCCTGCACAAAGTCGGCAGGGCATTAACCCTGTCAGGGTTATTTCTTTCATAGGCAGGTTATGAAACATATATCTACCAAGAAATCGTTGCAACATCTGAAATAAAAATGTCGCTGTGATGTTGTAAATCAGACCTATTTTGCAAACATAAAAATGTGATTATATAATAATTGTATTTGCATGTGAACATGTATTTTGCAAATATTCGCTTACGCCGGAAAGTACTTGACACCTTATGGAGTGGATGTTACGATTTTTGCTTGCGACTTCGGCCTGATATAAATCAGTATTTTCACAGAATACATTTTGAATAATTTTTTTATTAAAGTTAAAGAGTACCGTGTGTAAGGAGGATATTTTGCGCCGAAAGAGGGTCTTTATTCCGGTATTTTATTTGATAATACCTATTAATCATAATTCTTGATTGGGGGTGATGTTTTTAAGAAAAAGACTTTTCGCGATAATATCAAAAGCGAAACGTGCCTTATGAAAAATCTTAATAACAATACATTAACATTTTATTTATTGGAGGGCTTACCGTTGAAAAAACTTTTTAGTTATTGTGTTATTCCTACAACAGCAATTTTTAGTCTCTATTTTGTACAACCAAGCTTCACTGCATCTGCAAATGACGTTAAACTAATTTATAAAGATACCTGCGAATTATGCCACGGCTCTGATGGAAAAGGCTCTGAAGCTGGAAAACAATTTGGAGTGCCTGATTTCAGCGACCCTGACTACCAGAGGTCAAGAACCGACGAAGATATGAAAGAATCTATGACAAAGGGAACCAAAAATCCAAATTACGTGCCGCTCGGAGACCTTGGGGTCGATCTCTCACACCTTGACGAACTCGTTCAGATTGTACGTGGATTTAGCAAATAGGCCTTTACACAAAATGTAATAATAAAAATCAAAATGGCAAGGGCAGGGCATTCTCATGTTCTGCCCTTTTTCTTTCAACTATGGCCGATGATATTATCAAAATTGATGGTTCTTTTGGGGAAGGCGGGGGGCAAATACTGCGGACTTCGCTTTCTCTGTCAGCCATTACTAAAAAGCCTTTTGAAATACATAGCATCAGAGCCAACAGAAAAACACCCGGAATCAGCCATCAGCATTTACAGGCAATAAACGCTACCGCCAGGATTTGCAATGCGGAGGTAGCCGGGAACACCCTTCGCTCTACAACCATCAGATTTTATCCTGGTAATATCCTGCACGGAACATATTCTTTCAATATCGGGACTGCGGGTTCAATTGCCCTTGTATTACAAACGATATTCTATCCACTCAGTTTCGCAGAAGGCCCATCCACAATCACCATTACCGGCGGTACGCATGTAAGCCATAGTCCTTGTACGGATTATCTTGAGCGGCAATGGTTGTTTTTCCTGAGAAAAATGGGATATGATGCTGAAATGCAAACGACGAGAGCCGGCTTTTATCCACGTGGCGGAGGCGAAGTTGTAATGAAAATAAGTCCGTCACATACACAGCACGCCATACGAATAAAGGATAGGGGGCGTCTTCTCCGGATTAAAGGTCTCTCTGTAGTAAGCAATCTGGACACAAACATCGCAAAAAGACAACAAATGGAGGCTCAGAAACAGTTTTCAGTACAAAACATACCACATGAAATAGCCTTATTTGAAATGCCTGCAATCGGCAAGGGCACCCTGTTGCTTCTCATTGGGGAATTTGAATATAGCCAATGTTGTTATTTTAGCTTGGGTGAAATTGGCAAACGCGCTGAAACGGTAGCAGAAGAGGCGTGTAACAAACTAAACAATTTTTTAAAAACTAAAGGCGTATTCGATGAATACCTGGCCGATCAGCTTATTGTGCCACTTGCCCTGGTAAAGGAGGAAGAGACAACCTTTACCACGTCCATAATTACCAAACATCTGTTAACGAACATTGAAATTACAAAACAGTTTATCCCTATTGGTGTTACAATAACGGGCAGGATAAATGAAGAAGGTTCTATAACAATAAAACCTCTTTAACATGCGTAACAATAACGCGGATAAATGACAAAAGGGCTATGCTTTTCAATAATCGCATAGCCCTTTTGTCAAAAAAACAGGATTAATCTTTATTCAGCTACCGTGTATGTTTCGCCTCCTACAGAGCCATCATTTCCGTACACTGTTGGCATGTAAAATGTATTTTCTGCCGCCTGATCAATCTTTTGATTGCACCTCGCACATCTTCTGTTGTGCGGCCCGCGGCTAATGAATTTTTTACCGCACATTAAACAACTTCTCTCCGCCTTGTCAATAAATACGTTTTTTAAAGAAAGGCTTCTTTCGTTATATTTTTTTCTCGACTTTTCTTTTTGCTGAATGTTCATCTACTACTCCTACCCCTTCAAAATTACAATAAAAAATAAGGTACGATTATAACTCAATCTTAAAACAAGGCAACACAAAATATTGTTCCATTTGTAAAAAAATATTTTACTGTTTTTTTAATACATTGAGGTGTAATTACTTATGCCATGCTACTCTTTTGCAAATTTAATCGAAAACAGAATAAAAGATTTTCGGTGTTTTTTGCTTTTTGGCGGGCAATAATTAACCATTATTACTTAAAACGCCGGAATGCATGCGCTATCTTCTTGTAAAATAATATCTTAGAAGCATCATACATTTAAATATTTTGTCAAAAAATGTAAAGTAAGTATGATAAGGTGCTAGCGAAGGCATGTAGGCAATGATGGGTACGTTTTTATTCTGTTTTTGCTTGTATTTATACAGATGTAACGTATAATGTGAACTACAATTAACCTGAAAAAACGAATATTTTCAATATGACGGGGCGTAGCGCAGTTTGGCTAGCGCGCCTGCCTTGGGAGCAGGAGGTCGGAGGTTCAAATCCTCTCGCCCCGACCACTTATGTTTCACCTCTTTTTTAATCCCTCGCGGAACACCGCTTTAACGTAATTAATTAAGCCACCGCGAAAAGATTCTTTTTTGCTGTTCATCGGGTCTTTGTTTTCTTCATCTCTGCCTTAATTTCCTTCTTTTCTCCCTCTTCCAGATCAACCTTTGTTTTGTATTTCCTGTAGCTATTCTTTGTAGCTGTAATATTATACGTATCCGCCTTTAAATTGCCAAACTCGAAAAGTCCATTTTCATCAGAAAAGGTTTTCCTTTTAATTTTTGTAGTTTTTCCCTTCAGTGCTATCTTAGCAGATTCAACGGGGTTTTTATTCTCATCGCTCAAACTTCCCGATATTTTCCCCAAAAATGCAGATAGATCACTATCCAGTTGTGAAATAAAGGTGTCTATCTTACCGCTATAATTTGCATAAAGAACCCCACTGGTAACCGGGAAATTTGAAGCATTCGTAAATCCGGCAACATAAATATCTCCCTCCGGCCCTGTTGCCAATGCCTTGCCGCAATCATAGCCAGAGGAACCGCCAAGATAGGTGGAATCCAGCAGATCTTCCAGATTGTTGTCAAAACTGGAAATGAACGCATCTGCACCTCCACCATTAAATGAGGCGTTATAAGACCCTATTGTGGTAGGGAAATCTGAAGAATACGTACTGCCGGTTACGTAAATTTTTCCGTCCGAAACAATAACGATGGCATTCGCATGCTCATATCCGTAATTATAGTCGTACCCTTCTGAAGGATAGCCCGAACTGCCCAAAAAGGTTGAGGCAATAAGTGTTTTTAAATCATTGCTCAATTTCGATACAAAGGCATCGGAGCCAAAATTGTATGTCGTATCATATGCCTTTGTAGTTATTGGAAAATTCGAAGAAAGGGTGCCACCCGTTACATAAATATTGCCTTCAGAATCGCTTGCCATATCGCTTATATAGTCATTAAAATATCCCCCAATGTATGTGGCAGCAAGAAGGCTCGTCAGATCCTTATCAAACTTTGAAACGAAACCATCAACATCATGTTCTCCACCATTAAAGACAGCATCATACGTGCCTGAAGAAGCAGGGAAATCTGATGAGCCGGTAGTGCCTGCGATAAAAACGTTTCCTTTGGAATCGATAACAAGGGCGCTGCTATAATCACCGGAAGAACCTCCCATGAATGTTGAGGCCAAAAGACCGGTTAGTTCATTATTCAGTTTTGAAACAAAAACATCTCTGGAGCTGCCGGTCAATGAAGTTTTATAAGCGCCCGCTGAAGCAGGAAAATCAGCAGAATTTGTATCACCCGTTACATAAATATTTCCCTCTGCAGCAATTGCTATATCTCGGCTATAATCGCCAAAAGTCCCGCCTAAATAGGTAGAAGCCAGAAGATTCGTCAAATCGGTGTCAAGCCGGGAAACAAAAACATCTCCATATGAATCGTTTAACGACCCTGCATAAGCATTTTCAGTTGTTGGGAAATCGGACGAATTCGTTTCTCCAGTTACGTAAACATTCCCTTCCGGGTCTAAAAGCAAAGACCGTACTTTATCCTCTGAAGATCCGCCCAAATAAGTCGAAGCAAGAAGACTAGTTAACGTTGGATTTATTTTTGAAATGAAAACATTACTTCCTGCGCTGCCGGTATTGTATGAACCACCGGTAGTCGGAAAGTCAGACTGCAATGTATTACCGGCGATATAGACATACCCATCCCCGTCAATTGCCAAAGAACACACTTCATCGTTATCTGAACCGCCAAGATAGGTAGAAGCAAGAAGGGGGTCGATAACAAGCTCCTTCGTTTTATCATACTCATCCACTTTAAAACCATAAACCATACCGGCATCTTTCAAATGATAGCTTGCCGCCACCAGGATCTTTTTCCCATTTATTTCCTGATATGCTTCCGGCCTGGTGAACGTAACATTTCCTAACGGCGTCTCTGCCTCCAGTTGTCCTGTTTTATTAACATGTAACGAACTCGCTCCGTGTATCTTTATTCTTATTCCTTCCGCGCTGGCATTTGGTTTTACGTGGAAAAGTTTTTCTACATTGTTGCCATACGCCTTTAATACTAAATCTACTCCGTTGAAAACCTCGCCAAAACAGAGACACTCGTATGTTGGGATATTTTGTTGCCACTGCGAAGGGTCTTTATGCTTATAATAGTTAACCTTCGTAACCGAAGTTTTTTCTCCCTTTATATTAACCGTCTTTCCACCGGCCAAATGCTCCGTAAGCACGATATTCTTCATAACCAGGTTGTTCTTACTATCTGCCTTTCTCATAGTTGCAACTGTGGAGTCTTGGGAACAGGGTTCGGTTTGCGCGGTAATATTTTGCGTTTTCGTTCCTGGCCTGTCTGAAATATGCGGCAATGAATAAACTATTTCACCTTCGCTTGTCACATAAATTGTCGCGCCAAAGGTGTTGGCATAAAATTTTACCCTTGCATCTACTTGTCCTTTATTAAGAATAAAGGGTACCGTAAGCATTTGCGCTTTTTTAACTATCTCCTGATGTAATGTTTTTTGTTTACCGCTTTGGTCTGCGAAAGCTGCCGATCCCAGGAATATTATAACGGATGTTCACCCCTGCCAAAACGCATAAGTGCTTAATAAATAGTTGGTTAAGGCTGTATTTTCGTAATGCGAAATATGTAGTCACTAATATATTGTTATTATCCGACAGATATACTTGACTGATAATGGTGGTAGCGCTATTGTACTACTTTAAACAAAAAGACATGGGAAATTGTCGGAAACGTGCTCTCTGATGCAATGAAAATCAAGATAGGGATGTACTGTCTCCATCTGCGGTATACTTACCACTCTCAAAAGACTAAAAAAACGAAATACAACGTCGGTTTTCTACTGAAAAACTACATCCAGTGACATGCGTTCCCACTTTTCCCATTCCTCCTGATGGAGAAATTTCTCCGGCAATTTTAATGTCATCTGCCGGCTTCTCTCCACCAGTTTCCCTGCCACACGGATTAACCACAGTCTCATCGTCTTTACTTCCCACTTTTGTATCACTCCACCACTGAGCAATCCCATCCACTTCAAAAGATTATACGCTAACACCGCACACTGAAATAGCGCAGCATTGGCCAAAAATTCACCCGTACGTATGTGCCCCGCATTCATCTGTCCTTTACTCTCTTCTATCAAAGTCTCGCAGGTAGCCCTCTTTCCATAACAACGATGCGCTTCCATCGGACTTAACCGCTCCGTTGTAACGTAACAAAAATACTCATACACGGACACTTCTACTAATTTCTTTTCTCTTTTGACCAATTGCCGCACTGCCACAAAACGTCTCGCACGATCCCACCCTGCACATCGATACCAAAATTCAGCCTGTTCCCATCCTGGCTCCCCTTTCACCTCATTCCATTTCTGCCCTTCAAGCAATCCTTCCAGATTCTTCAGCTTTACCTTAATCAGATATCCCGCCAATATTGACTCAAGGTATTCAAGTAATTCTCCGGTAAAAAAACCGCTGTCTCCCCGAAATACCACCCTTACCCCCTTATTCATGTACGCCATACATTCCTTCATGAACTCTACTACTCCGTTACTCGTGTAGGCGCTTCCACAGCGGAACCAACTATGTAATACCTCCTTTGTTTCTGCAATAAATGCCATTAAGGGATGATACGCCTTCTGCCCCTTCTTGTGCGGATTATATCCTACCTCTGCACCCTCCTGTTTCCCATATACACCATCTACGGTAGAATCAACATCTATCCATACTTCGCAAAGAGCACTCCTGAGTTTATGGCCTGATCTCACCGCACGCTTCCATATCTTTCCCCTAAACCGGTGGATCACCCCCGTCAGTTCCACTATATCTCCCTGACTCGCCAGCTTCATAATACGTCCTATCGTAGTATCTACAGGTACCTCTTTCCACCCGGACATCTTCTTCAATACCTCATCTGTACACACCTTCATCACCTCTACCATCGATGTCGCCCCTGCTATCAACCCTATCACTACCATTTGTACCGCATCGACAAACTGATACCGGGCATTTGCTCCACGATCCTTATGGACCGCTTCATGGACTCTCTCCCGGAACATCAGCTTACCCATAAAATTCAATACCGGTAAAAGCCCTGCATGTACCGTTAAGCCTTTCCCGCTCATCTCTGCCTTGATTTTCGGTTGTCTTTTGCTGTATTTTTTGCTATATTCTTCATCGAAATGGTGAATCTCCTTTCAGGTGTTTTTTGTTATCAAAAATGTTAATATTTGCTCTTTTCATATTGATGGCCTCCTTATATGTGATATGCGGTACCGATACCTTTTACATTACATTGCGTTTCAAATTAAATGGAATTTACAGACATATCAACTGGAAAAACATTGTGCTGTAATGCACATAGAACGTTTCTCCGGGGGGGTGAAAAAATGATGTAGGTCAAGTAAGCAGGGGGTTTATTTTTTGAAGTAAATTATGCCTTTGGCGATTTTTCAATGTAGAGACGCATTGCATGCGTCTCTACATTAATATTGAAGTTCCTGTACTATGAACTTATTTATCAATGGGAGATGTACTTTCCAGTATGGCATTTACCAATCCGGGGATCGTATATTCCTTCGCTTTAATGGCAATATCAATCCCCATTTCTTCCGCTGTCTTTGTAGTAATGGGGCCAATACTCGCAAATTGGATATGTCCTTTTAAAGAAGTGATATTTTCTTTTCCTATAAGTTGTACAAAATTCCTTACCGTTGAGGAACTGGTAAAGGTAATGATGTTAATCTCCCCGTTTCTCATTTTCTCTAAAATATTGACGTCTTTTGGCTGCCCCATAAGGGTCTTGTATACAATCAGGTCGTTAACTTCACCGCCTGACTTCTGCAATTCTTCGGGAAGATAACTTCTTGCTATATCTGCCCGTGGAAGTAAAAACCGCTCGCCTTTTATTGCCGTTACCCTCTTCAGTTCTTCCGCCACAGATTCTGCCACAAACTTTGGCGGTTTACAATCGACCCTGATATTATACCTTTCTATGCCTCCGGCAGTAGCAGGGCCTATGGCACATATCTTAAGGCCTTTCAAAACCCTTACATCCTTTCCTAATTCAAACAATCGCTGGAAAAAACTATCCACACCATTAATACTTGTAAATACCAGCCAGTCGTAAGTATTAATGGTATTTATTGCTTCATCCAATGGTTGTATTGAATCCGGTTTTACAATTTCAATCGTGGGAAACTCGATTACATTTGCGCCAAATTCATATAGCCTGTCCGCAAATTCGCTTGCCTGTTCTCTCGAACGGGTAACGACAATCGTTTTGCCAAACAATGGCCTGTTTTCAAACCAATTAAGCTGGTCACGCAACTTAACAACTTCACCAACGATGGTTATTGCAGGAGGTTTGATATTTTTTGCCTTCGCTACAATCGTATTCAGTGTGCCGACAACGGTTTCCTGCCGGAAAGTGGTGCCCCACCGTATTACCGCCACCGGCGTATCGCCGGAACGTCCGTGCTTCATAAGCTGTTCTGTAATATATGGAAGGTTTTTTACCCCCATATAAAATGCCAGTGTGCCAATCCCCGTGCTTATTTTTGACCAGTCAATGGAGCTTTCGTTCTTGGCAGGGTCTTCATGCCCGGTAATCAAACCAAAAGTAGAGGTATATTCCCTATGCGTTACGGGAATGCCTGCATAGTTAGGAGTCGCTATAGCTGCGGTAATGCCCGGAACTACTTCAAAAGGGATCTTATATTCTCGCAGAACAAGGGCTTCTTCTCCGCCGCGTCCAAAAATATAAGGATCTCCCCCTTTCAGCCGTGTGACAATTTTATCTTCCAATGCTTTTTCTACGAGAAGCTTATTAATATCCTCCTGTTCAAGGGTATGGGAACCGCCTTGCTTTCCTACATATATCATTTCCACGTCTGGCTTTGCGGCTTTAAGTAATTCAACGTTTACGAGATAATCATAAACAATGACGTCTGCTTTTTTAATACACTCATGCCCTTTTACGGTTATAAGCCCCGGATCTCCAGGACCTGCTCCTACTAAGTACACAATACTGCGTTTCATCAATAAAATACCTTTCCTTATAGATTAAATGCAGAGACGCATGCATGCGTCTCTGCAAAAATATTGAAATAAGCCGGGTTTAAAAAAACAAAACCCAACGGCTTTTCTTATTTACCCACCCATAAATCCCCTCGTAAACCAGAAAATACCAAAGAAATTACTGATAAGGTGCTACATACTGCTAATTGTCGGGGGATTGTCTCTGCCATAAAACACATATTATAAGGACTATTACAAAAATTTTGTAACTATTCAGCGTAAACGATACACGGCTCGTTCCCAAACCTTGTACTGAACATAGTGAAGTATCTGTTTGGGAATGCATTTGTTCGAGAAACTCCGGTTTCTCGCCTGTTTGCTGATAGATAGGGAATAAAATCACAGGGTTAATACAGTTTGTAATTTGTCAAGTCAGACCCTCACTGGAAACAAAGTTTCCAGTGTAATTACGTTCCCAAACAGATACTTCACTATGTTCAGTACAAGGTTTGGGAACGAGTTGCGCTCTGATCTCCGGTAGTTTAATAAATTACGCTGAATAGTTACAAAATTTTAATCTCGTCATAATATTGAAATCCTATTATTTAGTCAAATTGTTTATTGCACACGTTTGTAAAACGTAACCAATGCCGCCATATACCACTTTTGGGCTGCATTTCTCTTTGCGTAAGGCATTCAGATGCTACTCAATATCTTTGTATCGCTCCACAATCCTGCCCATCGCCTCAAATGCGCTTTCCACGACGTCTTCATTCCCGCTATTTATGAGTGCCTTCAGGGATAGAAGTGTCTTTGGCGTCCCGATTCTGCCAAGCGCCCAGGCTGCAGAGCTTACCACCAAAGGGGATTTATCTTTTAGCGACCACATCAGCGGGGTTACGGCGCTTGCATTGCCAATCCATCCGAGTATCTGCGCTGCACGATTTCTCGTATGTTCATTAACGTCATTCAGTGCGCCAATTAATGCCGGTACCGCAGGATTGCCTGTTTTTATTAACGCCCAACTGGCTTTACGCCTTGTAGATTCTTCGTTATCATGGAGGGCCTTTATCAGAAAAGGAACGGCCTTTTCCTCCATAGAAGCCAATGCCCACGCTGATTTTGTACGGGCAAAGGAGGCCTCACTTTCCGCATCGGTGATAAGAATATCGTACAAGGCTGCAATTGCTTTATCATTACCACTATTGCCTGCCGCTTCAATGCAAGCCTCTTTGACAAGCCAGCTCTTTTCTTTTTTAAGCATCTCCAGTATGGGAAAGACTGAACCTTGATTTCCCAGAGTGCATAATGCCCTTGCAATATCATATCTTACGTTTATCTCAGTTTCTCTTTGAAACCTGTCAGTAAGCGCCCGTATTGATTGTGCTGCGCCAAGCCTTTTTAATGCGAGCACCGCCTCCCTCCGAACGATGGTATTTTTATCGTTTAAAAGCGGTTCTATCTGTGGTGCGATAGTATTATCACCACAAAAACTCAGCGCCCAAACGGCATTTTGCCTTATCTTTGCACTCTTCTTTTTGAATAATTTCAGAAGCGGCGGTACCGTGTATTTCTGTGGCAGAACGGCTAATGTTATTGCCGCTGTCCTTGATTCATCCTCTCCTTCGCTCTGCAACGTGTTCAACAGTGTTTTTATTTTTGTTTGAATAAACGGGTCGTTATTGTCTATCGAAAGCGGCCTTTTTTCACGTGCTTTCTTTTTTATTTCAGTTGTGGTGTTTAATCGGGTATTTATATCCAAAACATCCATTGCTACATAGGGATAATCCACGAGAAGAACATCTACTCCCCGCTTTATCGCCCTCTGTATTATCCGACGGTCATCACTTTCCAGTAAAGAAGTAAATGCGTATTTCTTTTCTTTGCGGATTTGTTTCAGTTTTTCTTCGTTTAGTTCATCTGTGGAAACATACACCAGTCCCTTTCCGAAAGACCTTGCGTTTTTAGGGCTGTAATTCCTCATCGTTCCCCATAAATAAACTTGCGAAGACATCTCATAGGTATTAATCAGTTCTGCAACTTGTTCTTCCAGAAAAATCTGTTGTATATTTAAAATCAGTTTAAGTTTGTTAATTTTACAAAACATCAGTACGTCTGACAGCAAAGGAACACGTTCCCCCTCAAACTCCACGCCCCGCCATGATCCAGCATCGTACTGTTGTATTTCCGAATATAATAAACGGTCAACCCTGCCCATACCATCCGTTGTGCGGTCAATCGTTTCGTCGTTCATTAATATAAGCCGGCCATCCTTTGTACTGCGAATATCAACCAAAACACCGTCTATGCCCAATTCTGCAATCCTGTGCAAAGCAGCAAATGTATTTTCCGGCGTTTCTTCCAATATACCCCGATGCGCAAAAATTTCCACACGTTGCGTATTTTCTGCGTAAAGCTGCCCTGCAAAGGTTGTTAGAAAAAATACCAAAAAAATTATAATATGACGAATCTTTTTATTTATCCGCATTGCCAGCTTCTTTACTGATAAGTTGCCAGTGAGGTCTGCCTTCCCACGTTATCCTGCCTTCTGCCATATTGAAGTAAACCTTTTCAGAAAAAGTCCTCGAACCTTCTTTTCTTAATTCCGCCTTCGGGCTGCCAGTCAGCACTCCCATGTTTTTCGGTAAATCCCAGGTAAAAAATGTGCCGAACCCCTCGCTCCCTCCTAAATCCTCGCTATAAAAATAAACGTTGCCGGCGGTAATAATTTTTGAAATCTCTCCGTTTGCTCCCATATATGCATCAATTTGGTCTCCGCTCAGCCTTTGTCCGCTTTGAGAAACCAGAACCTCTTCAAAAAATCCTGCCTTTTTTATAACACTATCATACTCCATTTTTTTTAGCCAGGTAACTTTAATGCCTGTTTTGTCCGTTTCTTCGGTGCGATTCATTCCCTTTCCGATTTCATATAAACTCCCCTTTCCCTCACACAGGATTTTTTCCTCATTTTCGAAGAAAGTAACCTTGGGGGAAATAATCTGCCTTGTATTTCCTTCCCTGAGAATAGCAAAAGGGGTCCCATATAAAACGGTTGCGTTACTTTGTGCATCCCATGCAACCTGATCACCAACCGCCTCGTTCCATAAACCGCCTTTTTTATCAACAATATGAACCTTATCCTTTGCGTCAAATGATTTCAGGTCATAGTTATTGTCGTTAAACGTTACGTACAAATAATCACACCGGAGAAGGGAATCATCTCTCCGTACTTCAATATTTTCCTCGAAGATGGCTTCCCTTGCATCCCCCATGTAATTCATTTTCCCTTCCCATTTCACATTAATCATTTCATACTTTGCATCTGCATCCGCAGTTTTTTTCTCCGGAATGTTTTTCTCATTGGGTTTTATTCTCAAGCTGCCGGCACACGGAACGTCTATTTTGTTTGCATTTTTATAAAAAATCATTTTGGCGGCGTATATACTGAGATCATCTCGTATAAATTCTGCCTTCTTTGCATCTTCAAGAATTGCGCTTTGCGTATTGGCATCCCAGGAAAGTGTGTCTCCTTTGGCAATTTTTGATCCCTGCGAAGCAAGAACATTTCCGCTTGCAATCGCCTGTTTCGTTACTTTTGTTTCTGCATCAAGAAAAATAACAAGCTTGTCTGAGAAAACGGTAGTGCTGCCCTTCGCGGCTTCAACATTGTCGTTGAATGTCATGACATGGAAATCAGCATCCCTATCAAACACAAGCGGACCGTTGGAACGAATGATTGTTTTTTCTTCAGTCTTTTCATCTTCAACCGTTTTCCCCATATCCGGTGCTTCCGGTACATGGCCTTGTCCTAAGCCTTCTTCATACATGAAAAAGAGATCATTTTTCACACCATCCATTTCCATTTCCGCATCTTTTATAATCCACATCTTTCTGTTGGCAAGATCCACCTCGCAACCCTTGCCGGTGATTACAAGCCCTGTTCCGGTGATAGTGACAAACTCATCCGTATGTACGGACTTATTCCCGGGAGAGTACTGCATGTTTTCGGTATACAACCTGGTTTCCTTATCCAGATGAACTACAACGTTATCGGAAAGGTACCCCTCATTTGAAATCTTATCCATCTCTCCAATGTCCGATGTAATTATCACCCTTTTCGCTTCGTCCCCCGGATCTTCATCATCCATTAATTCAATTTCCGGTTCAATTATTTTATATTTGTCGTTCTCCAGCAAAAAGGTATTTTTCCCTCTCATTGTGTACGTCTCATTTCCTTCCTTATCGTAGTTGGGGAGAAAAAGACCGTCAACCGTTTGAGTGATCTTCTCGGATTTTCGTATGTCGTCTATTATTCGCTTATTCTTTAGAGAATTTTCTGACGAAACAATGCTTTCTCCTGGTTTTTCGACAGGACTTTTTGATTTAGGCTTTGAGAGAATAACTGAAATGATTATCGTAATGAAACAAATGATGGGTATGCTTAAAAATATATATCTTCGCGTAGTCATTATTTACAGGAAAACAAAAAGTCTCACTTCTGAAGTGCTTTATTTGTTACAAACATTAATTATGCAGGGCTGGTATGAAAAAAGAAATTTTCAATATTTATATCTGATTATTCGTAACACTTTAGCTTTTTGAAAACACTCAATAAAATCAAGGATTCCGGTGTTTACAAAAAGAAAGGTATATACATGATTATTAAACACACCCCTAAATCCCCTCTTTATAGAGGGGCCTGGGGAGGGGAGTGTTATAAAGAAGCATTCCTTTTACCACGCATACTGTACTATAGATGCGTGGTAAATTTTTTTCAAAAAACTAAAGTGTTACGATTCTTCTGATATCGATCCATGATTATATGCCATTTCTCTTGAAATTTAATTATCTTCTCGGCAATTTCTCTTACAGCGCCACATCCGCCTTTGGCTTTTGTAACGTAAGAAGAATATTGTTTTACGACAGGCATGGCATTGGCAACCGCAACGGGAAAACCGACGCGGTAAAATATGGGTAGGTCTATGAGGTCATCGCCAATATAACACACTTCTTCATCTTTAAGCGAATATTTCCCAAGGATATCATTATATACGTCCAGTTTATTTTTGATTCCCTGATGCACCTCTGCGATATTCAATTCTTTTGCCCGGTGATCTACCGCTTTGCTCGTTCTTCCGCTAATTATTGCCGTTTTAATATTGACACGATGAAGATAAGAGATACCCGTGCCGTCCAACACGTTAAAAGCCTTTGCTTCCCGCCCTTCACTATCAATAAAGATCGAGCCATCTGTTAAAACACCATCAACATCGATAATAACAAGTTTTATCTTTTTCATCGTATTTAAAATCTAACCTCCAATAAATCCTGCACATCAAATATGCCGACAGGTGTATGGAAATCGTTAACCACAGGAATTTGGTCAATTTTGTTTTCTCTCAGTATTTTATATGCCTCTTCAACTAAACAACGATTATTGATTACCTTGGGAAAGGGGGTCATAACCTCTTTTATTGTCTTGCATAAAAATGACGTTCCTTCCCTTAAAAGCCTTCTCAAATCCCCGTCCGTAAAAAACCCCGTCAACCGGTTATTTTTATCAACAATACTCACTGCTCCCGGGTTACCTTTTGTTTCCGTCATAATGCCAAGGACATCCAGCAGAGGCATATCTTCATCCGCTACAGGATTTTCCCTGCCTTTGCGCATAACAACTTCAACCGGCAGTAATTTTCTTCCAAGTTCTCCGCCAGGATGATAGAAGGCATACTCTTCTTTGCTAAGATTCCTCTTTTTAAATATCGTTAACGCAATGGCATCTCCAATGGCAAGCATCGCCGTTGTGCTCGAAGAAGGCGCAATGCCTAAAGGGCAGGCTTCTTCAACATTTCCAATATCAAGAACGACATCGCTATGCAGCGCCAGGGAAGATTTATTATTGCCCGTAACGGAGATTATCTTTGTTCCCATTTGTTTCAAAAATGGCAAAAGCAACACCACCTCTGTTTCGCCGCTGTTTGACAACGCAAGTACAATGTCGCTGGCAACAATTTTACCAAGGTCGCCATGTCTGGCTTCGGAGGAATGAATCCAATAAGAAGGCGTGCCGGTGCTCGCCAAAGTGGCAGAGATCTTCTGTCCAATAATGCCAGCCTTTCCAACCCCGGTAACTGCGACCCTGCCGGAACACGTAAATATGATATCTACGGCTTAAAAAAATTTAAAAAAAAATTTCAAACCAAAAAACCTGATTTTTATTGCTTCTGACTCGAGTAATAATACTTTTTTTGCATAATCTATGTCAGACAGGGGCTGTTTTTCTGTTAAGCCATTCAACATAACGTAAGGATTTTATCTTAGAGATGAAAGAGATGAAATTTATAATACTTTAGTGCTATGAAATGGGAAAAACTGCTATACTCAAGGGGTTCACAAAGTGTGATTTCAAAAATACTATAACTATTTATGTCAACAAAAGTTAAATCTAATTTTAGAAATCCCTATTTGTGAACTCTTACAGTATAGTTCCCAAGCCGGAGCTTGGGAACTAGTACATCGTTTCGTTAAAATGTGTACGTAAAAAAATGTCATTGCGAGGAGTGTAGCGACGAAGCAATCTCTTGTTCCCAAAAGACTTAAGATTGCTTCGCTGTCGCTCGCAATGACGGTATCAATATAGATATTTTAATGAAACGCTATACTAGCGTTTCTACTTTTCCAAAAAACTAAATTGTTACAAAAAAAGTATCGTATGGTTCGCTAAAAGATTCCTGGAAACTGACATTGCGTTATTGCTTTGCCAGAGCTGGTTTAAGAAAAGAACGAATCATAGTCACGAACACTATCAGCCAGGCAATATACGCTATGTAGATAAATACCTTTGATATGTTTGATATATATCCTATCCCCAGCGCCTCTGCCAGCTTTAGTGTACCTGCCGTATACGTTCCCAACGGAAACGCCAGACCCCAGTACAGCGGATTATACTTATACGGCGTCATGTGATACACGTATTTCCATATCCCGATTATTACCAGCAGCGGAATCCACCACGTTCCAAAAGACCAGAAGAACACAGAAAATCCCTTGATAAATCCATCAATATCTAAAAACGGATCTTCTATCTTCGGGATGCTTAAGCTTATTGTCGCCCCTGCAAGTGTTGTTATCGCTACAGCTCCCGTGTTGATCCAGTACGGAGGCACCAACACCTCCGGTGCTATCTTGAAAAATATTAACCTATAAGTTATTAACGTTATAATCACCACGTATAAGAAACATCCTATCATCCACCACACCATCGAGGAAAACAGGATAAAGTTTGAGGTCTCCGCAAAACACGGCGATAATAACGCACCAAGCACCGCAACCGACTGTGTGCCTACCACCGATACTAACCACCCCCCGTGTATTGTGCGCTCTATCTGCTGTTCGTTTTTTAAAAATAACAAGGTGAATGTCGATAAGGTGAGCACCACCCACAGAAATATTCCAAAAAACCACAATGACTTGGCAACGCACTGGCAGTTAACTACGGTTACAAACTGCGCCCCAAGCACGTTGGTTCCTGCTACTATCGCAAAATAAACCAGTCCAAGTTTCGGATTTGATATGTCTGAGTACAGCAAACTCCAGTACATTATTATCCTCAGTATCTGGATCGTCAATATAACCGCATATGCCACAATGTTTAAATAAAACAACCCCTGTGCTACCGGCGTTATTCCCAACATATTTGACGCTATCGATATAATGCCTGTTGACATGATAAACACAAAGTAAGCCGGGTGTAATGTTTTTATCATGTTTCTTATTCCGCCCATTTTATCTTTTATCTTTCCCTTTTCCCTTGATTATTTTCCCCCTTTCCTTACTGCCCGTTAAGTCGTTAAATATAGCGTTTGATCTTACTTTTTGCAATTCTTTTTGGTATGCTTTAAACAATTAATACTATATTTTTGATAATAACAAAATAACCGGGGAAATATATATGGGATGGTCTATAATAGGAACAATTGCGGCATTGTGTACTACAGTAGGTTTTATCCCGCAAATCATTCGTGGGATAAGGACAAAGGAATTAAATGATGTTTCCCCGATAATGTTATCCCTTTTACTACTCGGCTGCAGTATGTGGTTAGTTTACGGGTTACATTTAAGAGATATAATCATTGTGCTTGCCAATGGATTTACTCTTTCTTTTGTGAGTACTATTTTCTCTTTGCGCTTTTTATATAAATACAGGGGCAAATAATAATTGCACATTTTAAAAATAATACCTAAGCTGGCATAGCCAGAACCAAGCAACAAATAAGCACGAAATTCGAAATACGAAACAAATTCTAATGACAAAAAATGCAAAGAAATTACTGATAAAGTACTAAAGGAAGAAGAAAAAACTACACCTGTTGCAAACCATTTCTTATGGTGAACAGCGTGATTTCAGGCCTTGCAAAAAACCGTACCGGCAAATTAGATACGCCTATGCCTCTGTTTACATACATTAACGTATTTCTTTCACGAAAGAGACCCGCAGCATAACGAGCCCCAAATTTTGAGTACACGATAGGAGGTCCATAAAAGGGGAAACACACTTGCCCCCCGTGAGTATGTCCGGATATAACAAAATCGACATCCTCATACTGGATTGTTTCAATCACGTCCGGATTATGTGCCAGTAAAATCTTTGGATTCTCATCCATTCCTTTCAGGGTTTTTTTAATATCTATTTCGCCCTTCCAGAGATCATCTATGCCCGCAATAAATATATACGCGTTGTCCCTATATAAAACAATATGCTCATTTATGAGTAAGCGAATGCCATTTCTCTGCAATTCATCATAGGTGCTTCCCTTATCATCATGATTTCCAAGGATAGCGAAAACTCCCTCTTTTGCCTTCAATTCAGATAATTCTTTTGCCACCGAAGAAAGATAATCGTTGCTGCCAAAAACATAATCTCCAGTCAGGACTATTACATCAGGACATAACGCATTAGTCTTGTGGACGCAATTCCGTATAAAATCCTTTGATACATATTCACAATGATGGATATCTGAAAGTTGCGCTATTCTTAAACCTTCAAATTTAGTCGGTAAATCTTCAAGCTTTATGGTAACGTTGTTTATTTCTACCCACCGGGGCTCTAAAAAATGGCTATAACCCCCTACGGATACCATACCCAGTACACATCCGCCGGCTCCTTTTATAAATGTTCTTCTTGAAATCATACTGGCAATATTTTCCGGATCTGCAAAAAAGACAGGTTAATTTGCATGAACTCTTTAAAAAACAAAACGGTTATCTGTTTTTTCTGCATTCATGAACAAAATACTGCAATACATCCGTTTCTGTTATCAAGCCAAGAAGAGTATTTTTATCTTCAACCACCGGCAAACAGCCAACCTTTTTATCAATCATAATCTGTGCAGCATCTTCAATTGAAGTGTTCGGAGAAATGGTAATGACGTCTTTTGTCATTACCTCCGCAACTTTAACAGAATCAAGAAAAGTCTTATTTTCTTCCCAATTCGTAACAATGGAAGTCAGCGACGCCTTGTAAAGATCTCTTTGCGTCAAAATACCCACTATTTCTTTTCCATTTACTACCGGCAAATGCCTGATTCTCCCCAAATACATAATATCTTCGGCAAAGCCAAGCTTTGAATCGGCATTAAGGGTGACCAACTGTTTACTCATTATTTCCTTTACTAACATCTTTTCCCTCCATTCTAATAGCCTCTTCCAATTTTTTATTCCACTCCGTTCCATAATGGTACTGAAGATTCCCTTTTATCTTCTCATCCCATCTCCTGTAAGCGTCTTTTATCGTAGTAATAGGCTGGTGTTTTTCGGATAAATATAAAATATTTTCTGTTCGTTTCGGTAGAGGAATCAGGATAAAATCCTGTTTCTCCGATTCTACGGATATCTCCGCAAGACAAACTCCCTTTGCATTTAGCAATATTTCCCTTGTGGCTGAAACTTCATTGCCTGAGAATATTCCGCGCAAAGCGGTCAAATCATCCCTGATTGCGAGAAATGCCTTCCATTCACGCTTATAGACCAACTGCTGATAAGCGCCTGAAGTATTATATTCGTTATAAATGCATAGTCCTGTTATTTCCTGCCCGGAAGCGGCTCCGGCACAATCAGGATAATCCATGCATTGTACGGGCCTGTACTTATAAATCCTGCGCCACAAATCCATTTTTAACGACAAGGCTTCCCGGTTTGCCGAAATGATAACATCAAGAAACTTGTCGGATTAATACAATTCGTTTCTGAGTCCTTCGCTCATAGCCAACAATTTCACATGCCGAAAGCCTGCCCTCTTTTTAGAAAATATTTTACAAAGCCGATATGCCCGCCGGAACCCATACTTTCTGCAAAGGCAATATTGTAACCGATCTCATTCATGGTATGGTTTTTATCCACTCGCAATTAATTGATTTTAGATACCCGTGGTCAGGGAGAACTATGTGGTTTCAAGATATTTTTTCTGCTCCCACTCCGTTACCTGAATCCTGTATTCATCCCATTCGGAAAATTTTGAATGCAAATATATTTGATAAGTATGTGAACCCAGCGCCCTCTTCATCAACGCACTCTGTTTTAATTCATGCAACGCCTCCCCCAAAGAACCAGGCAATGTTGCAATATTACGGTATGCCAGTTCATCCTTATTAAATTCATACACATTTTCTTCTGTTGCCTTTGGCAATTCAAGCTTTCTTTTTATACCATCCAGTCCTGCTTCCAGCATTACTGCCAAAGCAAGATAGGGATTGTTGCTTGGGTCAGGACACCTCAGTTCAGCCCTTGTTGCCTGCTCCCTGCCGGGAGAATACCTCGGCACCCTGATGAGGGCAGATCTGTTTTTTTGCCCCCAGCATATATACACCGGCGCTTCATATCCCGGAACCAATCTCTTATAGGAATTCACGGTCGGAGAAAGTATTGCGCTCATCGCCCTTACATGCTCCAGTTGCCCGGCAATAAAATGTTTTGCGTTCCTGCTTAATTTATACGTGTCATTTTCATCAAAAAAAATATTGGTGTTTGTCCTTATATCAAAAAGGCTCTGATGACAATGCATCCCGCTGCCACATATCCCAAAAATCGGTTTCGGCATAAAGGTAGCATAGAGATCATGCTTATGTGCAATGGATTTTACCACCTGCTTGAAGGTCAGGGCATTCTCAGCCGTCCGTAATGCTTCTGCATATTTAAAATCAATCTCATGTTGGCCCGGAGCTACTTCGTGGTGGCTCATCTCCACATTGATACCCATTTTTTCAAGAGTAAAAATAATATCTGCCCTCACATTCCCCGCAAGGTCCCTGGGAGAGAAATCAAAATAACTTCCTACATCATGTGGGGTGGGTGCAACGGCCCCGTCATTCTTCGGTTTAAACAGGAAAAATTCCAGTTCAGGCCCCACGTTATATTCAAAATTCATATCACGGGCATTTTTAATTGCCCTCTTTAATATGTAACGGGGATCTCCCTCAAAAGGCGAACCATCAGGCATATAAACATCACAGAACAGCCTCGCAGTCACAGCAACCGTCTCCCAGGGAAGCAACGCATATGTACCTGCATCGGGTTTTAAAAACATATCACTTTCACAAATCCTTGTAAAACCTTCAATTGATGAACCGTCAAACCACAACCCTTTCTCCAAAGATTCCGGGAACTTTTCAATTGGTATGGTAACTGCCTTTACACTACCGTTAATATCGGTAAATTGTAACTGAACAAGCTTTACCTTATCGTCTTTTGCCCGGTTAATTACTGCCAAATCAATATGTTCACCCGACATGCGATCTTGCCTTTCTCTGGTTGAAAACAGATTTTACTAAAATTATTTTCCACGGTAAAATTTCTCTGTAATGAAAATTTTGACCAAACAATCGTAATCTTTTGAATAGAATGGATTAAAGAAGCAATTCTAATTGCAACAGTTACAAAAAACAAGGATTTTATACACCGCTACAGGCAGTTGCGGAGTAACGTTAGCGTCGTCGTAACTTACCAATAAATTGTGATAGTTGGGAGCAGTAGTGTATTAGTCATTGGTCTTTGTCCTTCGTCTTTGATTATGCCCCGCAAGACACGACGCTGTCAAAGTTTTCCATAAGCACATAATATACAAAGATATGCAATGCTTGGAGCTTTGCTGCTATTGCAGAGTGGGCAAAGCGTTGTCCGCAAAATATGCTCAAACGTCTCTCCTGCCGTTACAATACAAAAACGAAACGACAGGTATTTTGCATTCATAGAATATTTACAAAAATCAAGACAAGCAAAAAGACCGGGGAAATTGTTTACGGTATTACCAGCCTGACACAACAAAAAGCAAGTCCCAAAACCATTCTTAAGTTTTCCCGCGGACACTGGTCAATAGAAAATGGACTTCATTATGTGCGTGATACCGCTTTCCGTGAAGACCATTCTCAAATACGCACGAAAAATGCCCCAAGGGCAATGGCTTCTTTGAAGAATCTTGTGATTGGGCTTTTTCATTTTCTCCAGGTAACAAATATTGCAAAGACGCTCAGAAATTTTGCGGCAAGACCTTTTCTTGCACTTCAAATGCTTCGCTAGTAATGTAGAGAACAAAAAAAGCACTTTATTTTTTACTCTCTCTTTTTCATTACTACAGGGATACTCCCGCTCCATTTTGCTTGTTTTGCTCATTCTTGCCGATTTACATGAGAACCCTATCGTTTTTAACTTTCTTCTCCACTTATTGACGGGAGCTTTTGGTACAAATTCTTGATCCACATCTTTCGTAGGGTGACTTTGACGTTGCTGAGGTGTTACAATAAATATACTTGACAACTTGCCTATAATGGCTATAATCACATTCTTTTCTGAAAAATTCCTTTATTTTCTTTTATTATCTCAATCTGGAAAGGGCGTTATTTGTCTATTGTGAATATTCAAGAATTAGTCGAAGCAGGGTTTCATTTCGGACATAGAACAAGCAGGTGGAACCCAAAGATGAAGCCTTTTATCTTTGGTAAGCAAAATCTGATTCATATCATTAATTTACGGGAAACGGTGAAGGGTCTTATCACTGCTTGCAGATTTGTAACGAACCTGGTGCAAACAAAGAAAGATATATTGTTTGTAGGCACGAAGTGGCAGGCACAGGATATTACCGCGCGAGAAGCAAAGCGGTGTGGTATGCATTATGTCAGCGAAAGATGGCTTGGTGGTGCGTTGACAAATTTTGATACTATCAGGAGTCGTTTAGAACGTCTTGAAGAATTGGAAAAAATGAAAGATACAGGCGAAATCAACCAATACAGTAAAAAGATGATTTCCTCACTCAACAGAGAATACAAGAAAATACTTACCAATCTGGAAGGCATCCGCAATATGACCAAACTTCCAGGGGCACTTGTGGTAGTGGACCCAAGATACGAACACAACGCTATAAAAGAGGCAAAAAAATTGGGAATACCAACTGTTTGCCTGGCGGATACCGATTGTGACCCTGATATGGTAGATATTTGTGTACCTGGGAATGACGATGCGATACGGTCGATTAATCTCTTTTTATCTAAGACAGCAGACGCCGTTCTTGCCGGAAAAGAACAACTTGTTACGCTGACAAAAGATTAATCAGGTTTTTACGAAAATCCTTCCATTTTTCGTAAAATTCAGAGTTTGTATATCCTTGGATTGCCAATCTAACAACTGCCTTTAAAGATACACATCTCAAGATGTTCCGCTTGATTATTTGTAATAACAAGATTACCGGCTTCGCAACAAGGACAGTTCGTAGCTATATTATTTTGGAGGATACCGATGGCAGATAAAGCGAGTGTTATGAAATTGCGTGAACAAACAGGTGCGGGAATATTAGAGTGCAAAAACGCCTTGGATGAAGTAAATGACGATTATGATAAAGCACTGGAAATTATAAAAAAGAAAGGTTTTGCAAAAGCTTCCAGGAAAGAACAAAGAACAACTGCCGAAGGCAGAATAGGTTCTTACATTCATACTAACGGGAAAATAGGCGTAATGGTTGAGGTGAATTGTGAAACAGATTTCGTGGCAAGAAACGAGGTCTTTCAGCAGTTTTTAAAAGATATTTGCATGCAAATTGCCGCAACCAATCCAATCGCAATAAAAAGGGAAGATATTTCTTCGGAAATTGTGGAAACACAAAAAAGGGGTTTTATAGAGGATACCAAAGGAAAACCATCTGATATTTCTGAAAAAAATCGTTAAAGGAAAGCTGGAAAATTTTTATAAGGAAAAATGCCTGCTGGAACAACCGTTTATAAAAGATGACTCACAAACTATTCAGGATTTATTAATTGCAATTATCGCAAAAATAGGTGAAAATATTAAAATTAATCGCTTTGCCAGGCTTGAAGTAGGGGGAAATAGCTAGCAGTTTAGATTGCCGCACACAATCATTATGCCGAAAAATAAGAAAATAAAGTATAAACGTATCTTATTGAAAGTTAGCGGCGAAGGCTTTGGCGGTGAAAACGGAAAAGGCATCGATACTGAAAAATTTGCAACATTTGCCAAAACGATACAAAAGATTTTATCACTCGGTGCTGAAACGGCGCTTGTCGTTGGCGGCGGTAACGTGTTGCGCGGCGCTAAATTTGGCCTTTCGGGAAAATCCAGAATTGTAGCGGATCAGGCGGGGATGATTGCTACCATCTTAAATGCATTGCTTTTGCAGGACACCCTGGAAGAGTGCAACATTAAAACGCATGTAATAAGCGCAATTGAAATTAAGAATATCACAGAACCTTTTATTTTACGAAATTGTTTACGGTATCTTGAAGAAAGAAATATTGTTATTTTTGCGGGGGGAACGGGAAACCCCTATTTCACAACCGATACTGCAGCTGCTTTACGCGCGATAGAAATTAATGCCAACGTGATGCTTAAAGCCACAAGAGTTGACGGCGTGTATACAGATGATCCAGCTAATAATCCATCCGCAAAGCTGTTAAGCAAACTGACCTATGCCGAAGTATTAAACCGACAATTAGGCGTAATGGATATGACTGCGGTATCCTTGAGCATGGAAAACAAATTGCCAATAATCGTATTAAACATGAATAAAAAAGGAAATATTGAAAAGGCTGTTTTGGGGAAATCTGTTGGTACTTTTATAGGAAATTAACCGATATGTCAATAGATTCGATTTGCAAAGAAACAAAGGCAAAAATGGAAAAGGTTATCGCTCATTTGCAAGATGATTTGAAGGGAATAAGAACCGGTAGGGCAAGCACTGGTCTGGTCGAAAATATACGGGTTGAATACTACGGGAACCCTTCACCCTTAAAGCAACTTGCAGTGATTTCCACACCTGATGCACAGTCAATCTTGATAAAACCTTACGATACTACTATAGTATCTAATATCGAAAAGGCAATCATTCAATCAGACATCGGCCTGAACCCTTCTGTTGAAGCTAAAACCCTGCGCATCGTTATTCCTCCGCTTAATGAGGAGAGGAGAAAAAAACTTTCCGTAACCGTAAAAGATTTTGGGGAATCAACAAAGGTTTCTTTGCGTAATATACGGCAGGATTCAAATAAACAAGCGGATAAAGAAAAGAAAGAAAATATTTTAACAGAAGACGATGTTAAGCGCGCCAAGGATGAAATTCAAAAAATTATCAAAGACTTTGAAACTAAGGTAAATGATTTAATCAAAAGAAAGACTGAAGAAATACTCAAGGTATAAACGTACCGTTGAAACGTATATTATCGATGTTTTTTCCCTTTGTAATTTTATTTTCTGCGTGCAATATTCATACATTTCTGTATAATGGGGGCATAGCTCAGTCGGTAGAGCACCGCCCTTTTAAGGCGGGTGTCGATGGTTCGAGTCCATCTGCCCTCATTTACTATTGTGCATAAATGGCCCCATCGTCTAGTCTGGTCTAGGACAACAGATTTTCGATCTGTGAACTGGGGTTCAAATCCCCATGGGGTCATATATGATTTGAAAAAGCCATAAGAAACCAAACTCTTATGGCTTTTTTGTTTTATAACAAATTTTGACCTATAATCCAAAATTTATCGTTTGGTAACATTTTAGTTTTTTAAAAAATTCCAATAATAGCGATGTTTGCCGCATGTGTATGGGCGAAGCATTTGCTATAAATTGTCATAGATAAATTCATACCCAAACGGGCAAATGCTTCGCCCATACTTTTTCAAAAAACTAAGTTGATACTTTTATGGAGATCACGACTTGATGGTGCGTCTGTGCTGTTTGTTGGGAGGCGATGTCATTGTTTTTGATGCAGTTTTGAAGAAGAGAGACATTCATTTGTCTGCATTTTCGGGTGGCTACCTGTGAGGGTGTTGCTCCCGGTCTTTGGCGCAATCTGTCACCGTGCCTTTGATAAGGTTTATGGTATGAGGAATAACCGGCAGAACGACGGAGAGGTTTTCCGCAACGCCTTTTGGGCTTCCAGGAAGGTTTATGATAAGGGTTTGCCGATATATCCCTGCCACCGCCCTGGAACCCATTGCCCTTGGTGTGTGCTTCATCCCTTCCATACGCATTGCTTCTCCGAAGCCAGGCAATTCTTTTTCTATCACTGCCCTTGTTGCCTCAGGCGTGATATCGCGAGGGCCAACTCCGGTACCTCCGGTTGTGATGATAAGATCGGATAGTTTGGAGAATTCACGAAGTTTTTTGATAATGAGGTCTTTTTCATCGGGGATTATTTCGTATGCGACAATGGATGTATTGATTTGTTGGAGCATCGTACGGATAATCTCTCCGCTTTTGTCTTCGCGCTCCCCTTTTGACCCTTTATCGCTCAATGTTACTATTGCGGTGCGAATCATAGTTTACACCCCAGAGGGATATTCATGTATTAAAATTTCATCTCCGGCTTTAATCATTCCGCTGCTAAGGATTTCTGCAAAAATCCCTTCTCGCGGCATGATACAGTCGCCTGCCTTGTAATAAATGGCGCAGCGGTCATGGCATAATTTGCCGATTTGGGTTATCTTTATGATAATATCATTTCCGATTTTCAGCGTAGTTCCAACAGGAAGCGATTTTAGTTCTATGCCACTGGTGACAATATTTTCTCCAAAATCGCCGTCTTTTATCTCTAAGCCTTTACTACGCATCACGTCGGCGCTTTCCGTTGCAAGCAGACTCACCTGGCGGTGCCATTTTCCTGCATGGGCATCTCCCTCTAGGCCATAATGTTTAATTGCCATGCATTTGCCTATATTTCGTTTCTGGATACCTTTTCTTTCGCTTACGCAGACAGCTAAAATTTTCCCCATTGGTATTTTAATATACGAATAAGTTTATTAATGAGTACAATATGTTTTCTTACTGCACGCTATTGCAAATCGGAAATCCCGGAAGAAGTTTAACAAGGGAAGTTTTTGGTGTCAAGGAGAACCTCTTGCGGGGCACGACAACGTCAAAGTCACCCTACGAAAGACGCGGATCAAGAATTTGTGCCAAAAGCTCCCGTCAATAAGTGGAAAAGAAAGTAAAAAACGATAGGGTTCTCATTTAAATGAGTAAAAATAAGCAAAACAAGCAAAATGGAGCGGGAGTATCCCTGTAGTAATGAAAGAAAGAGAGAGAGAGTAAAAAATAAAGTGTTTTTTTTTGTTCTCGACATTACCAGCGAAGCATTTGAAGTGCAAGAAAAGGTCTTGCCGCAAAATTTCTGAGCATCTTTGCAATATTTGTTACATGGAGAAAATGAAAAAGCCCAACCACAAGATTCCTCAAAGAAGCCATTGCCCTTGGGCATTTTTTGTGCGTATTTGAGAATGATCTTCACGAAAAGCGGTATCACGCACATAAGGAATTATTTTGCAGAACTCAAAAAATTAAAAATTATACAAATAAATCAAAACAAACCGTTCCTGAGCGAATTATCAAAAAAACAGAAGGTTATATTCGACGCTTTTGGAATTCGGGAAGAGGTATTACATAGTTATTAACTTTCTTATCCAATTTAGGTATAAATGGAATGGAGTGTCCATAGCAGGGTATAAGTGTTATAGGAGATGGAAAAAAATTGGCACCTTAGGTAACCGTAAAGTAGTGTATCACCGTTTTTCCAACCCTTTCCTTCCAGATGTAACATTACTTTGTTAAAGAAAGCGTCTGAAAAAATATTTTTAAGTCGTAAGTCGAGTCGGCCACAACTTATGACTTAGCAATGCTTTGCGATAAATATTTACTCTTGATTTTGCTCGTTACTTCCGGTATTAATTGCACTTGTAAATTTTTTACACAATCAATTACCGGAGCAAAGGATTTGAGTATTTTCAGAACAAACATACCGTTATTAAATAAATTTCTTGAACATTTTGCATCGTGTTTTACTAAAAAACAATTTGCAATGTTTCTACTTGTCGTCTACGCAATGTTTAAAGACTATAAAAGAAATTCACTGGAGGCCATGGCGCAAGCCGTTCATACGGATTACCAGAAATTTCAATACTTCTTTTCTGAATCCAAATGGGATTTACCCGCATTAAAGCAGAAAAGAATGGACATTATCCAAAAACAAAGAACCACGGCATTGACAAAAGACAGCATCCTTACCATAGATGATACCGGATGTCCAAAGCCCTATGCTAAAAATACAGAGGCAGCCAAATGGCAATATTGCGGTCCGCTTAAAAGGCCGGAAACCTGCAATGTTGTTGTTGGCGCGGCATTTGTCTCAAAAACAAAACATTTTCCCCTGGATGTTATTCCCTACCTTCCTGCCGATGAGTTCGGGGAAGGGAAAAATGATCCCAAATTTAAAGACAAAATACAAATAGCAATGGATATGTTTGATGCTGCTTCTAACGTCTTTGATTTTTCAGCTATTGCCTTCGACACATGGTATGCCTCTCAACGGTTTCTCGAACATATTCACGCAAAAAAGAAACACTTTTTTTCAGAAATAAAATCAAACAGAAATATCTCCATGTACCATCCGGAAAAACAAAAATATTGCATAATCAAACCAGATGAGCTCGTGACCCTCATCAAAAAGCATTATGCCGACAAAACCAAGTATGTTACTTTAAAATCCGCGGATGGAAGTGAAGTTTCCTATAAAACCTACACGTTTGACGCCAAACTGAATGGTTGCAATGTCCCGTTGAAGTTTGTGGTAATTTTGGGAAAATGGAACAAGGAAGATGATAAAAAATATCATGTCCTTATCACCAATCAACTCGACGCCTCTGTAAAAACGGTTATCACAAACTATCTGTTGCGTTGGGGTATTGAACACTGTTTCAAGGAATTGAAGGATACTTTTTATTTCGATCATTATCAGGTAAGGCACATTGACAAGATTGAGCGATATTGGAATATTTGTCTGATCTCATGGACATTCGTTTACTGGATAAAACAAAACGCTTATCTGGATAAAATCATGGAAACAAAACCTTCTACCTTTAATGAATTCAAAAAAGCAATCAATTCCCTGCTTGAATTCTCATCAACAAACGCTTTATCAAAGAACGAAAAACTCTCACAAGAATATTTTAAAATTAAATCCGCTCGATTTAAGAAAAAAATCGCCGCTTAATTTTTAACAAAGTAATGATGTAAGTAATTTCCCGGATAGTATATTTTGTGCCGTTCCAAATAAACCAAACGGGTTTGAGTTTTTTTTTGTTATCACCAAAAATCGCCCCTACTTTGATCGCTTCATGAACTTCAGTAATCATACCGTCATCCCCCCGGAAATCACTGTTATAACTTCTCTAACAACCGCACCACCGCAGTAACCTTGCCAATGATGCGAACCTCATCTTGTTCTCCCTGGAGCACAATGGGTTTCATCATTGGGTGTTCCGGGTGCAATTCCAGCGTATTTCCCTTCTTGTAGAATCTTTTGACCGTGGCCTCACCATTTATGAGGGCAACCACAATTTCCCTGTTATTGGCAACCGGTTGCGGCCTCACCAGTACGAGGTCGCCTTCCTGTATATGAGCATTAATCATGCTGTCTCCCTCAACCCGCAAAAAAAATGCGTCTCCGGTACGGCAGATTGTTTTATCTACTGCAAGATATCCCATAATATCTTCTATTGCCGGATGAGGAGCGCCTGCTTTGACACTTCCAACAATGGGGATGAGATTCGTTTCTGCATGTCCGGCCGGGGCTTCTATAATTTCAATAGCCCTGGGACTGTTGTATTGTTTTTTGATGTGTCCTTTACGGGCAAGGATGTCAAGATACTTTTTGACGATATTGGTGCTGGAAAGATCCATCCCGCGCATAATCTCGCGTACCGTAGGTGGATACCCTTTTTCCTGAAGAGATGCTTTTAAAAAGGCTAGAAAATCCGCCTGTTTTTTGGTTAAAATAGTATCCGTTAATTTTTCTTCATTGGTGGACATATGTTTACCATTATATTTTTTGCTGTAACTTTGTCAATTCTCTTTTTAAAACATTACTTTGTTAAAAATTAAGCGGCGATTTTTTTCTTAAATTGAGCGGGGAATTGATTGCTTTTTGGAGACATCTTTACCTTCTCCGAGCATATGGCTATAAGCCAAATGAATGAATACGGGTTTGATAAAATATTACAAGGGCTTGATTTTACAGAGGATCTAATTGCCTGTTCCAAGACGCTCATTGTGGGGAGAATGGTTCATCCTGGCAGCGAGCGTGATACCGTGCGATGGCTTTCTGAAACAAGCGGGGGTGGTAGAGCTGTTAGACTCCGGGGTTAAACTGTATGATAAAGCGCTGCATCGCGCGGCAGTTTTGCTGTGGGAGAATCATGTTGCCATAGAGCAAGGGTTATCAAAGCGGGCGCGAGAGATATTTTTCCCTCAAAGAGATGGTGATTTTATATGATTTAACAAATACCTATTTTGAGGGTAGCAAAAGAGAGTCGTAATGATTGTCCGTTAATTACGCTATCCCTTACCGTTGATGAAGAGGGATTTCCCAAACAGAGCAAGATTTTCTGGGGCAATGCATCAGGGCCTGATATCCTGAAAGATATTTTGGCGGGATTAAAAAAAGAAGTTGGAATAGAGGCATTCAATTGTTTTCGGCTTCACCACTATTGCAAATAAATCATTGAATGGTTATATTCAGACATTACGCTGCCTGTTGGAGTGTTAAAAGCATCGCAAAAAAATCATTTAAATTGCGTCTTTTGAAAAACGTAAGAGCTAGAGACGAAAGACGAAGGATGTCCGTAGTCCGTAATCCATAATCCATCGTCCCTACATTGTGCGGAAAACAGCGCTATTATTGGAATTTTTCAAAAAACTAAAGTGTTACGATTTCTCCTTTTAATTTTGAGTGAAATAAACAAAACAAGTGAAATGTATATGGAATTTAAAAATAAAAGAGTTACCGTTATGGGACTCGGTGTATTTGGGGGTGGCATTGGCATAACACAATTTCTTGCAAGGCAGGGGGCGCATGTCACGGTAACGGATATAAAGAGTAAAACAGATCTTTCACAATCCCTGCGGCATCTTGAAAATCTGCAGATTACTTACCGGCTGGGCGAACACAGAGATGTAGATTTTATCAATACTGATATGGTCATCGTCAGCCCTGCTGTTCCCGGGGATTCAAAATTCATACAAATTGCAAGGGAAAACGGTGTTCCTATTGACACAGAAATGAACATATTCTTTAAACTTTGTCCCGCTTTCACCATTGGAGTAACCGGCAGCAACGGGAAATCCACCACAACCACGCTGATTGGCGACATTTTGCAACAAACCTCCAATAAAATATGGGTTGGAGGCAACATCGGTAAATCACTGCTTCTGCAACTCGAAGAAATGAAGCCGGCGGATATTGTGGTGCTGGAGCTATCCAGTTTTCAACTGGAATCGCTCTCTTCAATTAAAAAGAGTCCCTGTATAAGTATAGTAACAAATATTTCTCCCAACCATCTGGACAGGCATAAAGACATTGATTCTTATATCCATGCAAAGAAGAATATTATCTTGCATCAGAAGCAGAGTGATTCCGCCATTCTGAATTACGATGACACGGAGCTGAGAACATGGGGAAAAGAATGTTATGGCCGTGTTTTGTGGTACAGCACACAACAACCGGTAGAAAATGGCGCATTTCGTGAAAACGAACATATTGTAATTTCCATAGATGGGAATACCATTTCGATACCCTGTGTCTCAAAAATCAAACTTCCTGGAGACCACAATCTCCACAATGTACTTGCAGCATCGTGTGCAACATATTTACACGGCGCAAACAAACAAACCATTGAAAAAACAGTTACTTCTTTTTGTGGATTAGAACACCGTTTGGAATTTGTAAGAGAGGCAAAAGGCATCAGGTATTATAATGATTCTAAAGCAACCACCCCCGAATCTGCAATTGCCGCAATTATGAGTTTTAAGAACTCTGTGCTTATTGCTGGAGGATACGATAAGGGAAGCGATTTTGAGGAATTTGCCGCAATTTGTTCAAATTACTGTAAAGCTGTTGTTCTTATTGGAAAAACTGCAAACAAAATAGAGGAACTTATTTCTCTAAAAAAGGGGGAAAAAGAATACCCCCATGTATGCGTTGCAAATACCTTAAAAGACGCCTTTCAAACAGCAAATACCCTCACAACACCGGGAGGCGTTTTATTGTTCTCACCAGCCTGCGCTAGCTATGATATGTTTAATAACTATGAAGAACGCGGCAAACAATTTAAAAATATGGTGTTGTCACTATGACTAAATATATACTCAATCAGACTGAAACCCGTGGTTTCAGTCTGATTGAGTATATTTCTCTTCTCCGGGACGAAGCGGACTTTTCGGCATCCATTTATAATTTCCATCGCTTGTATCATCTTTTCTGTAATTGTAAGATTTTACGATAGTTTCTATTATGGGATCAGTTATACTCAAGGGGTACATAAAATGTGATTCCAGAAATACTATGACTATTTATTTCAACAAAAGTTAAATCTAATTTTAGAAATCCCTATTTGCGAACTCTTACGGTATAGTAAAAGAAGAATATCCACATAATTACCTATGCTTGCGGTTGCTATCCACTGAATAGTGAATTCATTGTCTATTAACAATGACGTTCTTGCATGGGGACGCATTATTTTTATGAATTTTTCTTCTTTTATCCTCTCCGCTACAATATTAATAGTTTTATTGTTGTCATTCGATTTTGCTTCGATTGTTCACATGTTCTTCCCTACGGAAAGTTTATCTCTGTTAATAACAACAGTGACGTTTTTTTCTTCTTGTTTTTCGCACATCCCGGATTTTAGCGGAAGCGAAATCCATTCGATGTCTTTAGGGATATCAATTTCATACTGAAGTGTCTTTACATTAGAAAGAATTTTCCACTTTTCTTTTCCTTTATTCAGTAAGGTAAATGACTTTTTGGTTTCAATATCGCCAAAATTTAATTCCATTGGAACGATTTCAAGAACCGGCTCTACTCTGTCCAGATATTTGAGTACAACAATCGCAATTATAATGATACCCATTAAGGCAATGATTTTTTTACGGGTGATTTTTTTTTCATTTTTGACGCCTCCTGTAAAATCCGATTTAACGTTTTATCCAACGAATAAATTCATAAAAGAGATTAATTGCCGGTTGGGATAATGAATGTCTGTATAACGTTCTGAAAGTATTGTCGTTATCATGCGATATTATGCGATTGTCCTTGTCAAATATCCTTGTTTGACACAAAAAGCATCTCCCGATGCCCTACGGAATCCCTGGCAATTACAAAGATGGGTATATCCTGTGACTCTGACACCTTTTTAAAATCCTTGTCTCTGATAAACAGAAAGACCCGTTCGTTTGAATTCATGTATTTCTTCAGATCCTCAGAATCATTTATTACCGGCATGTGATTTCTATTCGTATAAAACAGGTATGTGTCTCTGAGAAAATTATACATTGCCAGTTGATCGCCGGGTTTCATTGCAGCATTTGCCTTGTCGCAAATTTCCTTTGCCGATTTGTACTGATTTAATAATGGGATTACCTGCAGTGTACTCAGGGTAAATAGAGAGAAAACAAGCAGGATGAGGACAAAGAGGAAAGGCAATATTCTTGAGTGTTTTATGAAACGCAGCATAATTATGCCGCCGGCAAAAAGTAACAATACAAATGGTATGGTAAGACGAATGTGTTCAGGCCGAAATTTGTATATACCTAACGGTAAGAGAAACCCTAGAAATATGGTTAGTCCGCTTATGAAATAACAAGGGATATAGCCTGTTTTCCTGAAACGGATATCCCTGAATTGTTCTACAAACTCATTCAGAAACCATGCGATTATTAAAGAGGCGGCAGGATAGAGTGGAAGAACGTAGATGTCCCTTTTCCCCGAAACGATAGAAAAGAAAAAGAAGATAACGACAAACCAAACCGCAGGGAATACCACTTCCTGAAACCTCTTTCTCCCTTCTCGTGAAAACAGATACACGACAACGCCTGGGATAAAGATTGTCCACGGAAAATAATTCAGGGGGAAATGGATAAAATAGTAATAAAGAGGCCGTTTATGGGCAAAGGAATCAGCGAACCGTCCGATATTTTGCTTGAATAATATTTGTTGCGTATATTCCTTACCACCGTATATGCCTGCCAGATATACCCACGAGAACACCAAAATTGCAAAAAGAACTCCCCCTATCCAGGGTTTTGTTTCTTTCAAAACTTTTATATCTCTTTTCAGAGAAAGATATGCCACGACTACGAGGAATGGAAGAAGAAATCCTACAGGGCCTTTTGTAAGCGTTCCAAGGGCCATGAAGATATAAAAGAGGGTGTAATAACGGCCTTTATTTCCCGCTTCCTTATAGCCTTTATAGAAACTGAACAAGGCTGCCATAACGAAAAAGGTAAGCAGCACGTCAAAGGCAGCACGGTGCGTCATCCAAAGGAATTTTATGCTGGTGGCGAGTATAAGGGCTGAAAGCAAGCCTATTCTGGTGTTATGGAAAACATTTCTGGCAAAATTAAACAGTATCAGGCAGCATCCCACACCTGCGAGGGCAGAAGGCAAACGCGCGGACAGGTGCGTTATTTTACCGAACGGGACGGAAAACAGATTAATCATCCAGAATAAAAGGGGGGGTTTGTGGGGATATGGTTCGCTATTTAACTGCGGAAGTATAAAATTGCCGCTATCCCGCATTTCTTTGGAGACCTGTGCGTAACGGGGTTCATCCGGCGCCCAAAAATCCCTTTTTCCTGTATTGAAGAGAAAGAGGAATGAAAGGAAAAGTACCAGGATGACGGTCAATAAGCGTATATTTATCGTAGTTTTGTTCATTTAAATAACGATATTTGTACGATGCTATGTGATAATATGACGATACTCCCTTCATGTGAAAAGGAATACATTGTAAGGAATTTTAGCACAGTTAACAAATTCCGTCAACGATTATAGCAAAATGATAATGGGTTTTTTGGCCAGTAAATGGCTTTGTATTAAACTGTAAACCTTTTGAGTATATCTGTTATTGGCTTGACAATGTTTAACCCTCTCAGTATCCTAAACTGGCAAAGCCTGAACCAAGCAAGAAATACGAAATACGAAGTACGAAATACGAAACAAATTCGAATAACAAAGCATAAAATCCAAAACATACAACAATATGAAGCACGAAATGCAAGATACGAAAGACGTACTTGTTTAGAATTTCAAATCATTTTGTTATTGGAATTTGTTTCGTATCTCGTGTTTTCGGATTTTACTGTTAAATATTTTGCCTGAAAATGCAAAGAAATTAAGGTCTTTCCATGGAAAAGAGGGTAATTCAATTTGTCTCATATTTATATTTTCGAAGACGCCAATTATTCACGCCTTGCTCCCCTCGTATACACCAGGGCAACGTTTGAGTTGCGTTGTGGTTTGTATACGCAATGGGAAAGGATATCTAGACTTTATCCCGGTGCTACCATTACCCTTTTCTGCAGGGATGCCCTCGCGGATATTGTAAAGGAACGTTATCCCCTGGAGGTGAATGCCCCCCGGAAACAGAACGATAGCTGTCTTTTTATAAACGGCCGCGCGATTCTTTCGCGTCCTGTTTCTTTGGAAGGCCCTGAGGAAATTGGCATGCAAGGCGATACGGTTGTTTACCTTCGTCTCAAAAAAAATTCCCCTGGAAAAATATCGTATAACACATTTCTTGAAGAAAACTATCATGAAAAATGGGAAAACACCTTGCCTAGGGTTGATATTCATACGCCGGTATTCAGTTATTATTGGGACATTATAAAACGTAATGCACATCAAATAGCGGAAGACTTTTCCTTATTTGTTAAGGAGGGACGGAATGCGGGGAACGTGTATGAAGGCACTTATCTCATCAATAAAGATAAGATATACATTGGAAAGGGCAGCAGGATCAAACCTTGCTGTGTACTCGACGCAGAGAATGGGCCGGTTTATATTGGCAATAATGTAACCATTTCCCCTAATACCTCCATTGAGGGGCCGGTTTACATTGGAGATAATTCTGTAATCCTGCCCAATTCGCGGTTACGGGGAGGCACCAATATCGGAGAAGTATGCAAAATAGGGGGAGAAATCGTAAACACAATATTCCACAGCTTTACCAACAAACAACATGACGGATTCTTGGGCGACTCCTATCTTGGTTCATGGGTCAACATCGGGGCGGATACAACGAACAGTAATTTACTTAATACCTATGGCCTCATAAAAGTTCAAATGGGAAATACCCTCATAAACACAAACCACAATTCCCTTGGCATGGCGATGGGAGATCATACGAAAACCGCCATAAATACGACGATTATGACAGGGAGTGTCATTGGCTTTGCATGCAATATTGTCACCAATCTCTATCCTCCGAAATATCTACCTTCGTTTTCATGGTGTACCGTCAATGGGATAAGGGTTTACGAGTGGGATAAGGCATTATGTGTGGCAAGGCTTGCTATGGAAAGACGGGATAAAAAAATGTCCGCTGCGGAAGAGGAACTTTTTAAAAAAATATTTCAGCTTACTGAAAATGAAAGAACTATATGCAAAAAGACATAAAACATGAACAAATCATCAACGAAAAGATAATTATCGATACCAGTATCTTTACCAATCCGGAAGTTTATCAGACCTTTGGCAATGACCCTACAGATGCCCTGCGTTCTTTTCTTGAAATTATCAGCAAATTGAAAGGGCCTATCTTTTATATGCCGCAGACGATTTATGAGGAGCTTTTAAACTTTGTAGAGATAAAAGATATACAAGTTGATTTGCAAATGTTATTGCAGCAAAAATCCCCGAAACGTTACGAGTTGACCGTTCCTGCGTTTTTGCTCTATGAACTTATTGAAGACGTACGGCTGAGGATCGATAAGGGCTTGAGGGTGGCGGAAACCGCCGTCAGGGAAACCTCGCCCGATACCGAACCTGAAGCGATAGCAAATCTCAGGAAAAAATATCGCATGGCGCTGCGTGAGGGAATTATTGACAGCAAAGAAGACGTTGATTTAATCCTGCTTGCAAAAGAAATGGACGGCATAATGATGACTGCGGATACCGGCATTGTCAAATGGGCGGATAAGCTAGGTATAAGGTACATCGACCCTCGCATGTTACGGAGTATTTTGGATAAGCTGGCTGCTGCCTCCTGATGGTACTGCCAAATGCCTGATTTAAAAATCTGTGTAATACGGAGGATCTGTGGTTTCAATATCTTTTTACCGGTTTTGAAGCTTTACCAACACTGTTTAGGTTGTTAATTATTACGTCTCTATCATGTGTCCAAGTTTTTCCTTTTTCGTACGCAGATATTTTTGATTTTCTGCGTTTGGTTCAACAACGATTGGCACGCGCTCAACTATTTCCAGTCCATATCCTGCAAGCGCGGCAAATTTTTTTGGATTGTTCGAAAGCAAACGCATTTTAGTAATGCCCAGATCTCTTAAAATTTGTGCGCCGATTCCATAGTCCCTTTTGTCCACTGGAAGTCCTAGTTTCTCATTTGCCTCTACCGTATCCAATCCTTTATCTTGTAAGTGGTACGCATGCAATTTGTTTTCTAAGCCGATCCCTCGTCCTTCCTGCCTCATATAAAGCAAAACACCCTTACCGTTTTCCTTTATGATTTTGAGGGCATTATGAAGCTGTTCTCCGCAGTCACAACGCAAAGAACCGAAAACATCGCTCGTCAGACATTCATCGTGTACCCTTACCAGTATCGGTTCATTTTGCATTGGGGAAGGAGTATTTATGTCTTTGCTGCCAACTTCCAGGCATAAAGCAAGGTGGAGGTACTCATCAACAAAGGAACGATAGAGATGAAGGATGAATTCCCCATATATTGTGGGGAGTTTTGCGGTTACGCGTTTCTCAATTAATCGTTCCTGTTCATGGCGGTATTTTATGATATCCGCAATTGTACAGATTTTGAGATTGTTTTTTTCGGCAAATTTTTTGAGGTCCGGAAGTTTTGCCATGTTTCCGTCTTCCCTCATAATTTCGCAAATGACTGCGGCATTTTTGAGACCGGCAATGCGGGTTAGGTCAACGGCTCCTTCTGTATGGCCGGCTCTGACAAGAACTCCGCCGTTATGCGCCTTTAGCGGAAATATGTGACCTGGTCGAACAAAGTCTTCCGCAGTGGCATTATCATCAATGGCTGTTAATATGGTCGTTGCCCTGTCTTTGGAAGATACGCCTGTGGAAATTTCTCTTGCGGCGTCAACGGAAACGGTAAAAGGCGTCTGAAAGCTTGATGTGTTATTGGAAACCATTGGATAAAAGTCCAGTTCTTCAGCCCTTTTGGCATTTATCGCAAGGCAAAGAATGCCTCTTGCATGTGTTAGTATAAAGTTAATAGCTTCGGGAGTAACCTTTTCCGCTGCAAGAATTAAATCCCCCTCATTTTCCCGACTCTCGTCGTCTATTAATATTGTCATTTTCCCATTTCTAAGGTCTTCTATTACTTCTTGTATTGAATTGAATTGCATTGAATACACCTCACAATTGATTTGTCTATGAAATACTGCCCGTGTTGTAAAAGGACAAGCATGAACTGTTATTTAAAGATAATAATATTACATAAATATACGATAATTTCGTAACATTTTAGTTTTTTTAAAAAGAATGGGCGAAACATTTGCTCCTTTGGGTATGAATGCATTTATGACAATTTACAGCAAATACTTCGCCCTTACACTATGCGGCAAAACACCGCTATTATTGGAATTTTTCAAAAAACTAAAGTGTTACAAAGTAGCATATTATTTCCTATAACTATAACAGAGGCAAAGTCTTAATCAAGCAAAAAGCTAACATGGCAAAGTTTTTTAATTTGCCTTGACACATTTATTTTTTAGTTGTACGATTTGAAATCCTAAAACTATTGCAATGTCTGCGGTAAACCTATCGTAAGGCTTTGCATTAAAACAAATTAAGCTGCCTTTGGCAGCGACTTTATGCCGTTGCTGATGTTTAATTGCATAGACGCATTGCATGCGTCTATAAACTGTTGCATGTAATGAAAATGTTGACAAAACAGAGACGTATGCAATGCGTCTATACAAAAATATTGAAATTCCCCGGTGTTATAAATTATGAATGAAAAAAAGGCAATATTGGTACTGGAAGACGGAACGTGTTTCAATGGATGCTCATTAGGGGCTGCCGGAGAGACAATTGGGGAACTTGTCTTCAATACGAGCATGATGGGATATCAGGAAATCCTGACAGATCCATCATATGCAGGTCAGATTGTTGCTTTAACGTATCCGTTAATAGGCAATTATGGCATTAATGAAGAGGACGTTGAATCATACAAACTTTTTCTGGAAGGATTTATCGTTAAAGAATGCTCTCCATTCTCCAGTAATTGGCGGTCAAAAATAGATTTATCAGAATTTCTTGTGAAAAATGGGATCGTTGGTATTCAAGGTATTGATACCAGGGCACTTACATGCCAGATCCGTGATTTTGGATCGCAGCAGGGCATTATTTCAACCATAGATTTTGATAGGACACGGTTGCAGGAAAAAGCAAAATCAGCGCCTGGTCTTACCGGAAGAGATTTGGTTGCAAAGGTGACCTGTGAAAAACCGTATGACTGGGTAAATAAAAAAGGCACACCTCACTTATCCCGTAAATACAAGGTTATTGTTTATGATTGTGGCGTAAAATACTCTATTTTAAGAAAATTGGCGCATGCCGGTTGTTCTGTACACGTCGTTCCTGCAAAAACCTCATTTGAAACGGTATTGGAGATGAATCCTGACGGCATTGTTCTTTCCAACGGACCTGGAGACCCTTCGGTCGTTTCATATATGATTGAGAACATTAAAGGCCTGTTAGGGAAAAGGCCAATATTTGGGATATGCCTGGGACATCAGTTGCTGGCGCTCGCATTGGGGCTGAAAACGTCCAAACTCAAGTTTGGGCATCATGGCGGAAATCAACCCGTCATGGATTTATCGACTAAAAAGGTGGAAATCACTGCCCAGAATCACTGTTTTGCCGTGGAAATACCATCGCAGGGCATGTTGCATAAAAGCACTTATGGGGATGTGGAAATTACACATCTGAACTTAAATGATAAATCCGTAGAGGGGTTGAAATGCCATTCTGTGCCTGCCTTTTCCGTGCAATACCACCCGGAAGCCTCCCCAGGGCCTCACGATGCAGATTATTTGTTTGATAGATTTTTGCAGACGATGAAAAGTTGATGCTTTGGAGAGATATGAGCAAAAAGGAAACCACAGATTTCTTGGCGCGGCCTTTGGCTGCAACCAAATTCGAAATACGAAATAAATGCTAAATTTTAATTTCAAAATGTTCAAAACCCGTTTTTTTCATTGAGATTTTGTATTTTGAAATTTGTTTCGGATTTCGTGCTTCGCATTTCGGATTTTTTATATTGTGCTTGTTATGTTCCAGCTATACCAGCTTAGGGACTAATAAGTTTGTTCGTGCCAACCAACCCTATCGATATTAAGATGCTACATTAAATTTTTCGGGGAATAGATACTTTTAGCTATATATAAAATGCCCAAACGAAATGATATTGAAAAAATCCTGATTATTGGCTCTGGCCCTATTGTCATTGGCCAGGCGTGCGAATTTGATTATTCCGGCACCCAGGCATGCCACGCCTTAAGGGAAGAGGGATATACGGTTATCCTGGTAAACAGCAACCCGGCGACGATTATGACTGACCCGGAGGTGGCGGACAAAACGTATATTGAACCCATCACAACGGAAATAATTACAAAAATCATTGAAAAGGAACGCCCGCAGGCGATATTGCCGACGCTTGGGGGGCAGACAGGGCTAAATGCCGCTGTGTCCCTTGCAGAAAAAGGCGTATTGGATAAGTTTAATGTAGAGCTTATAGGCGCAAAACTAAAAGCCATAAAAATGGCTGAAGACCGTTCGCAATTTAAGGCGGCGATGGGGCGTATTGGCGTACAAGTGCCTGAAAGTGTGTATGTCAATTCTTTAGACACTGCGCTGAAGATTATAGACGCCATCGGTTTCCCTGCCATTATCCGTGCATCTTTCACGCTTGGAGGGTCAGGAGGCAGTACGGCGTATAACATTGAAGAATATAAAGAGTATATAACTACAGGGCTGGAGACAAGCCCCATTCATGAAGTTTTAGTAGAACGTTCAGTTCTTGGGTGGAAAGAGTATGAACTGGAAGTTATGCGTGACTTAAAAGATAATGTCGTCATCATATGCTCTATTGAAAATTTTGACCCAATGGGAGTCCATACGGGCGACAGTATCACTGTGGCGCCTGCGCAGACGCTTACTGACATGGAGTATCAGAAAATGCGTGATGCCGCGGTCAGAATCATCAGGGAAATAGGCGTTGAAACCGGAGGTTCAAATATTCAGTTTGCCGTCAACCCTGAAAATGGCGAGATGCTTGCGATTGAAATGAATCCAAGGGTCTCAAGGAGTTCTGCATTGGCTTCAAAAGCCACAGGATTCCCTATCGCAAAGATCGCCGCAAAACTTGCAATCGGGTATACGCTCGATGAAATCCCTAATGACATTACCCGCTACACCCCCGCCTGCTTTGAACCGGCCATAGATTATTGTGTAGTCAAAATTCCGCGGTTCAATTTTGACAAATTCCCTGATACTATCCAGGAGCTTACTATTCATATGAAATCAGTCGGTGAGGTTATGGCGATTGGCCGTACTTTTAAAGAAGCGGTAGGCAAGGCGATTCGTTCTCTCGAAACCGGGCGAAGCGGTTTTGACCCCCTCCTGCCTTCTGGAATCGATGACTGGACGGCTGAACAAAAATCGGAATATTTACAAATGAAACTGATTACGCCAACCCCCGACAGGTTATGGCATATTGCGGACGCTTTTCGTCTGGGCATGACCCTTGACGAAATTTATACCTATTCCCGTATTGACAAATGGTTTCTTTATAACATTAAACAAATAACAGACCTTGAAAATGAGATTAAACAAAGACATTTAATGGTAAAGTTAAAGGACAATGACGCATCACAAAAAAACAGGGATTTTGTTATGAATGCTGAATTGCTTGCAAAAGCAAAACAATATGGGTTTTCTGATATATTTTTAGCCAGGTTATGCGGTTCCGATGAGAAGACAATAAGGGAATACCGGTACCGGACGTCTGTGAGGCCGGTATTTAAACATGTGGATACATGTGCCGCAGAGTTTAAAGCATTTACCCCTTATTTATATTCAACGTACGAAACTTCGTGTGAAGCGGATCCCACTACAAAGAGAAAGATTATTATTTTGGGGAGCGGCCCTAATCGGATAGGACAAGGAATTGAGTTCGATTACTGTTGTGTGCATGGAGTTTACGCCTTAAAAGAGCTGGGGTATGAAACCATTATGGTGAATTGTAATCCGGAAACGGTAAGCACGGATTACGACACTTCTGACAGGCTCTACTTTGAACCTCTAACCATGGAAGATGTTCTGGAGATAATTCACAAGGAGAAACCCGAGGGCGTAATTGTTCAATTTGGAGGGCAGACTCCGCTGAAGCTCGCGGTTCCCCTGGAAAAAGAAGGGGTGAAAATTCTGGGCACTTCTCCTGAGAATATTGATGTTGCCGAAGACCGTGAACGGTTTGCGTTGCTTATGAACCGGTTAGGACTAAAGCAGCCGGAAAATGGCTGTGCAAACTCTGCGGAAGATGCGAAGATGATAGCAAAAAGGATAGGATATCCGGTTTTATTACGCCCATCGTATGTTTTGGGCGGAAGTGCAATGCGTATTGTATACGATGAACAGGGTCTGGAGCATTATATTTCCCATGCGGTGGAAGTATCGCATGAACATCCCGTTTTAATAGACAGCTTTTTGCAGGACGCAATAGAAATTGATGTTGATGCAATCAGTGACGGAGAAGAAGTATTTATCGGGGGAGTAATGGAACATATAGAGGAAGCAGGTGTTCATTCCGGAGACAGTGCCTGCTCGCTCCCACCTTATTCAGTGAATAATGAAATTATAGAAGAATTAAAGAAGGAAACACGGATAATAGCGCTTGCACTGAACGTCATAGGCCTTATTAACATTCAATATGCGGTAAAAGATAAGGTGATATATGTGCTGGAGGTGAATCCGCGCGCTTCAAGGACAATACCCTTTGTAAGCAAGGCGATAGGCGTGCCGATGGCTAAGATTGCGGCTAAAGTAATTGCAGGGGAAAAGCTTCGTGGGTTAAATATGCCCGAAAATATCACGATGAGACACACTGCCGTAAAAGAGGCGGTTTTCCCCTTTTTAAAGTTTAAAGGGGTTGATACATTGCTGGGGCCTGAAATGAAATCGACTGGAGAAGTTATGGGACTGGATAAAGATTTCGGGCGCGCATACGCAAAGGCGCAGATGTCTGCCAATTACTGCCTCCCATTAGTCGGCTCCGTTTTTATAAGTGTAAGGGATAAGGATAAGAAACCTATCGTGCAAATAGCAAAAAAGCTGCTCCAAATGGGATTTAAAATAACGGCTACAAAGGGCACTGCAGCGGCACTCTCAGAAGAAAATATTTCTGTTACGCCCGTTTTAAAAGTAATAGAAGGGCGCCCGAATATCGTTGACCATATAAAGAATAATGAAGTACAACTCGTCATAAACACGGCAGAGGGAAAGGCTGCGCAGGAGGCGTCTTTCTCCATCAGAAGAACTGCTCTTACCTATCAAATTCCTTATTTTACTACCGTTGCCGGCGCTGTAGCAGCCGTAAGAGCGATAGAGGCATTAAAAAGCGGAACCCTTGATGTAAGGTCGATCCAGGAGTATCATCAACGGTAATTATTTTTTGTGGCAGAGAAAATACCATTCCGTCCGGTTATATTTCAATGTGAAACAAACGGCCGAATCGGTCATTTTTGTTTGTTGAGGCAGTATGTATGGATTATATTTCAAATACAGAATCCGATAAAAAAAAGATGCTTGAAGATATGGGCATATCCTCCCTGGATGCACTTCTTGGTGAAATCCCCGAAGCATTAAGAAACTTTTCCCTGTCACTCCCACCCGGTTTATCAGAACCGGAGGTGCTGCATGCCATAAAAAAATTAAGCAAAAAGAATAAAACAACGGATGATTATTCTTCGTTTTTAGGCGCAGGCGCCTATGACCATTTTATTCCTTCTGTTGTTAACCATCTGGCGTCACGTAGTGAATTTTATACCTGCTACACGCCTTACCAACCGGAAGTCAGCCAGGGCACGCTTCAGGTGATGTATGAATTTCAGACCCTCATGTGCGAATTGACCGCAATGGACGTAGCAAACGCATCTATGTATGACGGCTCAACCGCATTGGCGGAGGCGGCATTGCTTTCTATACGGCATAAGGAAAAAAATAAAATTGTTTGTTCCAGTGCGATTCACCCTGAATATCGTCAGGTAATGAAAACCTATTTAAAAGGTTTTAACACAGAAATTGTTGAAATCAATTGTCCTGAAGGAACGACCGATATGCATCAATTAGAGGCATCGCTGGCAGATAATACCGCCGCCGTATTGGTACAAAGCCCGAATTTTTTTGGGTGCGTTGAAGATATGCAGGAGATTTCTGCAATAGCGCATAAACATGACGCACTTTTTGTTGCATGCGTAAATCCCATATCTCTAGGCATTCTTATGCCTCCCGGAGAATACAATGCCGATATTGCCGTAGGAGAGGGGCAGGTTTTGGGGAACTATTTAAATTACGGAGGGCCTTACCTGGGATTTTTTACTGTAAAAAATGAGCTACTGAGAAAAATGCCTGGGAGGATAGCCGGAGAGACTGTTGATAAGGCCGGGAGACGGTGTATTGTGCTGACGTTGCAGCCAAGAGAACAACATATCCGGCGGGAAAAGGCGACCTCTAACATTTGTACAAATCAGGCGCTGCTTGCCCTTCGGGCATGTATTTACCTTTGTGCGCTGGGGAAAAAGGGGATCGCTGAAATTGGTAATTTGAATATTCAGAAAAGCCATTATGCATTTGAACGACTCTGTAATCTGGATATTTTTGAACCTGTTTTTCACAACCCTTTTTTTAATGAATTTGTTTTAAAGGCGAAGAACGACTTTCGCATTGCTTCAATTATCAGGCGTATGCAGGAAAAAGGCATTCATTGTGGAATAGATATTTCTCAATACTATCCGGGAATGGTGAATTGTATGCTTCTGTGTGTAACAGAGACAAAAACGAAAGAATCTATTGACCACCTGGTGAATGAATTCACAAAATGCACCTGATGTAGGCCCGCCATTGTGGTACGGTATTCTTACTATTCATGCCGCAAAAGATTATTTTGCCTTATCTTTGACCGTATAAATGATTCCCAGGGCAAAATGCGTCTTCGAGTCTTTCGGGTTGATTTCCAAAGCTTTTTTAAGCAGTTGAATTGCCTCATCAAACTGATTCTTCTTTGAATAAGCAACACCCAGATTATAGTATGCGTCAGGGTATTTAGGATTCAGTTCTATCACCCGTTTAAATGCGGCAATAGATTCATCTGTGGCATCAATAGCCGCGTAAGCGACTCCTAAATTATAAAAGCCCATGTCAAACCTTGTGTTTCGTTTTACGGCATCTTTAAAAGCCTTTATCGCTTCATTGTATTGTGTTTTCTCATAATAATAAATTCCAAGGTTATAGAGCGCTTCTGAATACTTTGGCGATATGGCAATGGCCTTTTTTATGGTTTCAATCGCCTTGTCCGTCTGCTTCAGTTTGTAATAAATTACACTAAGATTATTATACGCCTTCACAAAATTCGCATCTGTTTCGATTGTTTTAATATACGCACCAATAGCTTCTTCGGTCATGCCCTTTTCATCATAAAGCACTCCAAGGTTATAATGCGCCTCAACAAATTCCGGATTTGCTGCAATTGCCTGTTTAAAGGCATTGATGGAAGCATCTGTAGGGTCTTCCTGTTCTTTGTTCTGGCAATAACTGATTGTTGTTAAAGCAAAAACAATAATAATTGTAATAATAGTTGTTTTCATGGCTTGTTCCTTTCTGTATGTATAATTTAATCGATTGGCACACGGTTTTCTCTTATAGGGTTGCATAGTTTTATTTCATGAGTTGCTGCGCCGACGCCTATAGATATTGGCAGTTGAATGATACGCATATCTGATGCAGTAAGGAGTTTTTCCTTATTACATGCAGAAAGAGAGAAAGAGACGAAATCACCTTTGTCAATAGGTTCATACATAGGGGGGCCGCTTTCTGTTGTAGCGGCAAGAATGCCGGAAATGCCTGGCAGAATGTATTTGCTGTCAATATCTCCCTTATATGATGCCTTTAAAAATAGTGTTCCTTCTTTCATAGCGGGCGAAAGAGCAACGCTGTATTTTGATGTAAACTTCGAGGATATCGGATTGGATAATGTCATTTTTAGTTGATCAAGGGATGGTATTGCTAATGGGACGCTATCCGTTTGTGCAAAAATTTGTTCTGGTACTCCGCCTTTTAACGCGGGCGAGACAGGTTCTTTCCTGAATGTTTTCATGATTTTATTTACAAATAAATCACCCACCAATAGTTCCTCAATGGACGCATCCTTTTTTTCCACCTTTAAAAAATGATAGTTTATACAGACTAGCGAGACGGCAAATCCAATTATTAGCAGTGAGGTAATAATCTTAGATATTAGCGGGAAGAACTTCATGACGAGATGGAACAATATGCAAAAAAGAAAAGCGGAAATACCTATTTCTAAAAGGCCGGCTTGCGGCTTGCCGGTATAGCTGAAATAAAGCATGACTAAGGATATTACCAGAAAAAAAATGCAGAAATTTGCAACCATCCGATGCCATGATTTTGTACGGGTATGAGGGTGAGGATATTTTGATGGTTCTAACAATTGGTTATTTTTTCCGGTCATTTGTTTTTCGTCCTAAAATAAATTTCCGTTCTCGCATTTCGTACTTTGGAATTTCGTATTTTCTATTTTTTGCTTGTTTGGTTCCGGTTGCATGTGTCTCTACATTAAATCTGTAATCTCACCAGTGGTCGAAACGTCATTTTCATTCCCAGTTGTGACTCTGTGTTTAAGCAATGTTTTATCATTTCAGAACAGATAAATAATACAATCTATTTCTCATTTAAACAACTACTAAAGGGTAAGGGAGTGAATTAAATAGCATTTACACCATTACTTCAAATGCTATCTATAGACCCAAAAGGGTATATCCTTTTTAGGGTATTTACTTGTTGAAATAAGTCTATAAAATGTAGGTTGTTTATGGCAATTTTTTTCCGCCTTCTGCCTTACACATACTTATGGGCGTATCCGTAGGGATGTACTCTTTTTAGGGTATTTACATAACTTCAAAATTGTATAAATTAACCGTATGAAGTGCAAAACATTAGAAAAGCGGAAAAGTAAGCGTAGTTATTTGTCATGGCTGGTAAAAGTCCGTGATTATTCAAGGACATTGCTTCATGAGACTGAAATTATAGATGTGAGCCGTAAGGGAATGAAAATCAGGACTAGGGCGAAAGCACCACAACAGGGTTTTGCTATTGTTGTTCGTATTCCGGTTGTGGACTCACATGAAGAAAGCAAGCCTGTCCTGACAATGGTGAAATGGATTCAAGAATAAAATGAAGGCACATATCTTCTCGTCCGTAAGTATATGAAGAAGGCTGATGTATGGAATTGTTCACAAGATTAATTATAGGTTTTTATGCCAGGGAAAGGACTAGATAATTATGGAAAAGAAAAAGCTTCTTATACAATTAAAATCTACTGTGGTGATAGTAATTTTGGTTTTATTTGCATGTGGAGGTGTTGTATATGCCGGATATGAAAATGGCGGAGGGGGATTTGTTCAATCGGATATTGCAAAATGTTTGTATTTTCTCATTGTGGGGATGGTACTTGTCATTGTGCGCCGGCTAAGAAAGAAAAAGTGCCACATCGGGAACAAGACGCTTTTTTAAAAACGGGGATAATTTTTTGATAACAATTTAGTTTTTAGAGAAATTCCAATAATACCGGTGTCTGCCGCATAGTGTAGGGGCGAAGCATTTGCCAGTTTGGGCATGAACGCATTTATGCCAATTTGCAGCAAATGTTTCGCCCTTACTTTTGATAAAGAGGAGATATATGGCGCAATTACCCGTATAAACTGTATGGGTTTGCGTTGTAAACCTGAAGCTGCAAAGGCACATTATTTAAAAACCGATACTACCATGAAGATACTTATCGCTAATTATTCAGAAGATGACTTGCGCTTTCTGGAACGTATGCTGGAAAAGCACGGCGGAGAAGTCACTTCTGCTACAAATGGATTGACGGCATTTGAGACGTTGCAAAATAACAGGTTTGATTTAATAATTTGTGATATTCTTATGCCACATATGGATGGTTTTCAATTCTGCCGGAAATGTAAAACAAATAAATATTTGAGAAATATCCCTTTTATCTTTTACACTACGGCATTTACCGGGAGAAGGGCCAGGGAATATGCCATGAGTTTAGGGGCGGATAGATTATTAGTGAAACCGATGCCTGCTGATATTTTTATTGATGCCGTGATGAGCACATTGAACGGGTATAAAAAATATCTTCCACACCCTATCAGTGCATTTTCCGGAAAAGATGAAACGGAATTTTGCCGGAATTATAACGAATATTTAATCAGGAAACTTGAAAGGCAGTTGTTAGATTCTGAGGGTGAAAACATCGGACTAGAGGAAAATGAGCTAAAATTTGCAAATTTAGCGTCCGTGATAAATGATGGAATTGTTGTATTAAATGAGAACGGGCATATTACGCATTGGAATCCTGCTGCCGAAAAAATATTTGGATATTCGGAAGAAGAAATGAAAGGGAAAAATATCCTCAACGTTATCGGCGGCGCAGAACACACAGAACCAGAGATGCGTTTTTTTAACAATATTAAAGCGGGGTGCATTATTAATGAAACAATTGAGATTACAGGCGTTAAAAAAAACAAGAGTGAATTCCCTCTGGAGGCTTCATTTTCAACACTACAAATAGGGAGACAAATACATATCATTGCTATTTTTCGCGATATTAGTGAACGGAGAAAAAAAGACGATGAGAAAAGAAAAAAACAGGCCATCCTGCAATTAATTAACGAAGTGTTTGATACTGCGCATGATTTGTTGACCGTTGACAGTACTATGAGATTATATCTTAAAAAAATGTGCAGATATTTAGGATGGCCCGTCGGTCATATTTGTAAGGTAATATATACGGTAAATGGTGCAATAAGGCTGGAATCTACAAGGCTATGGTATTTTGAAAACACCAAAGAGTTCAGTCTGTTGAGAAAGATAGGTGAGAATACTATTTTAAAACCAGGAGAAGATTTGCCGGGGAAGGTCTTTAGCAGCAGGAAAATGGAATGGATTCCGGATGTTACCAAAGATAGTAATTGTATCAGAGCGCAACACGCCATTGTAAAAAGTGCTGCTATTGGAGTACGGGGAGCATTTGCGTTTCCCATAAAAGAAGGTGATAAGATACTGTATATATTTGAGTTTTTCTCACGAAAAGAAGAAAAACCACAGGCAATATTCTTTGAAGTAGTGGATAATCTTGCCCTACAGCTCGGGCGTTTGATTGAGCGGAAAAGAGCGGACGAAAGGATTCGCAAATTGTCACAGGTAGTAGAACAAAGTCCGGCATCAATTCTTATTACCGACAAGGAGGGGATTATTGAATACGTTAACCCAAAGCTTGCCGAACTAACAGGATATACCGGGGATGAAATTATTGGGCGAACCCCGCGGATGTTAAAATCGGGGAAAACATCAAATGAAACATACAGGAATTTATGGAATACCATTATTTCGGGTAAGGAATGGCAAGGCGAGCTGTTGAATAAAAAGAAGACGGGAGAATTGTACTGGGAACACGTGCATATTTCCCCCATAAGAAATCACAAGGGTCATGTGACCAATTATCTTGCGATTAAAGAAGATATTACAGAACATAAGAAATTCGAGACCCAACTTTTGAACATGGCAACCCGGGATCCCCTGACAAATCTCTTTAATCGCAGGCGTTTTCAGGAGGAATTGCAGTATTGGATTGCCCAGACCTTACGGTATGGGGCAACCGGGGCGCTCCTGTTTCTCGATCTTGATAATTTTAAATACGTAAACGATACCCTCGGACACCAGGCTGGAGACGAACTTCTTATTCGCCTGGCAGAAATGCTTCGTTCCCGTTTACGTGATACCGATATTTTTGCCAGATTTGGCGGAGATGAATTCGCCATACTATTGCCTTATACTGACAGGGAGAAAGCCGGATTAATTGCAAACGAAATTCTTGAATTGACCAGAGAACATACCTTTGAGCATTCTAAAGTGACGTTTAGCATTGGCATTGTGATATTCCCCGAACATGGACGTGATGCTGAAACATTGCTTGTTAATGCTGATTTAGCAATGTATCGTGCAAAAGAGAGCGGGCGTAACCGGTTTTGCGTGTTTTCCCAGGAACAAAAAACACATATTGAAGCCCAAATAAACTGGGAAAAGAGGATCAGGAATGCATTGGACAATGACCGTTTTGTATTACATTTACAACCCGTGATTGATCTGTCAAATAAAAATATTATCGGATATGAGGCATTACTACGCATGCTTGGCGAGAAAGATGAATTGATATTCCCCGCAGAATTTCTTAGTATTGCAGAACGTTTTGGACTTATCCGTGATATCGACCGCTGGGTCGTTTGTAGCGCTATCCGTCTTGCTGCGGAGCAGCAATTTTCTGACAGAGGTATATTCCTTGATATTAATCTTTCCGGCAAGGCATTTGCCGATACCGAATTGTTAGGGATCATAAAGCATCAGTTTAATACCAGTGGCACTAAGCCGGGAAGTATTGTTTTTGAGATGACCGAAACAGCTATGATGGAAAATATGATTGCAGCGCAGGACTTTCTTGCAGCGCTTAAGCATATGGATTGTCGCTTTTCTCTTGATGATTTTGGCAGTGGATTTTCTTCTTTCAATTATCTCAGGCATTTAACGGTTGATTATTTAAAGATTGACGGCAGCTTTATTAATGACTTGCCAAACAATCCGGTAGATCAGCACATGGTAAAGGCAATAGTTGAGTTGGCGCATGGTTTAAAAAAAAGAACTGTTGCGGAATTTGCAGACTCCGGGGATACACTGCAATTGCTGCGTAAATTAGGGGTAAATTACGCACAGGGAAATTACATCGGTAAACCACGGTCAGTTAGTGAAGTATTTAATTAGCGCCACAGTCTACAGTCTACAATTTGCCGATTGCTGACTGTAGATTGCCGACTGCCGATATTGGCCTCCGTGTAAAAAATATCAAAAACAACCTGGCGCTTATGGGATTCCGGACATTTGCCTGTTTTCTCAAAAGATTAAAATCATTACAACAACTTCTCTGCAATCTGAATTGCGTTGAGGGCGGCGCCCTTGCGAATATTATCACTTACAATCCACATATCGATGCCATTGTCAATGGATATGTCTTCGCGAATACGCCCCACAAAGACTTCATCCCTTCCTGCCGTTTCTGAGGCTAATGGATAGAGCTGATTGGCAGGGTCGTCGATTACCTTAACCCCAGGCGCCGTGGAAAGGAGTCTTTTCACCTCCGCTGCCGTTATTTTTTTCACCGTTTCTATATTTACCGACTCGCTATGGCCGCGAATAACCGGCACCCGCACCGTTGTCGCAGTTACCCGAATCGAATGGTCTCCCATGATCTTCTGGGTCTCATTCACCATCTTCATTTCTTCCGAAGTATAGCCATTGGGTAAAAATGCTTTGCTCTGGGGAATTTGAGGAAGCACGTTAAATGCTATTTGATGAGGAAATAATTTTCGCTGAAAACCCTCTTTGCCTTCTAAAATACTCATTGCCTCCTTTTTAAGCTCATCAATCGCCTTCAGGCCCGCGCCTGATACCGCCTGATAGGTAGAGACCACCACTCTTTTGATTTTTACGGCGTCATGGATAGGTTTTAACGCAACCACCATTTGAATTGTTGAACAATTGGGATTCGCAATTATACCATGATGTTTCGGAATATCGTATGGGTTTACTTCCGGCACTACCAGAGGGACGTCATCATCCATTCGAAACGCGCTGGAATTATCCACACAGACAGCGCCGCTTTCAATGGCATAAGGCGCATATTCCTTGCTGATATCCGCGCCGGCGCTGAAAAGGGCAATCTTAATGCCTTTAAATGAATTTTTTGTTAATTCCTGCACGATGTAATCTTTTCCGCAAAACAGTATTTTTTTTCCCGCCGAGCGCCCTGACGCCAACAATCTCAGTTCATTCAACGGAAATTTCCTGCTTTCCAGAATGCTTAAAAATTCCTTGCCAACTGCGCCTGTAGCCCCGACTATTGCAATGTTAACAGACATTTTTGCTTCTAACTCCTTTCCCGGTTCCTGCAAACGGCCATTTCCCGTTTGATAAAATGTAAAACACGCGCCCTATTTTATTCTTATAAGAATGTCATCGCAAATACCTTTTTCCCGTCTCACCTGTTCTATTTGCGATAAATACCTTTGTGCGTCCGTATAATATCCTGCCGTTGGCTTCAGGCCCGGCAGCAATTGAAGCCAATACCGATTTTCTAAAACCATAAACAATTCCCTGATGTATTTGCTGAATATCGAAGCAAGGGCAGCCGCAAGGCTTACGGTTTCCCCTTTTTCCGCAAAAGATATTTTTATACTCCGTTTTTTCCCGCTTATTACATATGAAGAAACTTCACTGCTTTCTCCCAAAATCTTTATCTCTTTTCCCGGAAAATATTTTTGCAGTAAATGTGAATACGTATTTCGTCCGCCCTGTTTATCGATGAGCAATTCTACATTGCCATTGCTTTCTTTCAGCAACTTTGCCACATGTTTGATACTATTATTGAATAAAACAGTAGATTTGTTCCCGCATGACCGCACTTGTTCATTGAACTCGCGAACGGCAACAACACAGCTTGCCGCATGAGAAAATCTGATACCGTGTTTTGCAAGGCTGTGCTGCAGCAAATCAATATAATTTACAAAAACAGCCTCGCTTGTGGCGAAAGGCAATGCATAATCTTTTTGAGTGTACCAGGGATAACCATCTATTACTTCCCTGTCGAAACATGATAAGGAATTCAATAACTGATAAAAAGAGGCAATTTTAACACCCTTTACTCCCAAAAATGACAGAACCGCATCTTCCAACGGTTTAACGCCGTTTCGTGTGCTGTACAGTTTTTTGCTGTCACATACCGCCAGCCGTTGTTTTCTGCCATGAAGTCCATCAGAAATAGCATCTTTTAACAAATCCCATAATGAACAATTAGCTTTGTCGTCAGGTACGTCAAGTGCCACAACACTGATTACCAAGGGGCCAAGCACTGGTCCGTATCCCGCTTCATCAATACCGGCAATTATTGTCATTTAAAAAACCCTCAATTTTTGCAGTATTATATAGCTTCACAAACGAAAGTCAAAAAGGAAACAAATACTCTAGTTGTTTTCAATGTAACTTCTGAATAAGTTGAGGTTTTTATGATATTCTACCTTAGCTCTTTTTTTAGTTTTTCAATGGCTGTTCGCATAGCTTTGCCGGCCAATTCAATCTCATCTTCGTAAGCGGCGCTTTCATTTACATCAATAGTCCAAAGAATGTTACCATTCTTTGTATCAATGCACTCGGCCACAAAAGAAACCGTACCCCGCTCATAGATTAAGGAGCTTGATAGTTTAAATTCTAAAATTTTTCCGATGACCACCGAGTCCACGCCCAGCAGTTTTCCCAAACGATCATAATCTCTGCGCTCTACAAGTTCTTTTTCATTGGCCTTCGATTTGTTGATAATTTTGGCAATGTCTGTACGGGAGCGAACCTCGTATATGCCCAACCCTGAAAGTTCCCGTGACATTATAGAGGCAAGCATCTCACCTGCATTTGCAGTGCTGATCGTTTTTACCAATGTGCCTGTTACTCCCTTTTTTGGCAGTAATTGGTCGTTAAAATGCATAACGGCAATGGTTTTTATACTGCGGGAAGCATCATTGCTATCGACAATAATATTTGTTTTAGAAATTGTTTTGCAGCCAAAACACAGAAGACAAATGATAAAGGCAATAATTACGGTCGATTTGTTCACAAAACCTCCTCATATGAATCGATTTGATTAAAAAATAAAAAGGACTTTTGCCGATAATAAAATATACAATGTTTACAATGAACACGGCAATACCTATTTAGATGGACGGAAGTCACGATACATTTGCCGGATCACGTTACAAACCCGCCGGGATTTTCGGGCAATAAACCCGGCCAACTAAAGCATCTCCTAAGAGTTGATGGATGTTACATCTCATTCTTGTTATGGTTTAGAGGAAGGGGCGGAACCATTCCCTTTATTATATTGACAACCTCCGGTTTATTTATAGAATTAATTTTCGTCGGCGGTACAATAGTATTTTGGGAAATGAGTATAATTTATAGAGAAAATAGGAGAGTGATATATAATGAAGCAAAAAAATAATGTATTAATGTATATTGTTTTTGGTATTACTTTTTTGATTGGCATTATATTTTTTGTCGTTCCACCGATGGTGAAAAAACCTAGTTTTACCAAAGAAATTCCTGATAGCACATTGGGGTTTACAAAACGGGATGATTTTCACATGGAAAAGTATTCTCCTCGCCATGACCTTACTTTGCAGGACCTGAAAAAAGGATTTGACAAAAGGATATACTTTGGCATATCGGGTATAATCATATTGCTGGGCGTTTCTCTGTATTCCACGTATCTTATTAAAAAGAAAAACAAAAAACAGTGATTATACTGTAAGGGTTCATAAATAGAGATTTCTAAATTAGATTTAAACTTTTGTTGATATAAATAGTTATAACATTTCTAAAATCACATTTTGTGAACCCCTTGAATATGTCATACTTTTCCATGGTTTTCCTGTTACGGTCAATGGTTAACAGGAGAACATAATAAATTTCAAGTAGGGTTCATTTACATAAATGCCATCAACAGGAAAATCAAGTCCCTGCGATGAAACATTAATGACTTTAAATAACTTCTTAGTATGGGACTTAATTTTTGGCAACGACTGAAATAGCCTCGATAGAGTCATTTTGGCAATATTTGTTGAAAATACAAGGATTCCGTTTTCTCTAAGAATGTTGAGTCCCAAACCAACCAATTCAGGAAAATCTTTTTCCACAGTAAATGTCCTCGACTTGCTTGTAGAGAAGCTGGGCGGGTCTAGAATTATCACATCAAATTCTTTCCCCCTTTTTTGGAATATTTTAAAATATTCCCACACGTCTCCGGCAATAAAATCATGATTATTGACATCAATTTGATTCAATACGTAATTATTTTTGCTCCACGCTATTGCCTTTCCGGATAGATCGATATTTGTTGTTTTTGCTGCACCTCCTGCGCATGCGTAAACGGAAAATGACGATGTATAACAAAAACAGTTCAAAATCTCTTTGCCGCGAGCAAAAGATTGCACCTTTTTCCTGTTATCCCGCTGGTCTAAATATAGCCCGGTTCCGCCTCCATCATTAAAAGAAGTGCAAAACTGTATTCCATTTTCAATGACAACATAATTATCTGGGATTTCTTTCCCCGATATTAAGCGGGTGACAACGTCTCTTCCCTTTAATCTTTCCTTTTCTATTATACATTCGGGAGATATTAGTTTTTGTACCGCTTCATAAATTTCCTTTTTTGTGCGGTCTTCGTGTGTTTTAAAATATTGCACAAGGACAGTGTTGTCATAGATATCAATCGTTGCCTCCGGCAGATTGTCGCCATAAGAATTTAGTAAACGATACACATTGGTATGAGCGTTATCTATGTAACCTTTTCTGAAAGACAATGCCTTTTCTATTGTTTTATATATGTATGTTATTGTCATTTTTTAAAAAGAAATATTGAAAAAATAAAAATGCTTACTTCCAAACTCCGGCTTGGGGTGCATTCCCGATTTTTTGTAATTATCTGCACAATGTAACACAAGCATCCTGGCTCGAAAATAAGACTATAAAAAATAGTTTAAGTACAAATACTACAACACGATATGGCTATAAACCCATTTTTCTCGTTTCTGGGTGTTGCTAATACAACATGATGACTGAGACTTATTTTGTCATTACAAGGGTATCAGCTTGTCATTACGAGGCATCAGCTTGTCATTGCGAGGGTCTTTTTCCGAAGCAATCTCATAAACCGTCATAGACCCCTGCATTCATTCCATTAATTAATTCTGTTTTTTTAGCCCTTGAGCCACCCTTAATTTGTTTCTCCCGCGATATGGCGTTTCTTACGTCACGAAATATCTCGTAGTATATTGATTGCTTCAGAAAAGACCCTCGCAATGACGAGCTGAAAAAGACCCTCGCGATTACAAGCTGATACCTTTTGGATGGCCATTATACATTTGAATCGGTACAGAAACAGAAATGCCAGATGTTTCCAACTCGGAAGTAAGACTACAAAAAATAGTTTAGGCACAGATACTACCACACGATATGGCTATAAACCCATTTTCATCGTTTCTGGGTGTTGCGAATGAAACATGATGACTGCTTGTGATATTTAATACACAAGCTGCCTGTCTATACGGGTGGCACAGGCATTTTGCCTGTGCAGAATACAGGCAGGAATGCCCGTACCACCCTTGCAATAAATTTTATTATTCATCTTCCGAAAACCTTGTTTTTTGACTATATTTACAAAAAATCGGGAATGCACCCCCGGCTTGGGAACGTAATTGCATTGGAAGTTTTCGCTTCCATTTAGCAAGTAAGCGAAGCTTCGTGTAGGGAGCATTTTCCTTGTAAATAGCATCTCCTCAATAAAGGGAATATTTGAAGTCATGATGTCCGCTTTCTGCTCCGTTGTAAAAAAGAATTATTCTTTTGTACGTGGTATTGATCTAACACTGTTATTCAGCAGGTGCGGTTTTTTGCTATCCGCTGCAAGAGCATGGTTAGGAGCCGGAATCTGCCGATACAACTGTCCCAATTTCAGCTAGCCCGTCTTTCATTCATTGTTGCGCATACCACAAATCATATGCTTGCTGCATGCGCAACCAAAGCCCATGGCTGTTGCCGGCAAACTTTCCGATACTAAGCGTCATCTCCGTTGTAATGGGATGAGTGCAGGATAGGACACGGTGCAACTGTTGTCTGGAAATACCTGATTTTCGTGCGGCTTCGCTTATAGAAATTCCAAGCGCTGAAAGCACATCTTCACACAGAATTTCACCGGGATGAATCGGTGGGCGATTTAAAGGACGTTTAGTGTAATATTCTATCATGATTTATCTCAATGATATTGTTCAAAATCGACCCGTATTGATCAGAGGATAAAGTCCGTCGAGAGAAATCGTGATTTCCGCTCCGTGACAATGGTCTTTAGGATTTGCCTGTTTGCTTCGGTCTCTTTCGCTGCTACAAGCGTCCGAATGGTAAAGACCCTCAGCGCATCCGAAACGGATAGCGTTCCTTCTGCGGAATCCTTCCTGCCTGTGAAGGGAAATGTGTCAGGGCCACGCTGACACTGACTGTTTATGTTTACCCGGCATACTTGATTCACCATAGTGTCTATGATTTCGCCAATAAGATTCGTATTGCTCCCGAATAGGCTGACTTGCTGACCGTAGTCTGATTGAATTACGTAGTTCATTGGCTCTTCGATGTTGCTGAACGTAGCAATCGGTACAACCGGGCCGAACTGCTCCTCGGAAAACAATCTCATGCCAGGGCCTACGGGGAATACAACGGCTGGAACAATGAAGGTCTGCCTTACGACGCCGCCATCCTTATTGACTACTCGTGCTCCTTTGCTGCAAGCGTCCTCTATCAGTTCCGTGAGGTAGGTCGTTTTGTTGGGTTCAGGCAGCGGCGTGATCTGAACGCCTTCATCCCACGGCATTCCACTCTTGAGCCTATCAACAGCGTCGCTGAACTTCGTTATGAACGCATCGGCAATCTCTTTATGAACGAAGAGCATCTTGAGGGCTGTGCAACGTTGACCATTGAAGGAGAGAGATCCCAATACACATTCTTTCACAGCGAGGTCCAGGTCAGCGTCCTTCAAGACAATTCCGGCGTTCTTGGCCTCAAGACCGAGCACGCAGCGCAGGCGATGCGGTTTTGGATGTTGCTGTTTGAGAATATCGGCAACCCGGCTGCTCCCAATGAAGGCGAGCACATCGACTTTGCCGGATTTCATAATGGGGCCAATAACTCTCTGCCCTTTACCATAGACGGTATTAACCACGCCTTTGGGGAAGGAATCCCGGAATGCCTCAAGAAGTGGGTGATGGAGTAAGACGCCTAGTTTCGGCGGTTTGAAAATAACCACATTGCCCATGATGAGGGCAGGTATCAGGGTTGTGAATGTTTCATTGAGCGGGTAGTTGAAAGGCCCCATGCAAAGCACCACGCCAAGTGGCACACGGCGGATCTGGCCGATCACTCCCTGCTCAATAACAAACCGCGATGAAACACGATCCAGGTCTTTCAGCGCATCAATGGTGTCCGTTATGTAGTCAACCGTCCTATCGAATTCCTTCTGCGCATCAGGAAGTGTCTTTCCAATCTCCCACATCAGAAGTTTGACAACATCAGCTCTTCGCTCCTTCATCCGTCCGGTAAACCCCTTCACATGCGTGATCCGTTCCGCAATCGACATGGTTGGCCATGTACCCCGCCCGTGATCATACGCCTGGCAGGCGGCCTCAAGGGTCTCGATTGCTTGTTGCTCCGTGAGCAAAGGATAGCTGCCGATACGTCTCTGCTGAATGGTACCGTTGTGCATATCGCAGATCGGGGACAGCACATCTTGCCGTGGTCCTGTCCAGTTCTTGATTGTACCATTGCAGAGGTATTCTCGCTGATCCATTGGTTTTGAAATGCGATACTGCTCCGGCAGAGCGTGATCCGCGCGAAGCACTGGGGTGAACGCCATATCTTTCATGTCAATTCTCCTTCTCTATACCCCAAACGGGTTAAAAATTAACTTTTATTTTTGGCATAATTCCGGCTGTAAAGCTTTGTGGATGTGAAATTTAAGTCTTTTGTAAAAAGTTAAAATCTCAACCGTTTAGAGTATATATGACTAACGTTTTGGGTAAGTTGTGCCGTCTTTTGGCGTCAACTTGCCCCAGTTGTTAGTAGCCATGCATTTGCTCTTAAACATCGAACATATACCATCTACAAAAATACGCTACCGTTACATTCGAACTGTCATCGCGACTATAGGTTGTTTTGCGATGAATCCCCATCATTCCGAGTCAGTTTTTGATACACACCAAGACCGACCACCACCGAAACCGCAGCGATTAACAAAAATGTTGGATAAATCAAACTACTAATTTCTTTTTTCCCGGCATCAAAAATGAACACCAGGGCTTCCAGACTTACAGCGATGGCAATGATGGCGAGAAACTTTAATAAGCTCTCTCTCTGTTTTGTGGGCGATTTCGCGCCACCACTGTTAAAGACCTCTTCCTCCGCCAAAAACTTGGAAACATCAAAGACTGCCATTCCAATCACAATCAAACCAATTGCATCAAGAAGAGCTTTCTCAAGAAGGGTTTTTTCGTGTACTGAGACCCAAATGCCCCATAAGGCAACCACCATCATTGCGAAACTTATAAGCCCTAGGCTTAAACTAATTAGGCCATAAACAACTCGCCCCATTCGGTCGGATATATCTTTTATTCCACTCATATTAACCCCGATGTACAGATTGATTTATTGCCAATACTTGCTGCTGATGTCTCGTATAAGCAACCACCGCCTGTACGTAATGCTTGCAAGAAAGGCTTGAAGCGGCAGCCTCAATAAATATTAAATCGCATATAGTATTGGTGGTTAGCTTAATGCGCTTGTTAGACCTTTTTATTAATCATACACTCGTACTCATCGTGAGTACCTATCCAAACCCAAATATAATCTTTACCATTTTCAACAGAAAGTGTCCTATGATTCATTCCGACTCTGGCTGACCAAAGCTCTCCAACTTTTTTAAAATGAAGAGATGGATGCGAATGGTTCTTTTTGAGAAGCTCAAAATTCTTCTTAGCTCTCTTTTGAACAAGTGGTGGAAGATTCTCAAAATATTTTCAGGATCGATTTGTTGTCCGATGCATTTATAGTTCTTTAAGCTTTCCCTTCGATTTTTCTTCAAAGGCTTCCTTGATCAGGGGATCCAGCGTTCCTGCTTCTGAATCCGCTAAAATCTGATTATCCCATTTTTCCCAGTCTTTTTCCAAAAACCACTGCCTCAATTGGACATACTCATTTTCTGGAAGGGTTTCTATCGCTTCTTTGATTTTGCTTACAGTTGACATACTGTTCTTCCCTCAAATTCAAGGTTATTGTTTTTATTAGTATAGCACGTCACATGAATAATAGAAGTATTGTTTTTTGGGGTAATGTTCATATTAACCGACTAGCAAAAGCAGAGAGAAGCGATGTTTTTGCTCGTCAGGGTTGAACACGTTGTTAGGCCGGTGTCGCAAGCTTAAGCCCGACGATACCGGCAATAATCAGAGCAATGCTGATGAGCCGGGCAGTATTCGTAGATTCTCCAAACAGTACGATGCCTAGCGCAACGGTTCCGACGGTTCCAACTCCTACCAAAATGGCGTAAGCGGTGCCAATCGGAAGCGACTTCAAGGCAATGCCCAGTAACCAAAGACTGATAATCATCGCCAAGACTGTCCAGACCGTAGGCCACAATCGGGTGAACCCCTCGGTGTACTTCAACCCGATCGCCCAGCCAGTCTCAAACAGTCCCGCAATAACAAGAATGATCCACGCCATATATTTGCCTTCACAAATGCTGAGGTCGTCCCCTATGTATATTGGAGCGGTGAGGTCGTCCTCACTTCCTTTCAACGGAATCGGATAGGTCACGGGCATTGCTGCCCGATACCCTCCTAAGAACTGTACGTGATAGTTTCCCACCATACAGCTCAAGTATTTCAATAAGCTGCCCTTGTAGGACAACCAGACTGTTTTACCTCGATTTTGAGGTCACTCTTTTAACAGCCAGGAGCTTGGCGTGGAAAGAGTGGGTAAGGAGCCATTGCAAAGCTTTCACCTTGCCTGGTCTTCCTTCCTTTACAGCCTTTGCGATACGCATTTGCAGTCTTCTGACGTGACGCCTTGCAGCATCCCAATTTATGGTATGCCACGTTATTGCATCATCGGGAAGAGCACCAGGATTGATTCCCGTCATTTGCGTTCCTGCCTCCGAATATTCTTTCAATTTTCCCGCAATGAAACACCTGTTGGAAGTAGGCATTCCTTTCAGAATCGAAAAGTTTGATTCCCGACCTTTTAGAGTCAAGTCATGTTTCATACCCTATTCACGCCATTATAGAATGACATTTGCTTTTTCCAACTTCTCAGTACTGCCCTTTCATCAGTCTGCCTTGCGGTTGACCTGCCATGGTGTTGCATATGGCGAAATGACAGTATTCCCCCGTTCTGCATAATTGACCATTGGATAACTTAGGTGATACCTGAACACCGGCAGTTCTACGATTTCGTGCAGGTACGTTAGCGACCTGTATCCTTACTGCACACACAAGCACTGGGAAGTGTGTCCTTGACCTGTTAATTCCGGTAGGTCTGTAGCTCGTTTGCGATGCGTCAACGGTATTTCGATTAATCTCACCCTATTATCCAAACCCCAGCCCTTAACCGGACGGAATTTCCGGATGGGTTTTCACCTCACGGTTTCTACCCGTTTCGGTACATTGTCGGGAGGGCTTCACACCCCATCATCAGCGCAATGGTAGCATGCCTCCCTAGGGTACAGATGGAAATACATCCGGTATAATCAATATGATAACTCCTTGTTATACAATCAATTATGCAACATCGGGTCACAAACAACGATAGAAATCAGCCGCCGTGCTTTTTGCGGTCGGCTGGATTGATTTGTTAGGCAATATTTTAAATAAACGTTATTTTTATTTTATCTTTTACTTTATTAAAATCCTTATCCATTGTGATTATTTCCAATCCATATTCTTCAGCAATTTTAAACTGGTAGACATCATCAAAATCTAAACCTGTATTCAATTTTGCATCAGCCAAATTCTTATAAAATTCTTTTGATAAAGTAATAATTTCAACTTTTGGCACTACATCAACGGAAAACTTTTGAAAAATAATTTCCTTACCATTTTTAAATAAAATAACTCCGATGGAATGTAATGAAAAATCTGAAAGATATTGATTGCCAATATTTGAATCTAATATTTTCTTACAAATATCCACTCTTTCTTGAGATAGCAATACCTCTAAAAATATATTTGTATCAATAAGGTACATTATCTCCACTCCATTGCTTTATGCTGCAATTCAACTGATGTATATTTTTCTTTTAAATCTGATAATCCACCTTCCCAATCAAATGTTAATTTCCCCTTTTTTTCTTCCTTATAATGTTTCATAATTAAAAAATCAATGTAGTCTAATACTTCTCTTTTTAATTCTTCTGATAATTCATCTAATTTAGTTTGAATCAATTGAGTATCCATCTTATCTCCTCCAACTTTCGAAAAGTATCATATCTTTTATTTTTTGTACCGGGTAGATTGGAAGGCTTACGCCTTCCTCGCCCCCTAAGAACCGTACAAGATAATTTCCCATCATACGGCTCAAGCCTCTGTAAGGTCTTATTTTACTAAGACCCGTCAGTTAATTGTTAGTTTACTGGACGTATGTTGCTGTAAGTTTTCCTCATGGTAAAATAGTCAGAATATTTAGGATTAAATGGGTTGGTTTCTACCTTTATCTTTATATATCTGACAAGTTTTATGTATGAGGGTTTAATCAATTCAAGAAGTTTACTTTTACCACTTCTCTCTTTAATAGTACAGCAAAAGCCCCATTTCCGCTCCGGATGGTTAAAATATCTCTTTTCTATCCACCTGCAGCTTTTATTGGAATGCCTTCTCTTTATCCAACGCCATAGTGAGTCGGAGATACCTTTGGAGGCAAGTGAAAATGTTCTGGCTGATTGTACATATCTATGATAGTATCACGGCGCTGTCAAAGTTTTCCATAAGCGCATAATATACAAAGATATGTAAAAAAACGTGGACATTCCCCCTAAAATATTTTATATTATAGGGCATGAACCAGCATACAACACCAATCGATAACACACACAACGAACTACTTCATTCAATTACCGTTCGTCCTGTTTCACAAAACGACCAGGCAAATTGGGACACACTGATGCGCCAGCATCATTACCTTGGATTTCGTTCTCTCGTAGGAGAATCAATTCGCTACGTAGCGGAATCACAGGGACAATGGCTTGCCTTGATCGGCTGGGCTGCCGCAGCATTAAAATGTACCGTTCGCGATAAGTGGATTGGATGGCCGCCATTTTTAAAATCGCAACGACTGAAACTCATAGCAAACAACTCACGTTTCCTGATCCTTCCTCAGATACACGTACCAAACCTTGCCTCCCGTATTCTTTCTCTTAACCTTAAGCGCTTATCACAAGACTGGACTAAGGTCTATGGGCATCCAATCTGGCTTGTGGAGACCTTTGTCGATCCTCGTTTTTTTAAAGGCGTCTGCTATAAGGCCGCAGGATGGATTTTTTTAGGACATTCAACCGGTTTTGCCAGATCATCACAAGGCTATCTTCTGCACAATAAGCCAAAGATGGTCTTTGTTCGCTCATTGAAAGCACAAGTCCAAAAACAACTTAACAACCTTAATCTTACCATACAATTAAGAAAGGAGACAAAGCCTATGAAATTATCTTTAAAAGATGCGGAATTTCTTGACGAATTATTGCAGCAAATCCCTGAACATCGCATGCCCAGAGGCGTTCGCCACAGGAAACGTTCTATCCTGGCAATTTCTATCTGTGCTATCATCTGCAATGCCTGGAGCTTTGCCGCCATTGCAGAGTGGGCAAAGCGTTGTCCGCAAAATATGCTCAAACGTCTCTCCTGCCGTTACAATGCAAAAACGAAACGATACGAACCACCGAGTGAACCTACCATCAGGCGTTTCTTACAGCAGGTGGATGCAGAAGCAGTTGATAAAGTCCTCTCGCGTTGGTTTCAATCTGTAGGTGATAAAAGCCTGCCCATTGCGGTTGACGGGAAAACCCTTTGCGGTGCAAGACAGCCTGACGGCAAACAGGTACATTTGCTTGCCGCTTTTCTTCATAAACAGGGTATAGTTCTCGCACAAACTCAGGTAGACCGCAAAACAAACGAAATACCGATGGTTCCGGTATTGTTTGATGATTTAGACATAAAAGACCGTGTCGTTACTTTCGATGCCTTACATGCGCAAAAGGAAACCGCCCGTTATCTGGTAGAAGACAAAAAGGCAGAATATATATTCACGGTGAAAGATAATCAAAAAACCATAAAACAAGCCATCAAGGAACTGAATCTCAGTTCTTTTCCCCCCTCAGCACGAAACAATTGAAAAAGGCCATGGCCGCATTGAAATCCGCAGGATTTGGACCAGCACCGAATTAAACGAATATCTTGATTTCCCCTACGTTAAGCAGGTATTTTGCATTCATAGAATATTTACAAAAGTCAAGACCGGCAAAAAGACCGAGGAAATTGTTTACGGTATTACCAGCCTGACACAACAAAAAGCAAGTCCCAAAACCATTCTTAAGTTTTCCCGCGGACACTGGTCAATAGAAAATGGACTTCATTATGTGCGTGATACCTCCTTCCGTGAAGACCATTCTCAAATACGCACACAAAATGCCCCAAGGGCAATGGCTTCTTTGAAGAACCTTGTGGTTGGGCTGTTTCATTTTCTCAATGTACCAAATATTGCAAAGACGCTCAGAAATTTTGCGGCAAGACCTTTTCTTGCACTTCAAATGCTTCGCTTGTAATGTAGAGAACAAAAAAAAGCCTTTATTTTTTTACTATCTCTTTCGTTACCACAGGGATACTCCCGTTACATTTTGCTTGTTTTGCTCATTTCTGCAGATTTATATGGGAATTCTATCGTTTTTTACTTTCTTCTCCACTTATTGACGGGAGCTTTTGGCACAAATTCTTGATCCGCGTCTTTCGTAGGGTGACTTTGACGTTGCCGTGATGATAGTATGCCCAACTTTTTATTATAGGGTTAAGCTGGTTTATCATGTCACATGTTTTCTGCCCATAGCATTTTCTGATTATATTACGCACCTTATCAAGAAAACTTTTCGTGCCTTCTTTCGAGGGTGTTATAATCAGCTTGTTGCGGAATTTTTGCAGGTGTTGACCTAAAAAGTCAAATCCCTGTTCTATCCTTACAATTCTGGTCTTCTCCTCTGACAGTTTTAAGCCTCTCGTTTTGAGAAAGCTTTTTATGGCTGGGATAATATTGTTCTCCAGAAGTTCTCTGCTATCGGCAGTAACGATAAAATCATCAGCATATCTGATGAAATTCACTTTCCTTCTGCCGGGACATGACTTCTTTACGACTTCTTCAAGTCCGTCAAGTGTCATGTTTGCCAGTGTGGGAGATAATATTCCACCTTGAGGAGTTCCTGATTTTGTAGGAAATAGTTTCATGTCTTGAAAGTAACCACTTCTGAGCCATTGTTGTAGCATCCTTTTATCAATAAGAATGTTATCTAATAACCAGTTATGGTCGATTTCGTCAAAACAGGCTTTAATGTCCGCATCAAGTATCCACTTTGGCGAGTACGACTTTGCGAGTGAGCAGAAACATTGTGCTATCGCATCTCTACAGGCTCGATAGTATCGAAATCCATAAGAGTTTATATCGCCGTTGTTTCTGCTATCGGCTCTAAGGTCAACAGGTATAGTGCCTGCATTGCCCTGTCTTTGATTGTCGGTATCCCAAGTGGTCTTTTCTTGCCGTTCTTTTTTGGAATTAACACCCTTCTTAATGGAAGGGCTTTATACCCTTTCCGGATAAGTGTTAATGCCCCTTTCATCTTCTGTGCAGGAGTATTCCAGATTTTTCCATCTACTCCAGGGGTCTTTGCTCCTTTATTTTCGGTAACCCTTCTCACTGCTAACAATTTTGCAGAATAGGAATGGCTTAGAATCCATTGAAGCGCCTTAACCTTATTGGCGCACTGCCTTTGCAATACGCATTTGAAGTCTTTTAACTTCGGCTTTTACTTTCTGCCAGTTGATGGCTTTCCAGTGTTGGCCTGAGATCGAAGTAGCACCAGTAAGTTTTACAACCTCTGTCATTTGCTTTCTCCGTAAAAAAAGTTCTCCAAATTATCTTGCAATCAGACACCTCCTGGAAGTCTGCACTCTTTCGAGTCGGATTATGTTTCAACCCATATCCATTTCATTACAAAATGGCATTCGCTTTTTCCAGATTCGTTTACCTGCATCCCCTTCCGTGTGCCTTGCGGTTTCACATAGCCTTTGCAGGCGAAGATACAGGCTTACCACGTTCCCCTTTAGTTACAATATGGATAACTTAGATTCATCCCGTACGCCGATGGAGCTTAAATTCACGTATGGTGACGTTAGAGCACCATAACCTGTCCACTTACCGTTTGGTTTAAGCCTGTCAGTCTGTTTGGCTTATTTCTCGTGACGACGCTGCAGATGTTTATTTACCTTAATCTTATTATCCAATCTTAGCCCTCACCCGAATCAGACTATCGGGAGGGTGTCTATCTCACGATTTCCACCCCGACTGTTTTAAAGTCTTCGGTACATTGTCGAAAGGGCTTCATACCTGTATGGATACACCATACACGCATGCCTTCCTTCCTAAAATACCAGTGGTGAAACACTGGGTTTAGTCAGCAATAATCTCACTGCTAAACAGTAACTAAAGCGACCTCGTGTCGCCAATAACGACAAAGCTAAGGGACGCGGCGGTTTTATGCCACGTCTCTCTTGAGCGCCTTGTTAGGTGTTGCATTTGTCATCTTTACGATCACCAATTTTGAGGTGCTACTTCTTTCCCAAGACGAATCTCACTGCACTCATTTAAAGCAAATTCAAAATATGCTTTGGGTCTGCCCGCAAGCAGATTTCTAACTTCCGCCGTTAAATCAGCTTCGTAGTGAATGCTTTTGTCTTCATTGTAGACCAACATTTTTAGAACAGCCTCAGTGGTATGAAGAGAGCTTTGCACTTTGACGATAGATTTTATCATTCTTGTTTTTCCTCCTTTGCTCTTGTTATTATCTTTTCAAGAAAATCGATTCGCTTTTTGTAGTCATGACAATGGATTCCCTTGTCCCATTTTGATTCATTACGAGCTTGGCCGAACTGGGCCACCATTCCACACGAACTTCTGACTTTACAAGTATCCAATGATGTCCTTCATTTTTGATATCGACCTGAAAGCTATTTGCCCGTGCCCATTGTAAAAGATCATTTTTCCAATTTAGATTTGTTTTCAGCCGTCTATAATGTCTGTGTTTAGGGTACTCATTCTTACGATAGGGAACAAGGTCACTTCTCCCCAATAACGATGAGTCCCCGAATCGATTTCTTTTTGTCATTTTTTTTCACCTAACGGTAAGATCAGCCGCCGCGCTTTTTGCGGTCGGCTGTATAAAATTGTTCGGCTTAATTCTTTTTAAGCATATCAGAAGTCTGCCTTAATCCAATTATTATATCTTCTTTAGATTTTCCTGTAAGTTTTTGAATCTCAGCAATCATATCCAGATCAAACAAGTCTATATCATATACAATTGCTGTTGATTTACAGATGCCACACACTGCGCTATCGATAAGAAATCGACCTTCATGTGTTTTAAGGGATATGAAATCTATGGGATATTGTTGTCTGAATTGCACTCGAATAGACTCTTGAGTCTTGTCTTCAGAGTATTTACTTTTTGCCACCCCGTTGACCTCAAATATTCTTCTTGAGAATCTTTTTTTCCTCTCCACAAAATTTGCATTTTATAGGTTTCAATTTAGAAAATTTCTTATCAGTAAGCAGTTTGTTTACTTCATATAATGTTAGTTCTTTTTATTTTAGTAGGTTTACTCATACTACGTGTCCTTTCTGTTTTTCTATCCGAACGACTGAGTTCAGCGGCGCACGGCTTTTTGTGCGTCCGCTGGAACGATTTGTTATGCGTTTTATTTGCCACTACACATCTACCTCAATAAGAATAAGCTATCCGACGGTGTCCAGCTTCTTGCTACGGCATCCGCCTTTTCGAGCCAACGACGGATTCTTTGCTGTGGCGGCACCGATTCTCCCCAATACTCCACAAATAAAGCATCCTCCATTCGGAGAGCAGCTTCTACCATCTCTGCTTCAATAGTTTTTAGAGCGCGTTTGATGTAGAGGCCGCCAGCGTCATCGTTTTCCGGGTTGGCTACACTCCCGGCAGAGAACAGGTCTCGCGCTTGATGGCAAATGACTCCGTGATAAGTCAGCAAATACAAAACAACATCGTCGTATTTGTTTCTAGTCCGGCCAGATTCGCAAATACTTGGACACAGCAAAGCGGCCTCGGCGCGAAGCCTAATCTTTTCTGGAGTCGTCAGGCTGGTATAAAGTCGCGCTTGGATGGGCAGCGTGTGATCTGCGTCCGGTGTGTCTTCCAGCCACCATAGTCGCTCCCCCTTTTGTAGTCGTGATCGAGCGTAAGCACGGATATGGCGCATCTTGTCTTCCATGTGAAGCGCACGGAAAGAGTCGTAGCTAATCCCCATCAATTCAAATAACGAACGGCTCGCGAAAAGCTCAACCTCGAAGCGCGGAACGTGTGATGTGCGCACATGAATAACACTTTGTTCATAGTCGCCCCATCGAACTTCAGGGATGCCGCCCATTTTGCCAAATACCAAGTAAACCTTTTCCACCGACTCGATACGATTAGTTTCGAGAACGCTGTTGGCTACGCTGCGCCAAGTGTCATTCAGACTGAATTTAACCTCAACACCAAAACGACCGGCGGCAATGTCTGGGAACGCCTGCGGATGCGGTGTGAAGTTTATGGTGATCGACGTATCGGACTGTATGGCTTCTTGCAGCACTTCGCGAACTCTGTTCTCAAACTGCCCTGCCGACTGAAAAATTGCGCTGTTTGCCTCGCCTGTTAATTTCGCGCAAACACCATCCAGAACCTTCTCGAATTCCTCTTGCTTCATGCGGCACCACCCGACAGAACAGCCTGTATTGCTTTGGCGATATGCCACGCCATGACGGGTGGAACGGCATTCCCAACTTGCCGCTCTGTTTCGCGTAGCTTTGCCTCAAACCGGAAATTGTCAGGGAATGACTGAAATCGCGCGGCCTCCCGCATGGAGATTCGTCTTGGTAGCGCATAGTGGAACTGAATGTTTCCGTGGCACTCGGCGCGAATGGTATAGCCAGGTCTTTCCGCCTTTAGCTTGCGGTTGCCTTGCTCCGCGCTTTTGTTGGCCAAACTCCAGATATGATTAAAGCTGACATCCTCGGTCAATGCTTCAAGATCGCCAATGGCCTCTCTTGCGGTAACGTGCTTGTCGCACACAGGTTCCGGCGGGGTAAACCTTGAAACATCCGGGCGAGTGCCAACAATAAATACGCGTTCCCGGGTTTGTGGCACACCGTAGTCTTCGGCGTGATAGAGGCGGTAGCCCACTTCGTAGCCTAATGCGCGGAAATCTGACAAAACCCGCTGTAACGAATCCGCATTGTGTCGCATGAGAAGACCCTTGACATTCTCAGCCACAAATATCTTTGGTTGAATTCTTGACACAGCTTCAACCATAGCGCGATACAGGCCGCTTCGCTTGCCATCTACCCCTGCACCTTTTCCGTTCACGGAAATGTCTTGACACGGAAATCCGCCGATTACAACGTCTGCGTTTTTTGGCATTTCAGAAATTGCTTGCCAGATGTCGCCTTCTACAATGTGTTGGCCGAGCCATTATAGAATGACATTTGCTTTTTCCAACTTCTCAGTACTGCCCTTTCATCAGCCTGCCTTGCAGTTGACCTGCCATGGTGTTGTATATGGCGAAATGACAGTATTCCCCCGTTCTGCATAATTGACCATTGGATAACTTAGGTGATACCTGAATACCGGCAGTTCTACGATTTCGTGCAGGTACGTTAGCGACTTGTTTCCTTACTGCACACACACAAGCACTGGGAAGTGTGTCCTTGACCTGTTAATTCCGGTAGGTCTGTAACTCGTTTGCGGTGCGTCAACGGTATTTCGATTAATCTCACCCTATTATCCAAACCCAAGCCCTTAACCGGCGCGGCTTTATGCGTCCGGTTGAAGATTTTGTTATCTCTCATTCGCTAAATTACGCCACCAATTAATCAAGGTCTCACGTGTGATGTAGTGAAAACAATGTAGATTTACTGGCATATCCTCAGGCAACCACGTACCGCCGCGTGAATGTGATGCGAGGCCAGTTAGTGGGACCTCAGATGGCTTTGACTTACGATCGAAATAGAAAGGTGGATCGTACATTGGAGCTGGGAACGGTAAACCACCGTGCAGTGAGCGAGATCGGTAATTGTAAACTTTGCTGAGAGTATGCTTGAGGTTGGTCTTCGACCATTTCACGCGCAGCCATTCTTGATCCGGCCGATCAGTTGGCTCGTTCGGTCCGAAATTTAGGGTGAAGTCCAGAAATTTCTTTGTGGCACCCAAAGAAGGCGCAATCAGTTTGGCAATCTTCTCGACCAATTGATGGCCGCCCGCTTCATCAAGAATGGTTGCCACGTCTGGCTTCGCATCTTTCAGGCGTTCGGCTGGAGATCTATCCGACAGATAGATGTCGTTTGCCGCAGTTTCAAGAGCAGATACGAACAGCAACCAAGCAAGATGAGGCTCCGATTCAGCAGCCCAAAGAGCATCCTGATATGCAATGCAGGACCGGATGAGATTGACATACCTCTCCGGTGATATCTTGGGAATTGACTTCAGCATGTTAAGATTATCGAGTGAATGGGTGCCAGTGATGGAAGGAAGAACATAGCGCCCAGGTCGTACACGAAGGAATGGCGCTGGTTTGTAATCCCATGCGCAGGGCCGTCCCATTGGATCCTTGCCGGGTTCAAATCGCCGCGATTCGCCGCCCGCCATAATTCGAGCACCGATGCACAGTGATGATAGTGCCGCAAGTTCATCAACCATCGTCCCACCGTGATAAAACGTCTCGTCCTTTTTTGACATGTCCGGTCGATATTCAGGAAGATGATCAACCAAACGTAGAATGATTGGTGCAGTTACGATTCCCGGCGTATCAGGTATTGGCACTGTATTGAGAAAGCTATAGGGGCCTAAGCCCGACGTGAATTCACCAGTGATGTGAGCGTCCGAATGGAACTGATACTCGTAAACCCCGTTGGCGGGCTCGTCGTTGAGGGCGTTTAGCCAATTGAGCTGAGAAAGAAGCGCACGCAAGCGAGCAGCGTCTTGAGTGTCTCCTGTTTGAGCGTTGGCATTCATGTCGTAACTCCAAATATTGGATAACCATTGATTATCACAATCAATTGCCCTGATAACTAGGGAAAAGTACTATTATCAGGTAAAATTATTGTGTTGTATTTTAAAAATTACCTTATAATTTTATTTCGTACACAGTATAGAATAGGAGAAAAGGATGTCAATCAAAAAAGGGGGTTGCCAAATAAAGTAAAAGATATAATGAGGCTTAAGCATTATTCCCTCCATACAGAACGATCATACTGTGATTGAATCAAATGATATATAGTCAAACAAATAAGGTTTTCGAAAAATTTACACCTCCCAGTCCTCTCTATAAAGAGGGAATTAAGGGGCGTGCTTGTATAGTATGCTTAGTCAAATAAATCTGTTTTTTAGAAAGCCATTTTATTGCCAAATTCCTAAAATCATATTTGTTTGGCTATATTCAATACCACCGAATGACCAGTCAAGAGGATTTAATGGACGGTGAAGAAAAAATAGAACAATTTTTGACCCACCTTGCCGTGAAATCTTGCGTTGCCCCTTCTACCCAAAACCAGGCTATGAACGCACTTGTATTTTTGTATAAGAAGGTTTTAAAAGGTAACTATTCAGCGTGTTTGAGTAAAAGTACAATATATGGCAAAAACCCATTAATTTACGCTTCTTGTCTATATATAGCAATACAACTTCTGGATAATATCTGTGATTTTGGCCTTTTTGTCATATATGGTAGTTAAAGAAATTACGCTGAATAGTTACTTTAAAAGTATCATTAAAAGAAGAGATTAACGCTATACGTGCACAGAAGAAGACGAATATTCCAGTAGTCATGACCCGTGAAGAGGTTCGTCAAATAATAAATTATATTGAAGGCTCTCCTCAGCTTATTGTCAAGTGGTTGCTGTTGGTATTGCCGGTTTTAAGAGGAGATTGCTTGCCTGTATCGGTGTAGCGCTCTGCGTGGTCGTCCCGTCCCCAATTCACCATAAGTATTATATCTCCATGCATGGGCCGTCCCATCAAACTTCAGGGCAATGGTGTAAGACCCTCCGCCTGCGGGTTTCGGCATCATCCATTTGAAGGCTTTTGTCAAACGAAAAAGGCTCTCCTGTCTGATAGGCATTGAATTGAAAATTATTTTACCGGAATTGTGTTTTGAAAAATAACTGCACTGTATCAATTTAAAAGATTGCACCAACCATAAGTTTGCTAAAGGTGTTAACTCAAGAGGCTGGTAGCTTGTACACAATACAGTGCGTCTCTGCACAACGGTGGAATGAGGGACGGGCACTGTCTACTATCTACTCAGGAGCATTCCCGATTTTTTGTAACCGTATGTGTGATTGGGGCAAAACAACGCTGCCAGTGGTTAATACTATTGTACGTTTCATTAAAACATGGCAGAAGTAATAAAAAACCTGGAATGCACATGGATCAACCCCACAAGGGCATGAAAGCTGCAAAGGAGGTGGCAAGCCTGTCCCCCGCTGGCGGGGGATTAAGGGGGTGGAATTGTCTGCGGAGCGCGGGGAAAAGGGGCAAATTTGTTTTCATAATGAAGGGGTAGTTGAATCGATGGAGAAATCCAGTCCACCCCCTGCACCCCCGCCAGCGGGGGACATAATTTGAACAGGAGCATTCCAGATTTTTGGTTAACTAATTGTACTTTGTAACACAAGCATCCTGGCTCGAAAAAAGACTACAAGAAATAGCTCAAGCACAGGTACCGCAACACGATATGGTTATAAAATCATTTTCATCGTTTCTGGGTGTTGCAAATGCAAAATGGGGACGGCCTGTGTTTTTTTCCCCTCGAGGGGGGGGGGGGGGTTTTTTTTTTCCCCCCCCCCCGATAGTTTTATAATAACAAAAAAGCCCCCCCCCCCCCCTTCTTTTCTTTTTTTTTCTTCCTCAAAAAAAGGAACACTCCTTTTTTTTTTTTTGGTTGATAGTTGTTTTTTTTTTTTCTTTCCTTGCCCCGGCGGTAGGGAGAGGGGGGGTTGGTTGTGGTGGTGAAGAAAAAAAAAAAAAAAAAAAAAAAGAAGAAAGGAGAGGGGGTGGGGGGGGGGGGGGGGGGGGGGCCCCGCCGGCCTGCGCCGGGGGCGTGCCTCTCTGTGTTGTGCTTGGTAAAGAGATAGCTCTCCCTCCCTTTCTCTCTTCCTTTATTTTCTTTTTTTTTTTTTTTTTTCGCCTCATCCGGATTCCCCAGATCCTTAACGACAAGCGCCTGGTTACCAAGGCAGGCTGAAAGTTCGCTCTTGTTTCCAAGTTTTCTGCATAGACGCTCTTCTTCTTTATGGAGGGCGAGCGCCTCATGCAAATGACCCTTGCTATACAATATACTTGCCTGGTTGCCCAGAGAGCGTTGCAATCCTTCCATATTGTTAAATTTCCTGCAAATGCGCTCTTCTTCTTTATGCAATTCCATTGCTTTATCAGGGTCGCCTTTTTCCGCAAGAATGATCGCCTGATTACCGAGTGCATAGGATAATCCGTCCTCATTTTCCAGTTCCCTGCATAAACGCTCCTGTTCCGTGTAGAACGACATTGCTTCCTCTGCATTTCCCAGTGAATAATGAATGTTTGCCTGGTTGCCTAGATTGTATGATAGTCCGTGTTTGTTTAGTGTCTTTTTGAATAGTGAGAATTGTTCTTTATATAATTCCAGTGCCTCTGCAAGATTACCGCGTATCGAAAGGATATTTGCCCTGTTCCCGATGTTATAGGATAGCCCGTGTTCGTTGCGCATGTTTTTGCAGAGAGATTCCTCTTCTTTCAGTAAAACGAATGCGCCATCAAGGTCTCCAAGGGTGGTAAGAATAAGCGATTGATTTCCAAGGCAGACGGAGAGTTCCTTGCTATTTCCCAGGGTGCGGCAAAGATGCTCCTGTTCTTTCAGAAAGGTCATCGCCTCTTCCGGATTTCCGGAACCCTTTTTTATGCGGGCTTTGTTGCCTAAACACACGGATAATCCTGACATATCACCTATGCCGCGGCTGATAGATTCCGCTTCCGTAAGCAGTTTTGCGGCAAGGGTGGTTTTGTGCCGGAGAGACAGTATTTCCGCCTGTTTGTTAAGATTATACGACAGCCGATAAGTATCGTTCAATTCACGGCAGAGTTGTTCTTCCTGCCTGAAGAGATGTAGGGAGTTCTCCAAATCATCGTTGGCAAGGGCAATAACTGCCTATCTATTCTTACCTCCTGCACAAAAACAGGGCATATTCCCTTTGATAGATTCCGCTGAATAGTTTTACCCTATTTACCCAATCGGGATTCAATTGCGCGTAAGATGGGTTCTATTTCGTAAGCTAATGACTGAAAACCGAAAGAAGTGGTAATCGTATAGGCTTCTTCGGCAAGAGGCAGCGCTTCATCTGCCCGTCCCATATTTTGCGCAAGCATCTCTGCCTGATTTGCCAATGAAATTGCAAGCCCGCTCTTTATCCCAAGATCTCTGCAAATAGCTTCCTGTTCCTTTAATAGTCCAATCGCCTCATCCGGATTCCCCAGATCCTTCACAACGAGCGCCTGGTTTCCAAGGCAGGCTGAAAGTTCGCTCTTGTTTCCAAGTTTTTTGCACAATCGCTCTTCTTCTTTATGGAGGGCGAGCGCCTCATGCAAATGACCCTTGCTATACAATATACTTGCCTGGTTGCCCAGAGAGCGTTGCAATCCTTCCATATTGTTAAATTTCCTGCAAATGCGCTCTTCTTCTATATGCAATTCCATTGCTTTATCAAGGTCGCCTTTTTCCGCAAGAATGATCGCCTGATTACCGAGCGCATACGATAATCCGTCCTCATTTTCCAGTTCCCTGCACAAACGCTCCTGTTCCGTGTAGAACGACATTGCTTCCTCTGAATTTCCCAGTGAATAATGAATGTTTGCCTGGTTGCCTAGATTGTATGATAGTCCGTGTTTGTTTAGTGTCTTTTTAAATAGTGCGAATTGTTCTTTATATAATTCCAGTGCCTCTGCCAGATTACCGCGTATCGAAAGAATATTTGCCCTGTTCCCGAGGTTATAGGATAGCCCGTGTTCGTTGCGCATGTTTCTGCATAGAGATTCCTCTTCTTTCAGCAAGGCGAATGCGCCATCAAGGTCTCCAAGGGTTGTAAGAATAAGCGACTGATTTCCAAGGCAGACTGAGAGTTCCTTGCTATTTCCCAGGGTGCGGCAAAGATGCTCCTGTTCTTTCAGAAAGGTAATCGCCTCTTCCGGGTTTCCGTAACCCTTTTTTATGCGGGCTTTGTTGCCTAAACACACGGATAATCCTGACATATCACCTATGCCGCGGCTGATGGATTCCGCTTCCGTAAGCAGTTCTGCGGCAAGGGCGGTTTCGTGCCGGAGAGACAATATTTCCGCCTGTTTGTTAAGATTATACGACAGCCGATAAGTATCGTTCAATTCACGGCAGAGTTGTTCTTCCTGCCTGAAGAGATGTAGGGAGTTCTCCAAATCATCGTTGGCAAGGGCAATAACTGCCTGACGTGACAAGGAGCGCATTAATCCGTAATTATTTCCAACGCTCCGGTAAATGTGTTCTTCATCCTTGTGTAATTGCATGGATTCTTCCATGCCGCCCCTTTCGTAAAGGATATCTGCAAGTATTCCGACGGCTACGGGCAGATTTTCGTAGTCCTTGTTTTGTTCATAATAACAGACAAGATGTTCAAACATCTTCAATGCCTCTGTAAGGAGGTTTTTCTCCTTTAAAAAAAAGGAAAGGTTTTTAATGCGGTCAATATAATTCTCCGGGGACTCTAAAATGGTGCAATATGCGTATGGAATGCGCATTTGAGAGTTTTCTTCCAATTGCGACCAATAATACGTTGCCGCATAAGCGCTTGTTTCATACAAGACATTGAAAAAGGATATATCAGAGAGAAGTCCGAATAACTGATTCCATGACCTTGCCTGAGTCAGTTGCCACGGAAATTCTTCAATTGCGCGCTGACTCGAATAGTTTTTCCCGAAATAATCTGCAAGACGTAAATGAAACCGCCTTTTCTCATCTTCTTCTGAGAGATACCTGCTTTTTATCGCATCATGAAAGGCATTGTGTTTATAAAGAATGAGATTTGAATGTTGTATCAGGATATGTTTCATATTTGGTAGCAAGGTTTTTAATGGCGTATTTTGCGGTGACGGTGTTTCCCCACGGAGCAGTTCGTTTATTTCATTTTCCATGAGTCCGTTTCCTGCGCTTAACAACAATGACATGATATTCCGGAAAAATGACGCATCAGCGCCGTTCAGTGTATCATCGAGTTCGTATCGTTCAATAACCCTGAGAATGAGTTCCTCAATATTTTGTGCGGAGAGATACCGGCTTATTTTTTGTCCGGCAATGGAGGGGGCGTCGTCAATACATAATTCCCCCATGAGTATATCAAGGTAGAGCGGGTTGGATGTTTGGACGGCATGGACGATTGTATTTATATGGTTTTCGCTTAATGCTGTTGAATGAGTATTCTGGAGATATGCGTGAATACATTGTTTTCGCTCAACAACTTCAAGAGGTGCTACTTCAAGAACAGGCCAGTTACGTTTTGCAACAACATCAAATACGGTTCCGGGCGATACGGACAAAATAAACCGTATGTTCGCAGGCACTTCAATTGGGAGCCATGATAAGACTTGTGCGGGGTCTCTTTCCTCCAATCGTTCGATACCGTCCAGAATAATAACCGCTTTGCCTTTTGCAGCGGACATGAAAAGGGCATTGACAAATGCGACGTTGAGGTCGTTCTGATTAGTGGGAATATCCGGAGGAAGGTTAAATCCATAGGTTAATTCATGGATAATGCGTAGCTGCATAGATGCTAAACTGCTTGTGCGGGGTGAAATGCCGATGAAATGTATTATGGTTTTGTTGGCAGGATTTAAGGAGATATAGCGTTTTCTCCAATTTGCAAGAAGCGCTGATTTCCCCATCCCCGGTTTGCCGGTTACAATGAGTGGGGGAGTATCCCCGTGTATGTGTTCATCCAGCCGGTCAAAATATCTTTGCCTGCCCACAAACAGTTCCGTTCTGCTTGAGGAAAATGCATTGTGTATCATTGCTTCCTTTTCCAATAGGTTTTCTAACCGGATTTTTAAAGTGGATTGACTTTCCACTCCATTTCCATTCGTTGGAAAACGATCATCCATTGGCAGATTGTCCTTTCAAAATAGCGTGTATAAAAAAGTACCTGGCGATTATTACGTTCATAGTATATGAATTTTTATAAGTATTACCATGCATAAAATAAAGTGGGGGCGAAGCATTTGCTATAAATTGTCATAAATGTGTTAATACCCAAACTGGCAAATGCTTCGCCCCCACTATGATTATTTTTACCGGTTGTTTTTAATACATCCTTTTGCCGTAAGGTTTAATATATGAACTGCCGATAGATGCTACAGGAATAATTTTCTCATTAAATAGGAAACGTTTCCCCCTTTTGTTTTTAAAAAAATGAATGATTTGTGAAATATTAAAAACCAAATAATTGTATAAGTTATTTAATAAAAGTCAGATAGATAAGCACCGTATATACAGTGTTTCACAAAATGGGCGATTATGGTATTACCTTTGCTCTTTGCTATAGACAGATTGAAAAAGCCTTCACAGTTTTCTGGAAAATAGTGTGCTCCAAAAAGCGGACAAGCTTGTATGTTCGTGTCCGGTTTGTAACCTGTTAAAGTTAGGAACGTATTAAATGGAAACAAGTTTAGACATCAACCCGTTTTTGCAAATTGACCCTGTTCATTCAAGCAGCATTAGTAACTTAAATAGTCTTGCCGGTCAAAAGAAAATTACCAATGATGATGCGTCTCTCCGGAAGATAGCGCAGGATTTCGAGGCTGTTTTATTGAATTTTGTGGTAAAAGCAATGTGGAAAACGATACCAAAGGGTGGTTTGTTTGACGGTGGGGGGGGTATGCAAGGTTATACGGAAATAATGCAGAATGCCCTTGCTGAAGATTTAGCGGCAAAAGGCGGCTTTGGAGTTGCGCCTGTTATATACAATCAATTAAAACCTAAAAATGTCGTGACGGAAGCGTTCGGTAAAAATGTGCCATCTTTACCGGAAAAATGGAGTAAAAAAGGAAACAGTGAAGATGTGGGAATAAATAAAGAAATGGCTTCTGTTAATTTTAAAGGGTAAAGACAATGAGAATTAAAGAGAACAACGTTATAGACGCCTTGCTTACGGAACTAACCGGCACGCTGGAAAGATTGTCGGTTGTTTACGGGGAATTAGTAGAAATTGCAAAGACGAAGCACGCCTGTCTTATATCCTGTAATATTGAAGAGCTGGAAACGCTTATCTACGCAGAGAGAAACAAGGCGGAACTGGCGCAACTTCTTGAGGAAAAACGCCAAAGGATAATACGCCGGTATTGCGAAAAACAAGGTTTAAAGGTAAGGGAAATATCCATGAGTAAAATGATGGATAAACGGGAAGAACTTCATGGCAATACCTGGAGAACGCTGGTTGACAGATTAACAAAGTCAATGGTGGAATTACAAAGGCTAAATGAGATGAATACGGCTCTTACCCATCATTCGCTTGAAATTACAGAGGATATTATTGATATATTTTGTCCGCCTGTCTTTAAGCACTCCGTATATAAGAATACAGGGAAAATGAAGGAAAAAGAAGTATCAAGGGTTTTGGTTGACACTAAAATTTAGAGGGAATAGGTTATGGCCTCGTCAGATATACAAATTGGTATGAGCGGAGTTCTTGCGGCACAGCGTGCAATGATGGTTTCCGCACATAACATATCGAATGCAAATACAAAAGGATATACGAAACAAACGGTCAGTCTTGCAACAAGACTACCCTTGCAGACGACTATCGGTTCTATCGGGCAGGGCGTTGACCTGGTGAAAATAATGCGGCAGAAGGATGACTACCTTAATAGCCGGATCAGGTTTGTCACTTCATCGCTTGGCGCCTCCTCTATAAAAAGTCAGCAATTGAGAGAACTTGAAACGGTATTTAACGAATTAAGCGATGCCAGTATAAGCAATTCCTTGACAAGCTTCTTTAAATTTGTGAACGACCTTTCGCAGGACGAGAGTACCAGTTCACGCTCTGTGCTTGTGGAAAAGGCGATTACCATGACCGAATCCATACGTGCAATAGTTGACGAGCTGGGCATGATGAAGGAATTTGTCAAACAATCCGTGGAATCCAAACTTAATGAAGTAAACGGGCTGGCGAAAGATATCGTTGACCTTAATAAGGAAATCCACTCGCTGCAAACAACAGGCGGGGAGCCGAATGACCTGTTGGACAAAAGAGAGACGCTCCTCGGCGAAATCAGCAAGTTTTTGGACGTCACAACAAGGACGCAGAAGAACGGCATGATAGATGTGATGATTGCAGGTGGAGTCCTGGTGAGTGGTTCAAATGCGTTAACCCTTGAATCCCGCGTAGATTCAAGTGGCAAGCTCAATATTACCAGCTATGGAAGTTCGAAACACAAACCTACTGGCGGTGAATTGAGCGGTTTGTTGGAGATGTATAACAACACGTTGCCTGCATACGATGCTAAACTGGATACCTTTGCAACCGCGCTTATAAAGAAATTTAATGCGATTCATAGTGAAGGCGTAGGCACAGACGGCGGGTTTACAACGGTACTTGGGACAAATAAGGTGACGGACGCAACTAAGGCATTGAATACTGCGGGTCTGGGGCTGCCTTTTGCACCATCGAGCGGAGATATATATGTTACGGTAATAAATACGAGTACAGGGGAAGAGGTCAAAAACAAAATTACGGTGGATGTAGCAAATGATTCGCTTACAAAATTAAGCGCTGATATTGATGGGATAACAAATCTTTCCTCTGCTATTTCAGACGGCAAATTGCAGATTACCGCAGACTCCGGGTATAAATTTAATTTTTCTTATGCATTGGACCCGAATCCTCAAACCACTGGAATTACAGGAACAACAACGCCTTCAATTTCGGGTATATACAATGGAAGTACAAATGATGTATATACATTCACAGCTTTAGGGGCAGGCGGCACAATAGGGACTACGTCAGGTCTTCAGGTTGAAGTCAGGGATAGCGGTTCAAATCTTATTGCTACACTTGATGTAGGTGAAGGATATACTCCTGGCAATACCCTTGCGGTTGCAAATGGTGTTTCTGTCTCGTTTTCGGCAGGTGATATTAATACAGGAGATACATTTGATATAGATGTTATAAATGATTCTGATGAAACTGACTTGCTTGCTGCTTTGGGAATTAATACTTTTTTTAGCGGTAAAGATGCTTCGGATATTAATATTGAAAAAAGGATACGGGAGGATGTAACACTAATTGCAACATCTATAGGTGAATCAGGGGATAATACAAATGCCTTGCGTTTATCCGCATGCTATTTCAGACGGCAAATTGCAGATTACCGCAGACTCCGGGTATAAATTTAATTTTTCTTATGCATTGGACCCGAATCCTCAAACCACTGGAATTACAGGAACAACAACGCCTTCAATTTCAGGGGTATATACAATGGAAGTACAAATGATGTATATACATTCACAGCTTTGGGGGCAGGCGGCACAATTGGAACTACGTCAGGTCTTCAGGTTGAAGTCAGGGATAGCGGTTCAAATCTTATTGCTACACTTGATGTAGGTGAAGGTTACACTCCTGGCAATACACTTGCGGTTGCAAATGGTGTTTCTGTTTCGTTTTCGGCTGGTGATATTAATACAGGAGATACATTTGATATAGATGTTATAAATGATTCTGATGAAACTGACTTGCTGGCTGCTTTGGGAATTAATACTTTTTTAGCGGTAAAGATGCTTCGGATATTGATGTTGAAAAAAGGATACGGGAGGATGTAACACTAATTGCAACATCTATAGGTGAATCAGGGGATAATACAAATGCCTTGCGTTTATCCGCATTACAAAATGATAACAGTATTGTTGGAAATACTACCTTATCTGATTATTTACATCAAATTGCCGCGGCATTAGGAGAAGAGGCGAATAGTGCATATAAGTCTGAGGAGAAGTATACGGCATTGGAGGGGAGTCTTCAGAACAGAAGAGAAGAGGTTTCCGGGGTAAATATTGATGAAGAACTGGTTACCCTGATACGATTTCAACAGGCGTATCAGGCGTCGGCAAAATATATATCAACCGTTGACAGATTAATAAATACCTTATTAAATTCATTGTAACGGCGGGTTGAGTGGTCTTTCGTACTAAAGTGAAATGCGGGACACCGGTAGAATAATTTTAATGAGTTGTGGAGGATGACGCCATGTCTTTTAGAGTTACGCAGGCGAGTTTAAGTAATACGACGCTTTCTAACATCCAGCTAAATTACAAGAAAATGCAGGAGATACAGGAAAAGCTTTCCAGCGGTAAGCAGATAAACCGCGCATCAGATGATCCTGTAAGCACGAGAAAATTACTTGGATTTAAATCCGGGGAAAATGAATTACAGCAATATTTAGACGCTATTAAACATGCGAGAGATAAAATAAACTTCATCTTCGATGCATTGGAAAACATACAGGACATTATGGTGAAGATTCAGACCAAAACGGTGCAGGCGGCGGATGGTACGCTTGGGGATAGTGAAAGGGGAATTATTGCAAGCGAGATTGATGAGTTAATGGAGACAATTATTCAATTCTCAAACATAACGGATAGCAACGGACGGTATCTTTTCTCGGGAACAAAAACCTTAACTGCCCCCTTCAGAGCGACAAGAGATTCAGGCGGTGAGATAACAGGCGTAAAGTATGATGGCAATAATGAAACAATACAATATCAGATAGGGAGCAATACATTTATACAAGTGAACCAGCCTGGCGGAAAGCTGTTTATGGAAAACGGCATATTTGCAAATCTTATAAATTTACGCGACGAATTGAAAAAAAGCGATTTTGATACAGACGCTTTTTTATCACAGAAGAAAAATTTTGAAACGGCAAATAATAACGTACTGACAGAGATTACAAAGTTTGGCGCAAAAGTCGATAGATTGGCAATAACGGAAAATAGAGTCGAAAACTCGAAAATAGCGCTGAAAGAATTAATCTCTTATACCGAAGATGCTGATTTAGCATCCTTAATCACAGAATTAAAAAATCAGGAAAATGTGCTGCAAGCAGCACTGCAGACCGGCGCCAGGATTATTCAGCCGTCATTGCTAGATTTTATTGGCGGATAGATTGTCTAAATTATCAACATCATGGGTAAATAATTTCAACGTTATTGCCCGTACTCTCTCCAAAGTAAAAAATCTCATCCCTTGTTGCTACAGAGCCTATCGTTATTTTAAAGTTTTATAACTCCTATTCTCACAATTACATAAGCGGCTTTGTGTGGTTATTGATTTTACTTGTTTACAAATGGTATTGTGTTTGCTTAATTAACCGCCACGTAGCATATAAATCTCTTTAACCTTATTTTTTATAGGAGGTAAAAACAAAAATGGAGCAGAAGAAAATGGAGACATTAAAAACGGAAAAGTTGGGTGAGTTAGGTTATAACAAAGAAGATATTATCAGGTTTGAAGACGGCATTGTAGGGTACGAAGAGCTTAAACAGTTCATTCTTGTTAATTTTCCTGACTGCCGGCCTTTTGAATGGTTGGTTTCGGTTGATAACCCCCTTGTTGCGTTACCCGTCATAAACCCGGTTCCTCTTTTCACCGACTATGACCCATTGAAAAAGATTGATGATGTCTCAGCGTTGGAGATGGGCAACAAGGAAAAGGTTGAAATATTTTGTATAGTAAACATTGGAGATGATGCTTCCAATGTAACCATAAACCTGAAAGGGCCTATACTTGTAAATATGATAAACAACAAGGGGAAGCAATTCGTATTAACAGATGATTATTACGCATTACATTATCCGCTTGTGCAAAAAAATGCTTAATTGAATATACCCCTGCGTTGTTCGGGTGCACAACCATAATAAATGTTATTATGAGATGCAGACGCATTGCTTTACTATGATGCGCCTCTGCCCGGACGCTTACAGGCAGTTTAATACGAATAGTATTCTATTATTTGCAGCCAGTTTCTTTCTTTGTTCTTCAAAAAGGTCTTGGGGAAAGAGATATACGTTTACTGCACGGTACGTTATTTTTATACACTTTCAATAGAGGAGAAGCGATGCTTATACTAACAAGGAAGTTGGGAGAAAGCATAACCATAGGTGATGAGATAAAAATTACCGTTTTAGAATTTCAGGGAAGACAGGTGAAATTGGGAATTATCGCTCCAAAGGACATTGAGATTCACAGGGAAGAAGTTTATGAAAAGATCCAATCCCAGAATAGAGAGTCTTCAAAAGTATCCAAAAATGAGTTGGTAAAAGTTGCGCAAAAATGGAGGCATATTGGAGAGGATTTTCGTTTTCAAGAAAAATTTATAGCAAAAAGGGAGGCAGTTGAAGACGCAGATTAATTGTGCACTGTGGTACAGTTTGAGGTAATTATTTTGCGTATTTTACAGGAATATCTCTTAATTTAAAGGAAACTAACCATGTTTATTGTTGAAGAAAGCAGCGCTCTAAATGGCAATACAGATTTTGAAATAAATGTTTCGCGCGCGAAGGACCTGATAGAAAAAGATGATTGGGGTATGGCGTTTAAATATCTAAAAGCAGCAGTGGATGCAGACCCCAATTACGCAGAGGGTTTTAATCTTCTCGGTATTTATTACACAAGAAACCATAACTATTCCGAAGCAATTGAAAATTTCAGGCAAGCATTACACATTGATTTTGATTTAATAGACGTTCATTATAACCTTGCTTTTCTGTATATGGACCGGGAAGAATACAGTATGGCTCTTTCGCATTTTAAGGAGGTTGTAGTGGCGAATCCGGAAGATGCGGATACGTATAATCTTATGGGAATATGTTGCGCTAAAAACGGTAATGAAGAGGACGCTAAAGCGTTTTTTGCCGAATCATTGAGATTGCAGCCGGATAGTACTTCTGCCGCGGTGAATATCTCAAAACTGCTGATAAAAAGCAATGAAATTTCAAAAGCGAAGGGGATTTTGCTCTATTTTATGAAAAAAGAGATTGCCAATTACGAGGTGCATTACTTGCTTGGCATTGTATACAAGGGAGAAGAAGATTATCCTCGGGCAATGCACCATCTCAGGGAAGCGGTGCTGGAAGACACGAATAACGCAGAGGCCTATAATCTGCTTGGCGAGTGTTGCTTAAAAACGGATTTTGATAAACAGGCCGAATCATTTTTTGTAATGGCAATCCGGTTGGATACAGCATATTTAGACGCATATTATAACCTTGGAAGACTTTATTATAAACAACAGAAATATGATGATGCGGTTCACATTTTAGAAGAGTATGTGAGAACAAAGGAAGCGACAGATTTTGTTGATTCTCTTTGGTCGGAGAACAAAGTCGGGGATGAAGCTGTGCCGCTGTATAATTTACTGGGGAATTGTTACAAAGTGACGAATAATCCTGCAAAGGCGCGGAAAATGTGGGAAAAGTCATTATCCATACAGCCTGATCAACAGGATATAAAAGAAAACGTTTCCGGTCTCTCGCAAACTGCTCAAATGCACAAGCGCATTAGTCTGGTTATTGATTAATTATCCCTTCTTAGTACCGTAAAAGTTATTTCTTCGCACGTTTTTCCAAAATTTTTAATGGTGCGATCAGAGGTACTCAATACTCAATCTCCAGTCTGTAATCTTGTACGACTGCCTACTGGTGATTATCGATTTTAAACTGGTTTACTTTTAGGGCGCTATAATTACTTTCACGGATTCCTTTGCGTCGGCTACCAGTTTAAATCCCTTTGCAGCGTCATTTAGCGGTAGTTTATGAGTTATCAGATCATTTACGGCAATTCTACCTGTCCGTATTAATTCAATTGCAACCGCCATATCAGCAGGAGGGCCAGCATAGGACATAACAATAGAATTACAATTACGCCAAAGATTCCATAGGTCAATAGGGATTTTTACCCCGGGTTCCGTTGGTGCAAAAAAGAGGATAGTCCCTCCCCTTTCTATGGAATGAAAGGCCTGTTCTGTTGCGGATATTGCTCCTGTACACACAATCGCCAAATCTGCCAATCTTCCATTATTATCTTTGCGGATAATGGAAGGCACATCTTCTTTTGCGTTAATTGCGATATCTGCCCCTATTTTTTTTGCAAATTTCAGGCGATATTCGTTTATGTCCGTTGCAAATATTTTGCCTGCGCCAAGCGCTCTCGCCAATTGAATATGTAATAATCCCGATATGCCGCTGCCGATAACGAGCAGACTTTGTCCGGGTTTAAAATTGGACAGTCGTTGTCCGCGAATTGAACATGCCAAAGGTTCTACAAAGGTTCCCTCATCATAAGACATCTCCTGGGGAAGAATAAAAGTTCCGCGATCAACATTGATTTGTGGAACACGCAGAAATTCTGCAAAACCACCGGGATAAAAATTGGTAGTGCGTAAAGTATCGCACACGGAATGATGTCCATTCAGGCAATAATGGCAGGTGTTGCATGGAACATGGTGTGCAACGGTAACTCTGTCGCCAACTTTAAATTGTTTAACGGCATCGCCAATGGCGACTATTTCTCCTGCAATTTCGTGACCCAAAACCAAAGGCGCCTTTTTAATGCGGTACCATTCCATTACATCGCTGCCACATATACCGCTTGCGAATATTTTTACCAATAACTCGCCCGGCCCTATTTGTGGAGTTGGCATTTCTTCTATTCTGACGTCATTGTTGTTGTAATACATTGCTACTCGCATATAATGCCCCTTTTCTTATGGTCGTTATAACGCAGGATGTACATTGTGAAATGGTGGGTTTGCGCGCTACCGTGCGCAGTATCCAGTCGGCAATCTGCCGATTGCCGACTGGATAATAAAAAATACCAGACTCCTAAAATGTCTTATTATTATTTGGTTTTGTTAAATATTGCGTCAGCTTCATCCACGCTGGCATTTTCATGAACGATGGCCCGTAAAGCCTTGATCATGGGAACAGGGCGTTCATTTTGCCAGATGTTTCTGCCCAGATTTATACCTATTGAGCCTTTTTGCATACCATCATGAACGAATTCAAAAACCTCACGGTCAGAACCTACCTTTGGGCCTCCTGCCATGACGACCGGGACGGGACAACCACTCGTGACTTTATCAAAATTTTCGCACCAGTAAGTTTTTACAACCTTTGCACCCAATTCGGCGCATATGCGGCAACACAGCGCAAGATAACGCGCATCCCGTTTTTCCAGCTCTTTTCCAACCGCAGTCACTGCCATTACCGGCATGCCGTATCTTTCCGCTTCATTAACAACTTTTGCCAAATTTAATAACGTTTGCTTCTCATAATCGCTGCCAATAAATACAGAAAGACCGACGCCTGAAACATTAAGGCGGAGAGCCTCTTCCATTGATGTGGTGATTTCCTCGTTGGCAAGATCTTTGCCCACCATGCTGGTGCCACCAGAGATCCTTAAAATAATGGGCTTGCTTTGCTGAGGGTCTATACAGGCACGCAATACACCTCTGGTACAGAAAAGGGCGTCGCTATATTCTAGAATTGGTTTAATGGTTTCTCCTGGCTTCTCTAACTTTGTTGTGGGTCCCTGAAAATAACCATGGTCGATTGGCAAGTACATACAGCGCCCATTTGGTTTAATCAGTTGAGACAAACGATTCTTCATTCCCCAGCCCATGATAGTTAATTCCTCCTTTTAAAAAAAACGGGATCCTGACGGCTTCCCTTAACAACGGTAATAACGAAATTATAAGACATATTTTGATGTCATCTACAATAGAGAATAGCGGTGTTTGCTGCATAATGCAGGGGCGGAGCATTTGCTATAAATTGTTATAAATGCGTTCATGCCCAAGGGGGCAAATGCTTCGCCCCTACTCTGGTGAAAGGTTCAAAAGAGATATGCTGTTCTATATTCCGGCAGTGGTTGCATAAAGAATAATACAAGTGTATATTAGATCCCCTCGCCATTATGGTAATTTTTCATAAATGTTGTCATGATTATTGATTCTGTGTTAGATTCCCGGCTATTGTCATTGCTTACAATATTTAAACTTTCCTCCAATTTTTTGATACGCGTTAGAAGTTTATTGTTTTCTTTAATTAGCGCTCTAAAGGCCTCTGCAATCGGATCGGGCAGTTGTCCATGGTCTAACATTACCTCGTGATCCTTGTTTTTGCTTCTTTCGATAATTCTTCCGGGTACACCTACCACCGTAGCATTAGCGGGGACGTCTTTTACTACTACCGAACCGGAACCTATGCGTACATTATCTCCTATGGAAATATTGCCTAAAACACAAGCATTTGAGCCTACAATGACCTTTTTTCCTAACGTTGGATGTCTCTTTGTCTTTTCAAAAGATGTCCCTCCAAGCACTACTCCCTTGTAAATAAGACAACCATCGCCGACCGTTGCCGTTTCTCCGATAACGACTCCCATGCCGTGGTCTATAAAAACTCCTCGTCCGATTTGTGCGGCCGGATGGATTTCTATCCCTGTTAAAAAACGATTAATGTGGGAAAGAAAACGGGCGGTGAAATACCATTGTTTCTTCCAGAAAAATGAAGATATCCTGAATAGCCATAAAGCATGTAATCCGGGATAACAGAAAACTATTTCAAATTTGCTTTTTGCAGCGGGGTCATTTTGGAAAACGGCATCAATGTCCTCTCTTAATCGGCCAAACATTAAAGTTCCTTAAACAATACGGTGGATAGATATCTTTCGCCGGTGTCAGGGAATACTACCACCAATAGCTTTCCTTTGTTTTCAGGCCTTGCTGCGACCTGCAGTGCGGCATACGCTGCGGCGCCTGAAGAAATACCCACTAAAATTCCTTCATCACGTGCAAGTTGGCGCGATAAGGCAAACGCCTGTTCGTTTTCCACCTTAACAATTTCATCGATTATTTTTGTATTAAGAATTTCAGGTACAAAGCCTGCACCAAGTCCCTGTATTTTGTGAGGTCCCGGTTTTCCACCGGAAAGTACAGCAGAACCTGAGGGTTCCACGGCGATTACTTTTAATGAAGGTTTTCTTTTTTTAATGACCTCGCCAACCCCGGTAATGGTGCCCCCTGTGCCAACACCACCTACAAAAATATCGATTTGTCCATCGGTATCATTCCAAATTTCTTCTGCAGTCGTTTTGCGGTGTATTTCCGGATTTGCATCATTTTTAAATTGTTGCGGCATGAATGAATTGGGAATATTTTGAAGCATTTCTTCTGCTTTATTAATCGCCCCCTTCATACCTTCCGATCCTGGTGTTAATACAATTTCGGCCCCAAAAGCCTTCAAAAGCTCCCGGCGTTCCAGGCTCATCGTATCTGGCATTGTTAAAATTAATTTATAATCTCTGGCGGCAGCTACAAAAGCCAAGGCAATTCCTGTATTGCCAGAGGTAGGTTCTATCAGAACTGTGTCTTTTTTTATCAATCCTGCCTTTTCGCCGGCCTCAATCATGGCGATTCCAATGCGGTCTTTTACACTCGCCATGGGGTTGAAAGACTCCATCTTAGCAGTGATAATGCAGTCCAGCCCTTTTGATATTTTATTCAATCTGACTAATGGCGTGTTGCCAATTGTAGCAGTGATGTCATCGTATATCTTTGTCATAGTCGTCCCCTCAGCTAATTATCAGGAAGAAGGTATAAATGAGACAAAATATACTATGTTGTTCATTATTTCTCAAGATATTTTTAAAAGCCTTATTTTTTCTTGACAAAAAAGACTTTGAGTATAACATTTACTCCCTCGCCGTATCTTATTTAAATACATACAGTTCTCAAAATTTTTATTTTTATGAAAATCCTGGAACATATTCTTTTTTAAGGATGTTTTTATGAATTACAAAAGTCTGGACACGTTAATAAATCAAGTAGGCGGTCCGTTACGGTTGACAACTCTAATTATTAGCAGGGCAAGGCAGCTAACAAAAAAGGCGGAGCCCTATATTGAAACGGAAATCGATGACCCGGTTGAAATTGCTTTTGCGGAATTAATGCAAAATAAAATAATGTTAAATGACGAAGAGAAAAAATAGGGGAATGATGTTTTTTGTCTTATAGGGTAATTAACCCAACAGTGTAAAAATTTTTTTAAATTGGTGAGTTGTGTTTATCTGAAATGGTTTTAGAGCAGATAACGAAAGTTTTTTTGATTTAATGCAATGTGCTGCCCACCTAAAATGATTTAACATATCCACGGCCTCGCATCCAGGCTGACCCAAAATATACGGCAAAATTGCCAAAAACCTTTTTTTGTAATCCAATCAGGCAATGTAGCAATGGCCGGGTTGTCCTAATTAAAACCACTGTATGAGCAGTTGGTAACTATTTGTAAACAACAAAATCTACTATTGCGAAACTTGCTTTGTTGTTGCGGCAATGATAATGATGATGTAGACATTTAAACGAAACATTACTGGCCATGAATGTATGTAACTTTTCGGGACGTTTTCTGCTGTTTGATATAAATATGAGGGGGTGAGAATAATGATAAAGGTTGAACATTTGGCGAAGCGGTATGCAGATGTTTATGCGGTTAATGACATTTCTTTTGAGGTGAATCAGGGTGAAATATTAGGGCTTTTGGGTCCAAATGGCGCAGGCAAAACGACTACAATGCGTATCCTGACCTGTTATATGCCGGCGACTTCAGGCACTGCGGTAGTAGATGGATACGATGTTTTTCGGGATTCAATAAACGTGCGTAAATTAATCGGGTATTTGCCGGAAAATGTACCCCTGTACCCGGAAATGCGGGTTAACGAATACCTTACGTTTCGTGCGAAATTAAAAAAAGTGCCATATCGTGAACGTAAAACAAAAATTGCGGAATGTATAGAAAAATGTAGAATTCAGGATGTAAAAAAACAAATTATCGGCACTCTTTCAAAGGGGTACCGGCAAAGGGTAGGATTGGCAGATACCCTGGTACATGACCCTAAAATCCTTATTCTTGACGAACCGACAATCGGGCTTGATCCAAATCAAATAAGGCAGGTCAGGCAGCTTATCAGGGAATTGGGTGAAAAACATACCATCCTGCTATCTACCCATATACTTCCGGAAGTAGAGATGATTTGCGGACGTGTGATTATTATAAATAAGGGAAAGATCGTTGCTATGGATACGCCGTCAAATTTAGGTGACCAACTCAAAGGCGGAAACCTCATTGAACTCGAAGTGCGTGGAAATGGTGAAAAGGTCAAGGATGCTTTATCAGTTATAAAAGGCGTAAAAAAGATCACTTGGCGTGACAAAGGTGAAATTAATAAATATTCAATTGAAACGGAAAGAGATTCCGATATTCGGGAAGAAGTATTTTTAAGCATAGTGAAAAATAATGGAATTATCAGGGATATGAGGCAAGATGCAATAACACTTGAAGAAATATTCCATCAGATTACTACGAAAGAAAAGGAGGTGGTGTTGTAAATGACAAGCACAGGTACTATCTTTGAAAGAGAAATCAATGCATATTTTCTTTCCCCAATCGCCTACGTTATTATCGCGGTATTTATGGTGTTTTCGGGTTATTTTTTCTCAATTATGTTGGGTATAACGCAGGAAACAACATTGAGATACAGCCTGGCATATACACAATTCATTCTCTCCATTCTCACCCCCGTCATTACGATGCGATTGCTGGCAGAGGAAAATAAAACCGGGACGGTTGAACCGCTCATGACGGCACCGATTACCGATTTTGCAGTGGTTTTTGGAAAATTCCTGGCAGCATGGGCATTATATAATATCATGATTGCTCCAACGGCATTTTATATTATTTTTCTGGCATGGGTGGGTTCCCCCGATTATGGTGCAATAATTGCCAGTTATATTGGATTGGTGTTAATGGGGGGGCTGTTTGTCTCTGTCGGTATGCTCGTTTCTGCAGTAACAAAAAATCAAATTGTTGCGGCGGTTACCGGTATTGTAGCGTTACTTATATTGCTGGTAATTGGATTGGCAAGTGCGGAAAACGAAGGGTGGCTTTATAGTACTTTACGGTATATCGGCACGTATGATCACTGGGAAACATTTACTAAAGGGATTGTGGATACAAGAGATATAGTCTATTACTTTAGTTTTTCGACGTTACTTTTATTCATTGTCGTACGCATTGTTGAAAGCAGGAGATGGAGATGAGTGCTGTGAGTGATAAAAAGAAAGATTGGATTGATTTGTACAGTGGTTATATCATATTAGCCGGAATTATTGCAGCAATATCCGGTTTTGGGTTATCCAGGATATTAAATGGCTGGAGTGTGTCTTCGGTAGTGCCCACGGGTATTGGTAGTGCTATCATTATTGGGTTTAGTATTTTAAAAGCGATGAGAAACAAGTGGTTTTCTACGGAAGCGTCCAAGAGAAAAGCCCTTGTCGGAACAAACGTAGCGGTCATGTCGATTTTTGCCGCAAGTATTTTTGCAATTGTTGGCTTCCTTAACCATAGGCACTATGTAAGGTTTGATCTTACACTTACCGGGAAATATACTCTCTCACAAAAAACAAAAAATATACTTAAGAATCTCGATAAACCTGTCGTGATCACCACTCTCTTCAATCAGGGCGAGATGTTTTTTGAGCAAATTGTAGACATTTTGAAAGAATACGCGCATAACAACACAGAAAAAATAAAGATTGAAAATATTGACCCACTGAGAAGTCGCAGCAAGGTGGAAGAATTAGCAATGCGCCTGAAAATCAGTGACCTTCAATTAAATTCTGTTGTGTTTGAATGCGGGGAATATAGCAAGCATGTACAACAGAGTGACGTGATGGAGCGGCAATATCCTTTTAGGTTTAAAGGAGAAGAAGCTTTTACGGGGGCAATCCTCAACGTTACACAGGAAAAACAAACAACGATTTATTTTGTTCAGGGGCACGGTGAACGCCAATTTGACGATTACGACAGGGTCGGTATTTCCGGAATCGCAAATGCCCTGAAACGTGACAACTGTCGCGTAGCGCCTTTGAATATCATGGATAAAAAGAAAATCCCTGATGACTGCGACGTGTTGATTGTTGCGGGACCTTCCAAGGCATATCTGACAGAAGAGCTGAATATTATAAGAAATTATCTGGAAAACAGAGGGAATTTGCTGCTCATGCTGGAACCCGCAGTTCCACCCAATATCACTACCGGTTTCGGAACTCTTTTGGGAGAATATGGCATGGTAGTTCGTGATGACATTGTAATTTATAATACTGTAAAGATGCCGCTGTTTGGTATACAAACGGTTGCAGAGATTTATGTAAAAAATGAAGAATATGGCGACCACAGAATTACCGACGATTTGAAAAATTACAATACGATACTTTACGGCGCATGTTCCATAGATGCCGCCCCTCCGAATGACCAAATGCCGTATGAGGCTAAGGTATTGATGTACGCGCCCGATAGCGCCTGGGGAGAAACAGATATTGCGGATTTGAAATATAAAAAACCAGAGAAAAACATGGAAACAGATGTATTAAGTCCTATTTCTCTGGCGGCGGCATCCCAGGTGAAAGAATTGCCGAAAAGCGTCACACAGGCGCACCCTGCAATGGCAAACGACCCGAATGCAAAACCAACAGGTGCAAGGCTGGTTGTTTTTGGAGATGTGGACTTTGCCACAAACGAGTTTGGAGATAATCCCGGCAATCATGATTTAGTGCGTAATTCAATTAATTGGCTTGCTAAGAAGGAGACACAATTAGGTATTTCCGCCAAAGATGCTGATTTCCGTAAGGCGGTGATTCACCCAGAACAAATGAAAGTTATTTTTTGGGTTTCAATTGCTGGTATTCCTTTGGTTCCGATAGTTATTGGCGGTATCGTGTGGTGGAAAAGACGTCGTTAGGAATGAACGGCAATTCCCAGGTGATTGGTGTTTATCCATGTTGTCTGGATTTTTAATAATGTGTGACCTTTGTATTTCATACATTTTTATATAAGGCAAAATTATTTATGTGGCAGTCGCTTCTGATTAGAGTTTATTCTTCGTGGGAGGAAATAGTTAAGCAATGAAATTTAAAACTACCATAATTCTCTTAATAATTGCAATTATAGGCATAACGTATATATTTGTTTATGAAAAAAAGCAACTGCCCCAAGAGGAGTGGGAGCGGTTACAAAAAAAGGTGCTGCCATATTTCAAAGCGTCACTGGTGAACAAGATAGAATTAAAGAACGAAACCGGTAAAATAGTACTGGAAAAAGCTGAGAATGGTTTTTGGTTTATTGTGGAACCTTACAGGCTGCGTGCAAATAATTCTGAGGTCTCAAGTATTCTCTCCGAGTTTGAGTTTATGTCGAAAGTAGGCTCATTTGAAAAAGAAGGAGACAAACCATTTGACTTAAAATATTATGGTTTTGATAAACAAGAGAACTATATCACGATGTACACAAGTGTAAAAACCAGTCCGGACAAAATACAGATAACAGGGCCAAGCAATAAATACACCGTATTCATTGGAGAAAGACTTGCGGCGGGCGATAATGTATATATTAAACTTGACACAAATGATGAAGTTTTTGTTGTACCGGGTAGCTTGCTGGAAAAAATCAATAAAAGCATTCTTGATTTAAGAAGCAAGTGGGTCTTTACCTTTGACAAAGAAGCGGTTACGCGACTGCAAATAAAAACAAAAGAATATAACATTGTTTGTGAGAAAGACAGAGAGTTTTGGAGAATTAAGGAACCTCTTGACGACCTGGCTGATTTGCAAAAGGTAAGAGATATCATCGCAAAACTTAAAAATCTCGAAATCGATCGGGAGGATTTTCTTCCGGAAGGAGAAGTAGAGCTGTCCAAGTTCGGGCTGGATAATCCGGCATATATGGTTACAGTTACTGAACGGGGACATGATCAATCGGTCATTTTCGGATACTCACTTGATAACAAAGTGTATGCTAAGCGTGTAGATGAGAAAAGTATTTTTTTGCTAAAGGATAATATTCTTGCTGAAATCAAAAAGAAACCAAACGATCTGAGAGATAGGGTTTTAGTGAGGTTTGATTCTTACGGTTCGTATGGAGTGAACAAGCTGGAATTTAAAACAAAAAAAGATACGATATCCATCGAAAAATCACTGGAGCTTGACTGGGTTATCAGAAAACCAATTGATATTTATGCGGATCAGGACAGTGCCAGGAATTTTATTGAGAAAATTAAAACTCTTGAAATAGTAGACTTTGTTTCTGACAAACCGGAAGATTTATCAGTATATGGGTTAAAAGATCCTGTATTTGAGGTTTCCGTGATAAAAGAAGAAAATAAAGAATTGTCAAGATTTTATGTGGGAAATAAATTGCCCGAAGGTAATAAATGTTATGTAAAGCGGGTAGATGAAGATCCGGTATATACCGTTTCAACGGTTGAATTTTATGACAAGCTTGAAAATGCGCTGATTGCTTTCAGAGACAGATTGGTCTGCGATTTTGATAAAGAACTGGTTAAGAAGATTGTAATTGAAAAAACAGACCGCACTTTTTTATGTGAAAAAACGAATAAAACAGACGAAGAAGGTAATGCTATTTGGGAACTAAGCAAACCGATTCAGGCGCGTGCTGATGCAGACAAGGTGAATCAAATCGTATGGGATCTCTCTTTCTTAAAAGCGGAAAATTATGTTGCGGAAAACCCCTCGGATCTTAGTGTTTTCGGTTTGGATAATCCAAGAATGAAAATTCACGTGACATACGAAAAAATTATTAATCAAAAATCTGAAAAACAAAATATAGCAACTGATGCGAAAGACACTATTAACAAAATCATTGAGACAAAAACATTGTTGATAGGGAATACTGTTGGGGGGGGAGATATGGACAATTCATATGCTATGATTGACGGAGTTAATTTGGTATTTGAGTTGTCCTGGCCAAAAATAAGGGATTTTAATGCCGAGTTAGCCCCGACAAAGATTTTAGATTTTGAAAGGATGGATGTGAGAAAACTTACCCTCGTCTATCCTGACAGGGAAATACAGATAGAAAAGGCGGATAATTTTTGGACGTTAAAAAATTACGATGTAAAAGACTTTCAAAGCCGGGAAGTGGAATATTATGTCCATAACCTTGAAAGACTGACGGGTGAATATATAGAACAGTACAAAGCAACAAATCTGACACAGTTTGCATTAGATGAACCGCAACTGTCTATTATCATTGGCTTGGGTGAACGTGATGAAGTCCTTTATATCGGAAAAAAGAAGGATGAAAATAACTATTATGCAAAGAGTAAAAATTCCGAATGTATCTACGTTATCGGTAAAGATAAGGTAGCGAAGCTTATGAGAAAAGAAGATGATTTTACCATGCAGGCAGTCGAAAGGAATTTAAAGGAAGCAATAGATGTGTTGAATACAACAAAAGACCAGATTCCCGGTGAATACGGCGGAGGAGGTATGCACGGCAAGCCACCGGGCAGCAGCCCACACGGCAGTTTTCACTGAGTAACATAAAAAATGGTTTTTAATTTATAAGAAGATATTCGGATGAAGCATCAATTGTTTTCTCTTTTCAATTTTATTGTCTTCATATGTGCAAATGCCGCATTATTGTCAAATAATGCGGCATTTGCTTTAAATGAGCATTCTAACCGCAGGACGCCTGTGGTCGTTGCCGTGGAAAAGACAAGCGCTGCAGTTGCTAATATCAGCACGGAAAGATTTATTAAACAACGGTACGGAGATCCTTTTTTTGGGTTCAGGAGCGAATTATTTGAACAATTTTTTAATGATTATTTTAATAAGAGTCAACGGAAGGTAGTAGAAAAGCCTTTGGGTTCAGGGGTAATTATTGATGAGGACGGTTATATCGTAACAAACGAACATGTTGTAAGCCGGGCTTCAAAGCTTAATGTAAGGCTGGCAGATGGCAAAAACTACGAGGCTACTATGATTAGTTCTGATCCTGTGACCGATCTTGCCGTGTTAAAAATAGAATCAGAAAGCCCGCTTCCTTATGTTAAAATGGGCACGTCAAAGGACCTTATGATCGGCGAAACGGTGATTGCCCTGGGTAACCCGTTTGGTCTGGAAAATTCGGTAACTATCGGTGTTCTAAGCGCAAAGAACCGTACTTTTACTTTTAGCGGGGAATATGGCAACCTCGAATATAACGGGCTTATTCAAACAGACGCCTTGATAAACCCGGGAAACAGCGGAGGGCCTTTGATTAATATTGACGGAGAACTTATCGGGATAAACACGGCAATCGTAAATCATGCGCAGGGTATAGGGTTTGCCATTCCTGTGGATAAGGTTCGTGAAACACTTGTCAAACTATTTAACTTCAGGGAGATTAATAAAATATGGTTTGGCGCACAAGTAGAGGAGCAGGGCTATGTTTCAAATGGTATACTGGTCACTTCCGTTGAAAAGGAAAGTCCGGCACATAAGGCAAAAATAAAAACCGGAGATTGTATTATAAAGATTGATTCGAAAAGAATCTTTGATGTGCTTGATTTTGAAAAATATATTCTGAAAAAGGATGCAGGTGATAAATTAATTATTACCATTAATCGCAATGGTCAGGAAATGGAGTTGTCGGTTAGCCTTGAAAAGGCTCCAATGCCTTCGGCGGAAAAGCTTGCCTTGGAGAAACTTGGGCTTTACGTCCAGGACCTAACCCCGCAGCTTGCGCAACAATTGAATTTATGGTGGGTTAAGGGTGGGGTGCTAATCTCTGAAGTCCAAAAGAAAAGTCCTGCGGAGAATGTTGGAATTAAGGCAGGCCATGTACTTGTATATGTAGGGCAGTATCGGGTGAATAACATTGAAGAATTTGGAGCATTGCTTAACCTGATGAAAAAGGGAGAACTGTGGGACGTTGGTATCGTCTGGTCTGATATTTATGGCGAGCATCAGGGATACACACGGTTAAAAGTTCGCTAACGTGAGTTTATTACGAAAATGGAAATAATGTCGCCTAAGCAATTTTATGACAGTATGTTGTGTAAGTTGTCAACTGTATACACCGAGTCCTTGAATGTTGGACTTTTATTGTGTGTCCTCAATTTTTAACGCCTCCATCGAGTGCCTTTTAATATCCAGCCAACAACTCTTCCATACGGCTTTTTACTCTTTCCGGAACTGTGCAAAAAACAGCCGTATCTGCAATGATTTCCTGATAGGTACGGTGGAACAAGGGTATCATATCCTCCCGATTCAGAGATTGCCACCGGTCATTTTTGCTTGTTGGCATACAGACTCTTCATATTGCATCCGATAATAAAGTTAATCCCCATGAAAATTTTAATCATAGAAGATGAAAAAAAAATTGCAAAGTATTTAAAACAAGGCCTTGAGGAAAATTCCTATACTGTTGATATAGCGCATAATGGTATTGATGGCTTACATTTGGCGACACATGAGAATTATGACCTCATAGTAGTAGATATAATGCTTCCGGGAATCAATGGAAAGGAAGTACTGAAACAAATAAGAAACACCGGAATTCACACTCCGGCAATATTTCTCACGGCAATAGATTCCGTAAACGATAAAGTAAACGGTCTGGATATTGGAGCTGACGATTATATAGTCAAGCCTTTTTCTTTTTCCGAGCTGTTAGCACGTATTCGCGCTTGCATGAGGAGAAGAACAGACAATTATGTATCAAATTTAAAAACAGGCAATGTAACACTTGATCCCAAAACCAGAAAAGTATTCCGGGATAAACAAAAGATTGAGTTAACGCCCATTGAATTCTCTATTCTTGAATATTTCATGAGAAACCCAGGACAGATTTTAACCAGAACGATGATTTCTGAGCACATATGGGATTACAATTATGAAAGCTTTAGCAATGTAATTGATGTTCACATTAGTCGTTTAAGAAATAAACTGGAGAAAGATTTTGATAAAGGCATTATACATACGGTGAGAAGGGTCGGCTATGTTCTCGAAGAAAGAGATTAAATTTTTCCGAACAATTGGTTTTAAAATAACACTCTGGTACGCTACTTCAGTATTGCTAATAGTAGTCATTTTAGGAATATACTTATACTATCGTTTATACTATGTACTTAATAAAGAAATGTGTGCAATCCTTTTAGATGAAGGTGAAGATATTTTACAACATTTTACGGAAACGAATTTAAATCTGGATGCCCTGAAAACTGAAATCGAAAAAGAAGTTTCCGTCGGGAAATTTTTTTAAAATATCAGCATTGTTATATGATATAGAAAATAATTCAATCATTACATCGGTAAATTCCATTGAGTTCCCTTTAAAAACTTTTGAAAAAGCAATTAACAATGCAAAAAATGGAAATGAAACATTCGATACCGCCAAACCAAAAGATTCAACCGATAGCTTCCTTCTTTTAACAATACCCGTATTCCAGGATAACAGCCCGAAATATGTTTTACAGATGGCTACCTCTCTGAAGCCATCATATAAAACATTAAAAAATTTCAGGGATGATATAATAGTGATAATGCCGGGAATTGTTATTATCACTATCATAGGAGGCTGGTTTATCGCCAAAAAAAGCCTTGATCCTGTCGGATATATTACAAACGCAGCCAAAACAATAACGGCATACAATTTACATACAAGACTTAAACCCGCACATACAGGAAGTGAGTTAGAAGAATTGACGGATACAATTAATCTTATGTTAGACCGTCTTGAAGATGCCTTCCGAAAAATTATTCAATTTACCTCTGATGTTTCCCATGAATTAAGAACGCCGCTTGCTGCTCTAAAAGCCGGAATAGAAGTAATGCTTGCAAAACAAAGAACCCCGGAAGAATATTGCGAACTGCTGGAAAATAATTTAATTGAGCATGAAAAAATAATTAACATGATAAATGATTTACTGGTTTTGCTGAAAACAGACGCGGCAAAACAAGAGTTCTATGATGTTGATCTTAAAAAAATGCTGTGTGAACTTTACACAGCGTTTCAAGTAATTACAGAAACTAAAAAAATAGACTGCACAATAAGTAAGATGGAAAATATTACAATAGATGGAGATCAAAAATTACTCTATCGTTTGTTTTCCAATCTTTTGGATAATGCGATTAAATATACTTCCCCGGGAGGCAATATTTGCATTTCTCTGAAAGATTTGGAAAATGAAGTTATTGTTTCAATCAGGGACTCCGGAATAGGGATTTCCGAAAATGACCATAACAAGATTTTTGACAGGTTTTTTCGTGTAGATGCTTCAAGGTCAAGGGATACCGGAGGGGTAGGCCTGGGATTAAGTATTTGCAAAAACATAGCAGACCTTCATAAAGGAAAAATAGAAGTAAAAAGCACAATAGGAAAAGGCAGCGCTTTTTTAGTTACCCTTCCAAAAAGTCATTTCAATCGCTAACCTGTTTTTTAGTTACACGTATCTTAAGCGGTACCAACGCTTCCCTTGATTGATGTATCAATTGCCTTACACATTAAGCTTTCTTCATGTCTTCTTCATCAACCCTTAATGTTTGCCTGGTATAAGAGTTGTCATTTATTGTGACATATTCTTTTAAACGAGTAATCAAAGGAAAAGATGGAAAAGCAATATACCCCTGTTTTAAAAGATGAATCTGGTCTCGCTTTATCCGGGAAACATTTCAAACGTTCAAGTTTTCTGCGCTGCCTGAAACTCAGTATCCGCCGTATCTTTTTACTTTTCCTTTCACGTATGATGCATGTTGGCGTTGAACCTTTGCCCAACCTGTATGCAATGAAGAAGATTCTGCTTATTTCCGTAAACCAACGTTTAGGGAATACTATCCTGGTTACCCCCGCTGTATCAGCGCTTATTAAAGCCCTGCCAAATGTGCAATTCTGTTTTGTTGGGGGGAGGCATGCAAAATCCATACTGGAGGGATATGCCATAAAACAAATTCATACTATCAAACGAATAGACACTGTGCTTCCGCATCGATTATGGCGTCTTATTACAATACTTCGAAAAGAAAAGTACGATGCAGCCATTCATCTAAGCACGGCGACTAATTCACTGGGCGCCTATATCACATATGCATCCGGAACCAGGCATCGCATCGGGTGTATGCGAAACGATGGCAATATATTGTTTACCTCTGTTTTTAAACATCCACAATCGCGTCACAAGGTAGATCAAATCCGGGAATGTATGCAACAAATAGGGATAGCAGCTTTTGATGAACGCAAAATTATACTCAAACCGGAAGAACAGCTCAGGGCAGAAGATTTCTTCAAATTGCATTTCGGAGATTCATTTAAGAAACCGATTGGCATATTTACCGGCGGCAGACAAAAAAAAGGAAAGGCATGGAATCTGGAAAGTTTTGGTATTATTGCAGAGAATCTGAGAACACGGCATATCCCCATGGTAATATTTATAGGGCCAGAAGAGATGGGAAATGAAAAATGTATACAATCGGTAATAGGATCTGCCTTATACATAAAAAATGCCACATTGCGCGAAGTAGCTGCCTTAGTATCAAAGTGTAAGGTCATAGTAACTCCTGATTCAGGCCCAATGCATCTTGCAGTTGCAGTAGGGACGAAAACTATCGCTCTTTTTTCCAAACCAAACTTTGACAGATGGGGGCCAAGAGAGCCTTATGGGAAAGTAATATTTGATAAAAGCAAAACAAACACAAAAGAGATACTAAATGTACTGCTTGAATACTATGCATAAGGAATAATCAAGAGGCTTACGATTTTGCAACACCTTACTCTTTTGAAAAAATTTGCAGTGCATATGATAGTACAGTATACATAGTAAAATGTTTGCTTCCTTAAAATAATTCTTATCCGCAGATTTCGCAGACTTCGTCGTGAGTCGAACGATTAGCGCAGATAAAAAACCGCTTTAATCTTCTCCTGATCTGTGGAAATCGTGGTAATTTGTGGATTATTTATTTTACTACATGTTTGTGAACCAAAGGTTCATGGATGTTTCATTTTGTCATCTTGCTTTTGAATATTTTCTCCTTCTTTTTTCTGCCAGGCCTGTTATCTTCGTTTTCAAGCGCCTGTTCCAAATAAGTATGCCATTTATCGCCATAATGCTTTTCCAGCCATGTCTCAATATGTCCGGTCCAGCGATTGTATGCCTGCCGTATCGTTTTTATTACGGGGTGTACTTCTGAAGTGCAGAGAATAGATGGAACCTTTGGTACTTCTATTAGAAAATATTCCGAAGGTTTTTCATTCCAGATGGCACTTATTTTTACACTATCTTTACACTGATCTAGTCTTTTCCGTGTATCATCGACTGAACAATGGGGAGAGATTTTGCGCAAAAGAGCCTGGTCGTCTTTGATGGCATAAAAAAGACGGAAAACGTGTGTGTGTTTCAATCTGACATATTCTTCAGGGGCAATATACTCGTTGTAAATACAAGGTGCCGGGACGTCGTGCATAAAACTATCTTTCCTGTCGGGAAATGCCTTGCATACATACGGCCTGCGCTTTTTACCATACGCAGCGCATCGCAATAGTATCTGCATATCATCGGATGCGTCATCTTTCCATGTTAAATAAAACTCCAGGCACTTGCATGGATTATAAACAATATCCTTTGCGTGAAGGGCGGTATAAAGCAATTTTATGCCATACGCAGCGCTTCTTTTCCTGAAGATATGTTTCCATATGCCCAAATGATTCTGCTTCCTGGGAATGCTCATAAAACAACATATGCCGTCAGCACAAATGTCTTCTGTGTAACAAACGCGTCCTTTATTAGAATTTATTTCCATGTCAGAATTCTTCCTTTAATATCCGGTGAGTCGATGCCTCATGTTGATAAAAAGAGATTGTAACCGCGAATCTTTAGCTTTTTGAAGTAATCATATCTGTAAATTTTGCCATAAATGTGAGTGTGATATTTTAATGTTTTCTATTTTATAAATTACTCCGGAAACGATGCATACCAGCATGATGATTACGCCTATCATAAACAAAAAATCCTTATAGGAAAACCGCAAATGCGCCGTGTTGTACATTTCTCCGCCAGCACAAATACATAATACACTATGGTCTTTTCCGGGAGAATCAGGTCTTTTGTCAAATAATGTAAATGGGGCAGGGATATATTTTTTTAATTTTCTCCGGTGTTTAAAGCCGATAAAACGGTACATTTCAAACCGCAACAGCCTCTTACTGTTATTGATTAATTGAATGATATGATACAAAGCAGATACCATGCGTAATACAAGTGCCCGTGGTATATATAATTTCTCCACTCCTCTCAAAAAATCTGTATAGGACATAGTTACTGATACAACAACAATGAATACTATAGATAAATCAAGTTTGATTATAAAGCACAAAAAAGTCCATATTTCTTCTTTCGCAATACTTACTGCCGAACAGCTTCCTTTGATAAAATAACAAATAAATGCTCTTCTTAAAAAAAGAATGAACAGTAGCATAAAAGGCAATACGGTGATGGGAAACAGGACAAAATGAAATTTTTGCAATAACCGGGCTGGTGAAATATCGGAAAATAAAAAGATTGCAAGTATTAACAAAAAATATACTCCAAAATCCTTCGCCCTGCTCATCGGCGTTAAGGCCATGCAGGAAACAATAAAAAAAAGGGATATGATCTTTGCCCTTGGGTCTAATGTTTCCAAAAAATGCTTAGTACAGTTCATAATTTAATGTATAGGAATTTCAATATTTTTGGAAAGACGCATTGCATGTGAACCCGCTAAAGGATTTTTGATTTCTGCTGGAATTTATCCTTCTGAATCAGGGGGCAGGAACGGCATTTTCATGTCACCTCGAATGCTGCGTCGTTGCCAAAACCCGGACCATCATGATGAAACTTAATCCGCTTATCAAAAACAATACGGACGTGACAAACATTAGCCTTAACGCCATTTCCAGCGATTCCAGTGTTAACTGTTTTTTATTATCGCCGATATAGGGTTTATCCACAACTTCACCCCCATAGGTGCTTGGCCCTCCCAGTTGAACCCCCAATGCACCTGCAAAAGCAGCCTCGGGTATTCCGCTATTAAGGCTCTCATGTTTTCTTCCTTCCTGAAAAGCCGTCCTTAAAGAGGATTGAAAACCATGCCCGCATAAAAAAGAAGCCACAGGAATAAACAAGGCAGATAATCTTGCCGGGATGTAGTTTGCCATATCATCCAATCTCGCTGACGCCCATCCAAGCTTTATATATTTTTCGTTTTTATATCCAACCATAGAATCCAGCGTGTTTACCGCCCTATAGGTCATCGCTGCGACCGGTCCTCCAATGAAACAATAAAATAATGGCGCTAAAGTGCCATCAACACAACTCTCTGCCACCGTTTCTATAGCTGCGCGTATTATTTGTTCTCTGTTTAAATCTGCTGTATCGCGTCCCACAATGCGGGATAACATACTTCTGGCATTTTTTAAATCATTTATACGAAGCATGTTGATCACTTTTTTTGCTTCATCTGCCAGATTTTTTATGGAAATCGCAAAATAAACAATAATACCTCCCGTTATTACCTGACATACCGGGTTCCATTGTTTAGAAAGGGACATAATTTCGCAGGTGATTATATACACGCCGGACACAATGCCGCCGGTTAAAAACAACCCCATCAACCTTTCCGGCAGAGGCAATCTACGCACGATATATTCTATACAATGAATAGATTTCCCTATCAATCTTACGGGATGAAAACGCCATTGTGGATCGCCAATAGTTATATCAAGTATGAATGCGGCAATTATCTGGAAATGGATAAAAGAGAAGGAATCATACATTATTAGTAGAAATCATTAATTAATAAAAGAAAAACCACAGATTTCACAGATTACACAGAATGAGTAAGACCCCGGCGGGTTCAGGTTTACAACCCAAACCAGCCTGTAAAATCCCAATTGGCCACTTAACCACTAAGTATAGAAACACAAAATCCCCAACTACCATTTCTTCAAATAAGAATAAAAATAGTAGTTGGGGATTAGATTTTTCAAAAGCAATCGTTAAAACGGGTATTTCTTTGCAAACCTTTAATGCGGACAGCGTATTTTTATAAAATACCTCCGTCATTATTCTTCGAAGAACCTCACCGGCAAAGGAATAGTATCATCAATTTTTTACTTCATAATCGGCGTCAATGATATCATCTTCGCCCCCTTTGCCTTTTCCACCACCCTTTTCTTCCTGTTCACCGCCGCCGTGAGGAGGCGTCTGTGGGCCTTCTTTCTTTGCAGCTTCCTGATAAATCTTTGTACTGATTTCCTGCAGGATATTTGTTAATTCATCCATCTTTTTCTGGATGTCTTTTTCGTCTTCCAATTTGATTGCTTCTCTCAGATTTTTGATTGCATTTTCTACCTGCTGTTTTTGTGCACTCTCTACTTTATCGCCCAGGTCCTTCAATGTTTTTTCTGCGCTATACGCCAGATTATCCGCCTTGTTTTTTATTTCTATCTTTTCTTTCACCAGTTTATCCTGGTCGGCGTAATTCTGCGCATCTCTGACCATCTTATCAATTTCTTCCTGGCTCAGTTTTGTTGAAGCGGTTATTGTAATTTTCTGTTCGTTTCCTGTCCCAAGATCTTTCGCATGTACGTTAATTATGCCGTTTGCATCGAGATCAAAAGATACTTCTACCTGAGGAACCCCTCTTGGCGCCGGAGGTATCCCGGTAAGATGAAACTTTCCAAGGGTTACATTGTCACGCGACATGGAACGTTCGCCCTGAAGAACGTGTATTTCAACACTGCTCTGATTATCTTCTGCAGTGGTAAAAATCTGGCTCTTTTTTGTGGGAATAGTGGTATTTCTTTCTATTAAATGAGTGGTAACGCCGCCAAGCGTTTCAATGCCCAAAGAAAGCGGAGTTACATCCAGCAATACAAGGTCCTTTACCTCTCCTGATAAAACACCCGCCTGTATGGCTGCGCCCATAGCAACGCATTCCATAGGGTCAATTCCGCGTTCAATTTTCCTTCCCACGTAATTTTCCACATATTTCTGAACACATGGCATACGGGTAGGGCCTCCTACGAGGATGATTTTGGAGATGTCGTTCGCCGTCATTTTCGCATCCTTCAATGCTTGTTCTATAGAAGCGCCGCACCGGTTAACTATTGGAGAAACCAGTTGTTCTATTTTTGCCCGCGTCATGGAATGTGTAAAATGTTTTGGGCCGGAAGCATCCGCCGTAAGAAACGGAAGGTTAATATCTGTGGAAAGTGTTGTGGAGAGTTCTATTTTCGCCTTTTCTGCCGCCTCTCTCAATCTCTGCATTGCCATCTTGTCATTTTTCAGGTCGATGCCAAATTCCTTTTTAAACTCCTCTGCCAGATAATCAACAATATGATTATCCATGTCCGTGCCGCCTAGTTGGGTATCGCCGCTGGTAGAAACAACCTCAAATACGCCTTGGCCAAAGTCCATGATGGTGCAATCCAAAGTACCACCGCCCAGATCAAAAACAAGAATCTTTTGAGACTCTTCCGTCTTGTCTAATCCATATGCCAATGACGCCGCAGTAGGTTCATTGATAATCCTCACCACGTCGAGTCCTGCAATAGTACCGGCGTCTTTTGTTGCCTGACGTTGGTTGTCATTAAAATATGCAGGAACCGTTATTACCGCCTTTTCAACACGTTCTCCCAGATACGCTTCAGCATCATGTTTGATTTTTTGCAGAATAAATGCGGAAATTTGTTGAGGAGTAAAACTTTTTCCCCTAATCTCGACTTTATAGTCGGTCCCCATTTTTCTCTTTATCGCATATATTGTGCCCTCTGTATTGCTAACGGCCTGCCTCCTTGCCGGTTCGCCTACAAGTTTTTCCCCGTCTTTTGTAAAAGCAACATAGGAAGGAAATGCCTTTCCTCCGATGGTCGCCCCTTCAGCGCTTGGGATAATAGTCGGTTTACCACCTATTAATACCGCAGCGGCAGAATTGCTTGTGCCTAAATCTATTCCAATAATTTTTGACATATCCTATTCTCCTTTAATCTCTTCCTAATTTTTAGTGTTTTCAGTTCCTTAAGTCTCTTCTTTTTGCGATTTTTGTGATACCACTACCTTTGCAGGTCTTAAAACCAGGGAGTTTAGCAAATACCCCTTTTGTATTTCCTGCAATATGGTATTCTCCGGCGCCTCATCATTCACCATCTGCATCAAAACCTCATGTTTACAGACATCTAATTGTGTCCCTTCCGCTTTTATAGGCTCTAGTCCTTCAGATTTTAACACACGGGAAAATTCTTTATAAATTAATTTTATCCCTTCTTTGAATTCCTTGCCCATGGATTCATCGTTAGTGGCAGCAGCTTTTTCAAGACTCTCGTAAATATCGAGTAATTTTTTAATGAGTGATTCAGTTGCCGTACGTTCAACTATCTGGCGTTCTTTTGCGACCCACTTCTTGTAATTGTCAAAATCAGCCGCCAGTCTGCGTACGGAATGCTGAAGTTCACCAATCTTATTTCTACTTTCATCTAATTCTTGTTTTAGTGATTGTACTATTGCCTGCTGTTCCGCAAACAGTACCTCTGATGGTTGAACAACTTCAATCTCATTCGATTCTGGATCACCACCATTCTTACTCTCTGATTCGGTATCGGACGGCGAAGCATACTTCCCTTCAGGAGTTGCTTCTTTATCATCTTCAAGTTTATCAAGTTTTTTTTCTGATTCGTTTGACATTATTTTAATGTTTTTAGTCAAAAAGGGGCTCTGAAATTTTAAAATTTAAATTATAACAAAAAATATCTCTTTGGCAAGTTATTAACCGCCAGGGCCACGTCAAAGTCCGTGTTGAAGTGTTTTGATATTACCATAAACAAGCCGTTTTTTAGATTCGAGGTAATTCTTTATATTGTAATTGGTTAAATAAGAATTTGACGCGACCCTGATTAACCGCTGTATCAACTGCCGGTTACAAAACACTAAAACATACTAGCCTGCAAAAGTTATGGTAATTTTATTTTCCGTTTAATATTATTCGGAATTATGATACCGATTATCTGTTTTTGTATCTCGCGCTATCCTCTCTTTCCTTTATGAGCCAGAACACAATACCTGCCACCAGCAAAGCACCAGAAAGCGCTGCAATAATGGCGGGTGATTCGGTTTTTACATCAAGAATGATAAGTTTTCTAGCCAACGCAAGTATTGCTATAAGCATTACCGTCCTTACCTGAACAATGCTTGCCCGCCTGAATATTGACTGAAGAATTGAATGCTTAAATTCAAGAGCAATGAGTAATGTCATAATCATTCCGAAAATTGTCTGAAATACTGAATGTTCAATTGGATTCAGGGCAAGCACTATAAGGAGATTGTATACATCAACTATGAGTCGTAAAAAAGCAATAATGATCACAATTGAAATTATAACCGTTAAAGCAATTGAGACAATATGCTCAAATTTTTCATAAAAATGCATTGATTTCCAGTTTTCCGGATGCGGCAATTTGCCTTTCGTATTCAACTCCATAGCCTTAACTCTCTTGTAATGCAAAACAAAAAACATTGATTACGCAAACTTCTACTACATACTCTATATTGGTGTCCCAAAGAATTTCGTATTTTTTCCATTTGCTTCGGCTACTGCAAAATAAGGCGTTGAAGTATCTTTTTCAACCTCAGGTGTTTCCCAATCACGTAACAAACTATCATAGGTGCAATTGTTTTTATTTTGAAAATAATAAATGCCCAGTGGTAAATTACATCTACTATGGAAGCGCCAATCGCATGGCAGCGATAATAAGCGCTTCCATAATAACCATCACAATCACTCGCTTTTTACTTCAATCTTTCGCACATTTTCATGCGCTTTTACGCTTTTGGGTAGATGTATCTTCAACACTCCTTTATTGAATGATGCCTTCACTTTTTCCTGGTCAACTTCACATGGAAGTTGCAGAGAGCGGTAAAATGACCCATAACTCCGCTCTACATGATAGTACTCTTTGTCTTTTTCTTCTTTTTCCTGTTTCTTCTCTCCCTTAATCGTAAGCACATCATCCCTCAAAGTAATTTCAACATCATTTTGATCCATACCCGGTACTTCTGCAGTAATTTCAATCTCTCTGTCATTTTCACTTACATCTATTCTCGGCGAAAATTCTGCGAATCGTTCTTCTTTAAAGGAAATGGATGGAAATCTGTCAAAACCTCTGAAGAAATCATCAAATAACCGATCCACTTCCCGATGGAGTGTGGCAACGGGATGCCGCATCTCAGGTTGTAATTGCTGTTGCTTCTTCCTGTTCCAGGTAATTAAGTCTTTCCAGGCCATAATAGCCTCCTTTCTAAAGAAAATGTAAGATATTCATTATTCAAAAAACCTCCTTTTCTTTCACTAACAACAAACATGTCAAATCAAAATTTATTCATAAGAAACAATGTTAATTGCTTTTTGCCAACTCTTGTCATTTTATTTGAATCTTTCTTGGTTGTGCTTCTGGAGCCTTTGGAAGTGTCAGGACCAAGACGCCATCTGCAAGGTTTGCATCAATTTTCTCGGTATCAATGGTATTTGATACGGTAAATTTCCGTGTATAATGGCCTACATTGTATTCAGTATATACCGGATTGAGGTTTTCATACGGCGAGAAGTCAATCTTGGCATCAACCTCAAGGATATTATTTTCCAGCATGACATTTATGTTCTCCCTTTTTACACCCGGGACATCCATGCAAACAACCAGGTTTTTTTCTGTTTCAACTATATCTGTTCTGGGAACATAATATTTTCCTGGTACCGTTTTTTCGCCTTCAAACTCAGTTTTTACTGGTTTCCGACTTTCAGCCTTTGCAACTTCTTTTGCTTCGTTACCCATACTATCCTCCTCTCATAATTTGATTATTGATTAATTATTGAATTGCAATCTTTTTCGGTTTATCAGTCTCTGCACGTGGCAAGGAAACTACCAAAAGACCTTCTTTATACTCTGCCTGAACTTTTTCAGATTCAATGTTAAACGGCAGTCTTAACGTCCTGTCAAATTCCGAAAAATTACGTTCGATACGGTGATAACTGACATTTTTTCCGTAGTCGATTGTACGTGTTCCTGATAATCGTAATATGTTCTCCTTCACCTCTATGTTCAGGTCTTCTTTTTTTACTCCCGGTAATTCTGCAACGAGTACCAAGTCCCCATTTTTTTCAAAAATATTTACAGGCGGATATACCCCGCTACTTGCGGTACCGTTCTCAAAAAATCCCGCATCACGCGTAAGATCCAGCGCTTCCTGAAGCCCCAATAACGTTTCAAGTGTTCTTGATAGCGGCATCATCATAAACCAAAACCTCCTTTCAAAAAGGTAATAAAAAATTGTTCTTTAAACTTGCCGCGGCATATGCCGTATTTTAAAAATGTTTTTTGCTGGTTGTTCTTTGAGCAATGAATGTGCCATATTTCGTAAGTTGCCATTAGTACAAATGTTATCTATTTTGACGCATTTTAAAGACGTTATATCGTTGGATAATGGGAAGAGCCATTCCGTTTTATTGTGGATTTACATGCTCAAATGTGTTGCATTTTACGTACGATCTTGCGGTATTTATGGGGACTTTTTACATTATTCCTTGTTTATATGGAAGTTATGGATAATATTATCTTATTGTAGCAAGGGAAATATATTTCTCATTTATTTGAAATAATCTCAATACGATTATGAAAGAAAAAAAGGATTCAGTTCAAAAATTGTTTGTTCCCGACATCGGAGGTAATGCGGATATTCAGCCTTATTTCCTGGCGAGTGACGGGGAAATTGACAAGTCGATTATAGATAACCTTGATTCAGATGTTATTATCCTGGATAAGGATCTTAACATTGTGCTTATGAATAAATCTGCGGAACGGACATTTGGCGTGAGTTTTCATGAGGTAAAAGGCACAAACTACCTGGCCTTGCGGCTTAGATCGATAGAACAGGAACTGGCCAGAAACCTTAATAATGTTCTTAAAACAAAAAAGGCATTCACTATTAAAGAACTGCAGATTATTTCTCCAGATAAAGTTACACACTTTTTTGACCAGAGTTGTATTCCTATCCTTGATGGTGGCGGCGTACTGCAAGGTGTGCTTTCTATCAGTAAGGATGTTACAAAAAGGGTATATAAGGAGATTCAATATCAGGAATCTCAGAAGATGCTAAAGGCCTTGTTTCAGGAATTAGAGGTTAAAAATACTACTATCCGGAGTTTGCAGACTTCATTAAGAGAGCGGTATAGTTTTCATAGCCTGATCGGTAAGAGTTATTTGATGCAGAATATTTACGACCTGATCGAAAAGGTCTCCCAAACCGATTCAACGGTTCTTATTACGGGAGAGACGGGAACAGGAAAGGAATTGGTGGCAAGGGCAATTCATTATAATAGCCACAGAAAAGACTATAACCTGGTGGCCGTAAATTGCGCTGCTTTGCCGGAGACCCTTTTGGAAAGCGAGCTCTTTGGCCATGTCAAGGGTTCTTTTACCGGTGCTATTCGGGACAAAAAAGGGAAGTTTGAACTTGCGGATAAAGGGACCATATTTCTGGATGAAATCGGAGAGTTGTCGATTCCCACCCAGGTTAAGTTGTTGCGGGTACTGCAGGAAAGGTACATAGAACGGGTAGGGGACGAAAAGACCATAAAAGTAGATATTCGCATTATTGCTGCAACAAACCAGGATATCCTTGAATTAATTGAAAAGGGAACGTTTCGGAAAGACCTCTTTTACCGGCTGAATATTATTTCAATCAGGCTTCCATCCCTAAAAGAACGCGCCGATGATATCCCGCTTTTGGTAAATCATTTTATTGAAAAATTCAACATTCGCTTCAAAAAGAATATAAACGGCATATCGCCAAACGCCTTAAGAAAACTTTTGGCATATTCATGGCCTGGCAATATCAGGGAACTGGAAGGCGTCATCGAAAAGGCTGTCCTTCTGGAAGAATCCGAAACTATCGAAAATATAGAGTTGCCGACAGACCATTCCGCGACTACGAACCTTTGTCTCCCCAAACCCTTAAATGCCGGACCTGATATTTCCTCTTATGAGGATCTGCAGAAACGTTTGGATATGTTGGAGCGGGAATATTTTGTCAGCGTATTTCAGAAGCATCATGGCAGGATAGGTAGTATAGCAGCATGCACAGGCCTTAACAGACGTACGATTTTAAATAAAATGAAAAAATTTTCACTTAAAAAGAGTTTATTTAAATAGCGTTGTTAATTACATCCTGCCTTTCCTTAAAATTTCTTCAAGCCTTGCTACGTGATCGGCAGGTATCGTTGTATGCTGCAATCCCCTTGCCGTAGCATCAATATCATATGGTACCCGTTTTATCTCCAGGGCGCCGTCTTTCCATATGGCATACGAAGCCAGGGGTATCCCGTCGCGCGGCTGACCAACACTTCCCGGATTGACGACGGTTATCTCACCTACCTTACGCACCACAGGCAGATGTGTATGTCCAAGCAAAACGATATTTGCCCGCACGCCTTTTAATTCATCTTCCATTTCACTATCGGAAACTTCGGGCCGGAGGTATTTGTAAATATCTCCGCCGGGTGAGCCATGAGACAACAGGAATGTTACGCCGCCTGCCTCTGTATTTAGCGTTAGCGGAAGGTTTGCAAGAAATTCTTTTTCGCCGGCATCCAGTATGGTTTTCGTAAAAATCTTCCCTTGATCGCTCAGTGCTTTATATTTTTCAGAACAGCCGCATTCCATGTTTTTACCAATGGCATTATCATGATTTCCGCGGACAATCTTGTCCGTTAATTTTCGGATTTTTTCTATGCACTCTTTCGGGTATGGCCCATAATTGACGATATCGCCAAGACAAAATATCATGTCGGCTGTTTCTTCCAAAACGGCTTTTAATGCTGCTTCATTTCCATGGATATCAGAGATTATAAGGATCTTCATTTCTTAAATACATTGAATTTCAAAAGAAGCATCACTTTTTAAATCAATTTCAACAGGTTTGATTTTGCCTTGTTTATTATCGTACAATAATTTTACTTTTGGCCTGGTCATTTGTGAAATTTCTACAGAGGCGACAACGCCCGTAAAATCTTTATACATTCCCCGTATAACCTTGATTTCTGAACCTACAGGATATTTCGGCATTACCGTTAAAAAGCAATTCACTAATTCTTCGTTGAATTGCGTGCCGGCGCCGTTTTTTATGAGATCATACACCAGATCAGGGGGCATTCCCTTGCGATACGGGCGGTCTGAAATACATGCGTCATAGGCGTCGGCAACGGCAGCAATCTCCGCACCCATAATCATTTTATCATGCTCTACATAGGTGATTTCTCCCTTATCAAGCTTATTATTCCCCGCCAGGCCACGCGGATATCCTTTCCCATCCTGCCTCTCATGATGTTGATAAGGGATATGCGCAGATACATATCCGATAGTGTCAATATCTTTAAGTAACTCATATCCAAAAGAAGTGTGCTGTTTTATTTTATCAAACTCTTCATTTGTTAACTTACCCGGTTTATTAAGCAGCTTTACGTCAATAAAAATCTTGCCTATATCGTGTAAAAACTCGCCGATGGCTATTTGTTTCAGTTTTTTTTTGTCAAGATACAGCCTTCTTGCAATAATCAACGATATTATTGCTGCATCTATAGAATGCTCGAAGGTATAATTATCTACTGTCTTTATTGAATTCAAACCGGACAAAATATCCTGTCCCATAATTTCCTCAAGGAAAGAGTCAATATTCTCAACCATTTGTTTGAATGCCTGGCTTTCCTGAAAAGTTCTTTTCACCTTTGGGGTATTGATGCTTCGGATAACTGATTCTGAAGTATCCGCTTCTATATCGACAATGGCTGTCTGCGTTACCTTGTAAGTTTTAAGAATATCCTTCGTTGCCATAAGACGAATTTTATCAGAAATCGGGTCTTTAATAACAATATCTTCCGTATCCTTATCTTCTATGTAAAGACAAGCATATCCCCTTGTTTTCAACCTATCGATATACCCCTGCGATAGTTCAACGCCTTTCTTTAGCAATACCTCATAATTCTCTCCATAAATTGGTTTACCCAGCACCATACCGGGTGATAAGCTGTTTATATGTTTTTTAATCATAAATATTGCATAACATCATAAAAATTTAAAAACTTATAACACAATCTTCTTATATAACAAAATGCTCCACGTTGTTATATGACTTCCTCAACCCTCTCCCCTTATCCCCTCCAAAGGGGGAGAATGTCCTCCGCTAGCGGGGGGGTACAGAGGGTGGATTTGTATTTAGTATTTCGTGTTTCAGATTTCATCTCACATTTTATGCTGATGCTTTTTTGGCGATATTCTCTTCATACTCATTTTTAAAGTACTGCAGCGTAGAAACAACGGGATTCGCAGATGTTTGTCCCAGTCCGCACAGCGAAGACGTCCTGGTTGCTTCCGCCAGTTCTTCCAGAAGGCCAATATCTTCTCTTTCCCCTTCCCCGTTTGCTATCCTCGTCAGTATCTCCAGCATCCGCTTAGTACCTACCCTGCACGGAGTACACTTCCCGCATGATTCATTCTGGCAGAATTCCATGAAATACCTCGCTATCTCTACCATAGAGGTGGTTTCATCCATGATAATAAGTCCCCCGGACCCCATTATCGCCCCAACCTCTTTTACCGATTCATAATCAATCGGCGTATCAAGGTATTGCTCAGGCACACATCCGCCCGAAGGACCTCCCATCTGCGCCGCCTTGAATTGCCGGCGACGGGGTATGCCTCCGCCTATTTCAAACACCAGCTCACGAAGCGTTGTTCCCATCGGCACTTCTACCAGTCCCGTATTGTTTACACTGCCCGCCAGTGCAAATATCTTCGTCCCCTTGCTCGACTCCGTTCCTATTGCGCTGAAATACTTCGCACCCTCAAGGATTATTACCGGAATATTTGCCAGTGTTTCCACGTTGTTTATATTCGTTGGCTTTCCCCACAATCCGCTTACCGCAGGAAAAGGAGGACGCGGACGCGGCATCCCGCGTTCACCTTCAATAGAAGCAATCAATGCCGTCTCCTCGCCGCATACAAATGCACCTGCACCCATTTTTACTTCTATATCGAAATGGAATCCGCTCCCTAATATATTCTCCCCCAACAATCCAAGTGACCGGGCATCGCCTATGGCTATCTTCACATGTTCCACGGCAATAGGATATTCTTCCCGCACATAGATTATCCCCTTCCCGGAACCTATAGCATAACCGCAAATCAACATCCCTTCAATTACAGAATGAGGGTCTCCCTCAAGCACCGCACGGTCCATAAATGCACCAGGATCCCCTTCGTCTCCGTTACAGATAACATATTTCTCGTCACCCACGGCATTTTTTGCAGACTCCCACTTCTTCCCCGTCGGAAATCCGGCCCCGCCACGTCCCCGCAGACCGGATGCCTTCACCTCTTCAATTACTTTGTCAGGGGACATGCCGGAAAGTACTTTCTCAAGGGCGGCATACCCATTCCTCAAAATGTATTCACTTATCTTTTTCGGGTCGATTACCCCGCAGTTCCTTAATACAATCTTTTTCTGCTTTTTGTAAAAGGATATGTCTTTCCGGTAGGGTACCCGTTTTCCATCTTCCGTGCAGCAAAGCCTTTCAATGATTTCCTCCTTAAGGACTGTCCTGGAAACTATCTCATGCACGTCACTCTCCGTGACCCTGCCGTAAAATACCCCCATTGGCTCTACCGTTACTACAGGCGCCCTTGTGCACAATCCCTGACAGCCGGTATCCACCACTTCCACCCTGTCTTTAAGGGACTGCATCTCAATTTCCGCCTGAAAGGTTTTGTACACTTCCCAGGCCCCCAACGCCCGGCAACCTGTCGTACAAATTAAAATACGTATTTTCTCCCCGCTGCTTTTTTCCGCTTCCAAAGATTTTCTATACCTTTTCAGGGCATCAATGCTATTCAATTTTTCCATTAACACTTCTCCTCCATTCCTAATAGAAATGTTGAATTTTAAATTCTGAATTCTGAATTAAAATTAATTTAATATTGTAACTATTTAGTGTAATCTATTTAACTACCGAAGCACAACTCGCTTCCGAAATGTTGAATTCTGAATTAATTTAAAATTTAACATTTAAAATCTAAAATTCCCTAATAACTCTTGAGAATTTCCTCGGTTTTTTCTTCAGTCAATTTCCCATAATAGCGGTCGTCTATCATCATTACAGGCGCCAAAAAACACGTGCCTAAACATGCTACCGTTTTATGGGTAAATTTATAGTCAGGTGTTGTTTCGCCTTCTTTTACCTGCAGGACGTCTGCTATTTTCTCCCCGATGTCCGGGGCGCCCTTTATGTGGCAGGCAGTGCCGGCGCACAGCCTGACGGTATGTTTTCCTCGGGGAACCAGCGAAAATTGCGAATAAAAAGTCACGACTCCGTATATCCTGCTCAACGGTATGTCCGTCCGCACCGACACTTCTTCCATTGCCGTCAGGGGCAAATATCCGTACTCCTCCTGCATCTCCTGTAATATCGGAATTAAATCGTTTGACGCGGCACGGGAAAGAATGGCATGACATTTGTCTAAATTAAATGATAATGAATTTGCTTCATCCGACATAATTACTTCTCCTTGCAATAAAAAATATACTATTCCGGTAATGCTTTCTTACTATTGTTAATGTAGGGGCAAAGCATTTGCTGTATGCTGTATATTGTTATAAATGCTTTCATACCCAAACGAGCAAATGCTTCGCTCTTACTTATTGTAAAAGTTTAAAAAAATTCCTTTATATATTGAACCGCATTTTTAAAAATCAAAAAGCCATCCCCCGAATCTTTCAGTCCCTGACGTGTCCAGCATGGATGTTGTGTTGGGTCAACATTTCTTTCGGGGTGCGGCATCATGCCTAAAATTTGCCCCGTCTGGTCACAAATGCCTGCTATATTCAGAACCGACCCATTGGGGTTCATAGGATAGCCCGCATCTTCCCCATTCTCATCAACATATTGAAAGACTATCTGGCGGTTTTTCACTATTTTATCCAAAACATCTTTGTCCTTTGCGAGGAATTTGCCTTCGCCGTGTGCTACCGGCAAATAAAGAATTGGAGCATGCTCCCGGCGTATAAAATATGATGTGTCAGCACAAATTTTTAAATACACCCAACGATCTTCAAATTTATTGGAATCGTTGTGGGTTAACGTTGCTTCCTGATGAAATCTTTCAAACGAAGGCAGCAAACCCGCTCTCACCAGCACCTGAAAACCATTGCATATGCCCAGAATGAGTTTTTTTGCATCAATAAAATTTTTTATTTCATCTTCCAGATTGTATTTTATCTGGTTTGCCAGAATTTTACCTGCAGCCACATCATCCCCGTAAGTAAACCCTCCAGGTAAAGCTAATAATTGATAGTTCTCCAGTATTTTTTTATTGCTCAGCAGGACGTTAATATGAATTACCTCTGCCTTTGCTCCAGCTTTTTCAAAGGCGTACTTCGTTTCGTTGTCGCAATTTGTTCCGGCAGCCCGAAGGACTAAGATTTTTGGAGTTTTCATGGAAAATACCTTGAATCAATAACAAATGAAGAGGAGTATCAGTAATTTCTTCGCACACTTCCATTCGTCAGTGCGTGCTTTTTGGCAAAATATTTGATGGTGAAATCCGAAACAAATTCTAAATTTTAATTTTCAAATATTCAAGACCCGGTTTTTTTCATTGGATTTTGTATTTTGGAATTTGTTTCGCATTTTTTATCTCGTGCTTGTTTAGTTCTGGCTAAGCCAGCTTAGTGGTGAATGTTTGCTCCAGTCAGACAGGTCAAAAACAGGTTTTTCTTACCCATCCATACGCATTACCATCGAAGCGGAGACTGCCATGCTTCTTTCAAGGCATAAATGTCTTCTTCTATGATAGTGATATTGTTTAAACCGATAATTTTCAGACAGGGTTCCTGTCTTACTTTGCCCAATAAACCGTGGGGTACGTCTTTCATCACTGCCTCAAATTCTATTTTATGTTCCGGCTTAACCTCAACAAGGAATCGCGTGTTGGTTTCAGAGAAAAGGATCGTGTCATTTCTTGTTATTTCGCCCTCGACAACTGCCTGAGAAAGATTAAGTTCCATCCCACAGCCTCCGGCAAATGCCATCTCTGCCGCTGCAACGGCCAATCCGCCTTCCGAGCAATCATGGCACGACCGCACAATGCCATGGGCTGTTGCTATCGACAGGGTATTCATGGTTTTTTTTCCTGAAAAAGCATTCACCACCGGCACATTTTTCCCTTTATGCCCATGAATATAGTAATAATGCGAACCGCCTAATTCATTACGGGTCACGCCGACGAGATATATTAAATTTCCCGGTTCCTTTGCATTCATGGATACGGCATTCCTTACATCATCCAAAACGGAAATCGCAGATATGAGAAGCGTAGGCGGTATAACAATTGTTTCCGTCTCTGTAATAAATTCATTATTCAAACTATCCTTTCCGGAAATAAACGGCGTCCCGTAAGCCACGGCAATATCGTAACAAGCCTGTGCAGCCATGACAAGGCTTCCAAGGCGGTCGGGTTTATTTGTGTTGCCCCAGCAAAAATTATCCAGCAAGGCAACGCGCTTTAAATTTCCGCCAACGGAGATAATCTGGCGTAATGCCTCGTCAATGGCAGATGCGGCCATATGATAGGGGTCAATATCGCCATAGCGGGGGTTCATGCCATTTGATACAATAATGCCCTTGTTTCGCCACAGTACCGGCTTAATAATACTTGCATCACCAGGCCCGTCATTCTGCACACCCTGAAGCGGTTTCAGAACGCTTCCACCCTGCACTTCATGGTCATACTGCCGGATTACCCATTCCTTGCTGCAAATATTCCATTCAGAAAGTAGTTTCTTTAAATCAGTTCCATAATTTTCTTTTTCGGGGAGGGATGGTTCTTCAAAACCGGGCGCGTTCCATATTGCTTCCCGTTCTAATCGTGGCAAGCCATTGTGGAGGAAATCCATTTCCAGCTCGCCGACCATTTCCGACTGATAATACAACCGAAGCATGTTGTCGCCGGTGAAGTGCCCAATAACTGTCGCTTCAACATTTTCTGCATTAAATAAGGTAATAATCTCCATTTCCTTTTCTTTTGGAACGGAAAGAACCATGCGCTCCTGCGACTCGGAAATCCATATTTCAGCGTAGGAAAGCCCTTCATATTTCAGCGGAACCTTCTCCAGATAAACACAAGCCCCTGTATACTGTCCCATTTCGCCCACAGCGGAAGATAATCCACCCGCACCGCAATCGGTAATACAGTTGTACAATCCCCTGTCGCGCGCCTGCAACAGCGTATCAAGTGTCATCTTCTCCGTTATTGCATTGCCAATCTGGACAGCGCCGCCTGACATGTGTTCTGACTGCTCATTCAACTCTGCCGAAGAAAACGTTGCGCCATGAATGCCATCACGCCCGGTTCGCCCGCCCACAACAACGATAAGATCATCAGGCCGGGATTCTTTCTGGCACATATTCTTTGGGATAATGCCTGCCGTACCGCAGAAAACAATGGGGTTCCCGATATACCGTTCATCAAAATAAATGGCGCCGTTCACCGTGGGTATCCCCATGCGATTGCCATAGTCTCTTACCCCTGCAACAACACCTTTAAAAACCTTCTTTGGATGCAAAGCGCCTTTAGGAATCTTCTCAGGCGGCGTATCTGGCATCCCAAAGCAAAACACATCGGTATTCAGGATCGGTTTTGCCCCCAGGCCCGTGCCCATAATGTCCCGAATTACCCCGCCAATGCCGGTATTGGCGCCTCCGTACGGTTCTATTGCAGAAGGGTGATTGTGGGTCTCCACCTTAAAGCAGACATTGTATTCCTCGTCAAATTCAATAATACCCGCATTGTCTTTAAACACGGAAACGCACCAAGGGGCATTCAATTCCTCCGTAGCCTTCATCACAGTATTTTTCAGTAAGTTGTCGATTATTTTTCCGTTAAAATTGATACGTCCTTTCATGGTCTTATGCACACAATGTTCAGACCATGTTTGCGCAATGGTTTCTAATTCAATGTCCGTTGGTTCACGCCTCAGAGTGGTATAATGTTGTTGAATTGCACGCATCTCATGGATGTTTAGCGACAATTGGCCTTCTGCGCTTATTTTTTCCAATTGGACGTCTTGTGCATTTATAAGTGATATGGTTTTCTTTTTAAAAGGTGCGCTAAAAACCGTTTGCCGGTATTTGGGTATTTCAGGATAGATAAATACGTCTTCTATATTGGTATTTGCCAAAACCTTTGCTGCAATCACAGGTATCGCCTCTGCAGGTACAGAAGCGTCAATCATATATTTATGGGCGGTTTTAACGCCGTCAACTGAAATATTAATATCCCGAAGCGCTTTTATAACCGATTGTTCAACAGGGTCCATAACGCCGGGTTTACGGCTTACTTCTATAATATGGAAGTGTTCGTGAGGGGTTTGACGAGAAGAATCTGATGTGCATAGGTAATGTTGCGTGACTGAATCTGCCAAAAGCTTTTTGGCAATAGTGTCTAATTCATTCTCAGTCAGTTTTCCGAAAAAGATATAGACCTGCCGGACTCTGACGCTTTTTACTTTCGCTAAACCAAAGGTTTCTATTTCTGATATAACATTTTTCCCAAGCGGGTCTGCATATTCATCCTTTAAAAAAACTTCTATTCTTGAATGCATAAAAACCACCTGCTTATTCTTTAGCGTGCGTCCTGGAATTATTATGGAAAATGCTATCGCGGGATATCTTAGCCTTCTTCAACCGTTTCAGTATCATATCTTTATTTCCGGAAAGCAGGTCATTTTTAAATGCGGTGAGTTCTGCCACAAACCGGTCAATTGACTTTATCATATTTTCACGGTTTTGGCCAAAAATATCCCTCCATGACTCCGGGTCGCCGGAGGCTACCCTTGTGGTATCCTTTAAGCCGTTTGCACCATAGGCTAAGTCATCTTCCGCTATAGCATTTACAAGACATGATGCGGCAAGGTGAGGGAGATGGCTGACATATGCAAGCAATTCATCATGCCTTTCAGGAGAGATGTTTTCCACCTTTGCTCCCAGAAAACTCCACAAGTGAGAAATAGTTTCCACCGCCTTTTTATTGCTGTTGAATGGAGTTATAAAACATATGCATCCCTCAAAAAGATCCGGGGAAGCATGGTCAATGCCTCTTTTCTCTGAACCGGAAATCGGATGTGCTCCTACAAAAGAAATATCATCTCTCATGTCTTTGGTTATCTGCCTGACGATATAGCTTTTGGTGCTTCCTACGTCTGTCAGGACAGAATTGCTTTTCATAAAGGGGATGACCTGTTTTGCAAACTCAATAATTTTACCCACCGAAGTGGCAAGTATAACAATATCCGCATTTTTGACTGCATTATCGGCGTTTAAATGTCCCACATCTATGGCGCCTATTTTCAGGGCGCTTTCTAAGGAAGAAGCCTGATGTCCGATTCCAATGACGGTCTCTGCCAGATTCCTCTTTCTTAAAGCCAAACCGATAGAGCCGCCAATAAGACCGGGACCGACTATGCAAACATTCCCAAATTGCATCATGATAAAAAATGTGTATTTAATGGTATAAATTGAAGGTAAGATGGAATTCGTTGGAGAAACGCATATTACCGTTAAAACGTTAATTTGTCAATGTTTTAAACTCTGTTAAACCGTAGGTTTTTGGAAAGCAAATATGCTTGTCAAATGCAATGTATACAGTAAAAATGCATGCATAAATACCCACGCTGGCGTAGCTGGAAACAAACAAGCACGAAGTAAAAAATACGAAATTCGAAGTACGAAATCCGAAACAAATTCTAATAACAAAGCATAAAATTCAAAACGACTCCAAAACAGCCCTGTCTGAGTGCAATCGCGCACAGGCAGGCAAAACAATACGAGGCATGAAAAAAGATGTGCTTGTTTGGAATTTCAAATCATTTTGCCATTGGAATTTGTTTCGGATTTCGTACTTCACAATTAAATCATAGTCCTTGACTTGGTTTTGTTTTGTGATTATATATTAAATACATCAAACAGGCATTGGAATAAGAAACGGAATTTCACTGCCCAATATGACGGGTATAATGTTATAGATAGGGATAGCAGACTAGCAAGGAATCTTGAAGAAATATGTTAGAGGAAAGCAGAAACATAAAAGAAATATATTTATTGGTAAGTCCATATATGAGTTTTCTCTTATCTTCTTCCGGTAAAATGATATACCATGCCAGACTGTTGAACAGCATAACGACTGTGTCGAAAAACGAAGGAGTATATGGATTTGTTGTCTTAGACGGGCTAGTGTTCTCTTCTATAAAAGAGCAGGAAAGGTCTCTTGTCGAACATGCAAGAAAAATGTTTGGGCAGAATAACTTGAAAATTGTACGGCAGGACGAATTATCGCCAAGTTTTTTTATGATGAAAGCCTTACAAAAAGACTTGTAGAGAGTGAGAACGTTACGGTTACCGGACGCGGAACATATACCCTTCGGGGCGTTTTGCAAAGTGTCTCTCATTTCATAAAAGCGTATAACATTCCGCCACAAAATGCATTTGTCAACCTTAGAGAGTCTATAGACGGCGGAAGACCGGAAATTGACGCCAAAATGATATCAGGATTGCCGGAGCTCATACAAATCGAGAAAAAAACACCACAAATTGGTTTAAATGATCTTGTTCGATGGAGAGATAAAAGGATCCATATTCTAAAAAAAATGGGATTCTCATTTGGATAACCGGTTTCAGACACGTAATAAACTATAGCATCACCTGGTAAAAACCCCTTTGCAGCGCTATGTGACATTTTTTCTTGCTTCGGCTACTATCAACTCAAACGACCAGACAAGTGCCCCGTCTATAGAAAAATCTATGGAATAATTGCCAAAATGGTTCAACGGTAATTTATGAATTGGGTGAATAAAGTTCATGAAGCAAAATGAACTCCCGTCTGGAATTGTTACGAAAAACGCATTTTCTAGTGTGGGCAATAGTTTTTTCCCGTCTGCATCAATGAAAGATATTCTGAATGTCTTCTTCCCCGCGTCTCTTTTACCAAACCGCAATTTCAATACAAGGGTGCTGGAATATACAATGGGTACCCTTGTCGTCGTAATCATATCGAAGGCACCGAGGATGTTTAAATTATTTTTAATATCAATATTTGCCGCCTGGCACAGGGTGAACAGTAACACTTTCATATCAATACTATCCTAACCTGGACAAGCCAGAACCGAACATGCACGAAATACGGTAATACAAAAGAGGAACCACAGATTTCACAGATTAAAAAATTATTCACAAGCTTACAATTGACCAATGACGAGTGACGAAAGACGAAAGACGAAAGACGAAAGACTGATGACCAATTACCATAGATTATTTTTGCTCCGGATATCTTACTACAGTATTATCCGGTAAAAAATCTTTTTTTGCCTTTGCGTTTAAATTATGAGTAGGGTGGATTAAGGCGTTGGTTTTTACGCCGAATCCACCAATAATATTTCTAAAAAGACAGGTATGGCATCACCTTAATTGCGGGGTTTTTTGTTGACACCGCCAGCAACGTTGTTAGAATAAATCCCCAATACTTAGTCTATCAGTTTGTTGCGTATTCAAAAAATATATAGACTTGCCTTTAAACTATACAATACAATGTAGAGTTCCTTTTATGGCGATATCACCCCTCGGAAAAGATCAAATAATTCAGAATCATAAGAATGACTTTGATTCTAAGAAACAAACAGATAAAGGGACTTCATTTCAGGATGCATTCGGCAGTTTTTTTAATGAGATTAATGAGTTGCAAACAAAAACCAATGATAGCATAGAGCATTTGTCATCGGGCAAAGTTGAAAATATACATGAGGTTATGGTTGCCATGTCAAAAGCGGAGGTGAGTTTTAAGTATATGATGGAGGCCCGTAATAAGTTAGTAAAAACGTATACAGAAGTAATGAAAGAACAAAAATAGCCGTTTTTCACACTCCAAGGCCACCCGTTCCGCATGTACCATCCCGCAAAAAATCAATTTGCACCTTCTTCATTTAAATAATAATTCTTTTTCCTCCCTCGTTGTAACTATTCAGCGTAATTTATTAAACTACCGGAGATCAGAGCGCAACTCGTTCCCAAACCTTGTACTGAACATAGTGAAGTATCTGTTTGGTAACAAGCCGTGTATCGTTTACGCTGAATAATTACTCCTCGTCAAACATTTGGTAACACTTTGGTTTTTTGAAAAAAGTAGGGGCGAAGCATTTGCCCGTGTTTGGGTATGAACGCATTTATGACAATTTATAGCAAAATGCTTCGTCCATACACTATGCGGTAAACATCACTATTTTAATTTAGTGTTACAACATATGACTGTTTCGACATTGGTAAACAGTTTAAATAATAAGACAAAAGAATACCTTCCTCAACTCAACGGGAGCATTCCCGATTTTTTGTAAAAATGCCATTAGCAGGGGGGAGGGGAAGAATAGTAACTCAAGCTTCCAGCTTGAGGGTAAAATACCACAAGCTGGATGCTTGTGTTACAATGTACAATTAGTTAACCAAAAATCGGGAATGCTCCTGTTCAAACTATGTCCCCCGCTGGCGGGGGTGCAGGGGGTGGACTGGATTTCTCCACCGATTCAACTACCCCTTTATTATAAAAACAAATTTGACCCTCTTTCCCACGCTCCGCAGACAATTCCACCCCCTTAATCCCCCGCCAGCGGGGGACAGGTTTACCACATCCCTTGCTGCTTTCATGCCCTTGTGGGGTTGATACAGGTGCATTCCCGGTTTTTTGTGACATCTCCCATGTTTTAATGAAACGTAGAGTAGTCTTAACCCCTGGCAACGTTATTTTGCCCCCAATCACACAAACGGTTACAAAAAATCTGGAATGCTCCTATACCCTCCCGTCTTTCTGTTAAAATAATATACACTCAATTTACAGTAGAGTGTAATTATCGACTTCCACCTTCATTCGCCCGAATTCGTTTTGAAAACAATATTTTACCTGTTCTTGTAATGTATTATTTATCAATATGATAGGACATTTTTGTTGTTGGCGTGTCCATTGCTATCTGTTGGTATTGTAATTGCTTTGTATCCGAACGTACCAATAAAATACTCATAACCATCAAAGGAGCATTTACTATGAATTTAGACATGAATAGTTTTACAGGGCAGTTAAAGAATGTTTGGAAGGAAATTAGTTTTTCGCATAAATTTATTATGATATCGTTAACCCTGTCATTTCTGATTGGCATAGTTGGGGTAATGCAATGGGCCAGGAAACCAGACTTTGGATTATTGTACGGAGAATTAAGCCCGAAAGAAAGCGGGGAGATTATAAATCATCTGAGGGAAGCGAATATTCCATACAGAATAAGTGGGAATGGGACTACGATTCTCGTTCCCAATGATAAGATTTATGAGATGAGGCTCAAGTTTGCCAGTGAAGGTTTGCCCCATGAACAAACCGGGTATGAGTTACTGGACAAGGTAGGCTTTGGCTCTTCTGATTTTATCCAGAAGATAAATTATCGCAGGGCAATCCAGGGCGAACTTGCGAAAACAATTAAACATCTGGATTTTGTAGATTGGGCGCAGGTACACCTTGCCATACCTGAGAAATCTTTATTTGTTGAAGATGAAAAACCCCCAACGGCATCCGTTGTGTTGAAACTAAAAACCGGCGGTAAGTTAAAACCGGAACGAGTTGCAAGTATCGTACATTTGGTAAGCTCCAGCGTCGAGGGATTAATCCCTGAAAATGTTACGGTAACCGATACTCGGGGCAACCTGCTTTCGGAGAAAGAATCTCCTTTCTCACAGACAGGCGCAAGTAATGATCAATTGGAAATAAAGAAAAAAATAGAAGAATATTACGTGGCGAAGGCTCAGGATATGTTGGACAGGATTGTTGGAGCGGGAAAATCTGTTGTCAGGGTAAGCGCTGACCTGGATTTTCGTCATGTAGATGAAAAACAAATTGAGTTTGATCCTGAACGCAGGGTGCCTAAGGTTCAAACGGTAACTACCAAGGTATCCGGCGGTACTCCGTTTTCGGGGGGAGGTGTTCCCGGAATGCAGGCAAATCTTAACTTATCGCAATCAAGTATGCTTCAATCCTCCGGTTCTTCCGAAGAGGAAGAAACTGCGCAAACGCAATATGAATTAAGCAAGGTAGAACGTATGGTTTCAGATCACGGAGCGAATTTGAAAAGATTGTCCGTTGCTGTTCTTGTTGATGGCAAGTATGAAAAAATTGAGTCCGAAGATGGAAAAATACAACAAACATATGTTTCCAGAAATAATGAGGAAATGAAGGGAATTGCTTCTCTTGTAAAACAGGCGTTGGGGGTAAATATGGTTTCCCGCAATGATAGTTTTGAGATACAAAATGTACAGTTTTATGAAGCTGATTATGCAGAGGAAGAAGCAATTTTAAAGAAGGAGCAACAAAAAGAATTTATGTTAAAACTGGCCAAAAACGGTTCGCTCGGCATAACAGTGCTGATGTTTCTGATGTTTATGCTGCGAAGCATGAAGAAGATTAAAAAGAAGGCAGCACCTACGGTTGAAATGGAACACTTTTCGGCTAAGGGAAAGTCTGGTAAGCAAGGATTTGCCAAAATGCAGCATGACGATACTGCCGGCAGGAATAAACTGTTTGAAGAATTACGCATAAGCAAAGAGCGGCAAGGCATCCAATACACAAAGGAGGAATTGGAAGCGGCAGTAGAAGAAATGCTGGCGATGGAAGAGTCGGAAAATCCTGAAGAAATAATGGAAGGAATGAAAAGAGAGAAAAAACGGAAATTAATACTCGGACATATGCAGAAGGATACCGATCTTACCTCGACAGCATTAAAGAGGTGGATAGAAGGAGAATATATCTCATCGTAATAATGTAAAGAACAGGATATTATACCGATATGAAAACGAAATTAAACTTGTCAGGCATACAAAAGGCAGCAATTGCCTTGTCTATACTTGATCCAGACGTCGCTTCGGAAATACTTAAGACCTTTGATGAGAATCAGATTGTGGCGGTATCCGCCGAAATTACCCGCATGGAAAATGTGGATAATGAGATCGTGGACGCCGTTTTGGATGAACTCCGGCAAGAAATGAAACTCTGCGGCGGCCTGGTGGAGCATGATAAAAATGCTTTTAGAAAGATACTTGAAAAAGCGATTGGGACAGACAAAAGCGATGATATCATAGCGAATGTGGAGCAAGGGGTGATGCTCCCCACGCCTTTTTCCAATTTAAAGGATGTTTCTGACGATGAATACATGCGGTTGCTGATAGGAGAACACCCGCAAACGATTGCACTTATACTATCATATACGGAACCGGAACGCGCCTCCAGGCTGTTGTCCAGATTTCCCCTGGAAGCACAATCTGATATTATCATGAGGATCGCAACGCTCGAACTTCCTCCGATAAGTTTAATTACCAAGGTAAACGAGGTAGTTATGGCAAAGATAAAAACGGAAGGAAGAAGACGGAAGACGCCTGCGAAGAAAAGGCATAAATTTGCCTCGGAGATTATTGGTGGGCTGGAGGGCGGAGTGGATAAGGATGTGATTGAACAAATAAGCCGTAGAAATCCGGAGCTTGCTGAAGAAATAAAGAAGTTGATGTTTACTTTTGATGATATGATTTATGTTCTTGATGAAGCGTTTAGAAAAATACTTACAGAGGTGGATATAAATGTTATTGCGCTTGCATTAAAAACGGCGAATGCGGAGGTTGAGACAAAGTTTTTCAAAAACATGTCTAAACGTATTGGCGAGACGGTGAGGGAAGAAAGAGAGCTGTTGGGGCCGAGATTGTTGTCCGAAGTGCAGAGCGCACAATTGCAAATTGTAGAGGCGGTAAAGCGGTTGGAAGCAAAGGGCGAAAATGTTGTTCAAAAGAAGGGGGGGTCTTCCGGCAAGGACGATAAATTAGTATGAAAACCGGGAAGCGCGTTTATTCCTTACCTGTTATAAAGGGAGTGAAAGTTATAGAGACTGTAATACCTCATTCTCATAAAAAGCAAATAAACACGCTTAAAACAGAAGAAGAGTTAATAAATATAAAAGAAGAAGAAAAACTGAAAGAACTTGAATTAGCAAAGGAAAATGAATTAAGGGCGTTAAAAGAACAAGAAATCAGACTGGTGAGAGAAGAAGCCTTCAAAGAGGGGAAACTCTCTGCGGAAAAGGAGTTTCAATCAGAGATAGAAAAAACAAAAAGAAAATATGCAGCATTGATCACACTGCTTGAGGATGCGGTGAAACAATTAACGGAGAAAAGAGAAATAATCTGGAAGGACTCCGAATCGGAGATCATACATTTCGTATTGGCTGTTGCGAATAAAGTTGTTGGTTATGAAATTAACGAAAATGGCGCCAGCATTGTAAAACACGTTGTAGCAGAGGCTCTTTCTTATGTTGGGAATAATAAGATCGTTTCCTTGCGTATTTCCCCGGAGGATTATAAACGGTTTACGGCCGAAGACGCAGGAATAAAGGATTTTAACATTAAAATCATAGAGGATAAAATGATATCAGCCGGCGGTTGTGTTGTGGAAACAGATTTTGGCGATGTTGAAAGCTTGCTTGAAACACGGTGGGAAGAAATTAAAAAATCTGTAGGGGAAAAAGAGTGATGGCCACGCCATGCATTGATTTTGCTTTGCACAAAAAAAGGGTATCGGAATCGGTGTTGGTTCAACGCACCGGAAGGGTGGCCCATATCGCAGGTTTGGTAATAGAATCAAACGGGCCTTCTGTTCCTGTAGGAGAACTATGTTACATACATTCCAATAATGGAGAAACTCCAATACCGGCGGAGGTGGTAGGATTTAAAGAAAAAAGGATACTCCTTATGCCCATAGGGGAACTTGAGAGAATAGGCCCGGGAAACAGAGTAACCGCTTCAGGCTCGCCATTAACGGTGGGCGTTGGAATGGGGCTAATGGGAAGAATCTTAGGAGGACTGGGAGAGCCTATGGATGGAAAAGGGCCGTTAAACGTGGAAGAAAGGGTTTCCATTTATAATTCTCCCCCGGATCCTTTGACCAGAAGCAGGATAAAGGAGGTATTGGAGACAGGTGTACGGGCAATAGACGGCATGCTTACCTTCGGGCAGGGACAGAGATTGGGAATTTTTGCAGGGAGCGGCGTAGGGAAAAGCACATTAATGGGCATGATTGCCAGGAATTCCGGAGCGGAGGTTAATGTTATTGCGCTTATTGGTGAACGCGGAAGAGAAGTCCGGGAGTTTGTTGAAAAGAATCTCGGAGAAGAAGGCATGAAAAAATCGGTAATTGTATCGGTTACTTCTGACAAACCGGCTTTATTAAGGGTAAAGGGCGCCTATATCGCTTCCAGTATTGCGGAATATTTCAGAGATCGTGGCATGCGGGTATTACTCATGATGGATTCCGTTACAAGATTTGCCAATGCACAAAGGGAAATTGGGCTTGCAATAGGAGAACCCCCGACCTCAAAGGGATATACACCTTCAGTGTTCGCGTTATTGCCAAAGCTTCTGGAGAGAAGCGGCACGGGCACGAAGGGCAGCATCACTGGTTTATATACTGTATTGGTGGATGGTGATGATATGAATGAACCCATTGCTGACGCCGTAAGGGGTATTCTTGACGGACATGTGGTGTTGTCAAGGGCAATGGCGTCCCAAAACCACTATCCCGCCATTGATATCATGGAAAGCGTCAGCCGGTGTATGGATGACATCATTACCGGGGAACACAGGAAGGCTGCGCAGATGTTAAAGGCAGTATATGCAACGTATAAAGAAGCCGAAGACATGATAAATATAGGGGCGTACGCAAAGGGGGGCAACAAGAAAATTGATTATGCCCTATCAGTCATAGACGCTATAAACGAGTATCTTAAACAGGATATGACCACAAATGGTAATTTTAACGAATCCATTTCGAAATTGTCGGCATTGTTTACATGAGGTCACGGTATTATTGGTGGATTCGGCGTAAAAACCAACGCCTTAATCCACCCTACATAACTGCGCTCTTTGCAGTTAACATCTTTTTGGTTTCGGCTTTGTTGCGCTATGAAATTTCGTTTTAAATTCCAAAAATTACTTGATATTGAAAAATTTAAAGAAGAAGAGATTTCCAAAGAGTTAAAAACTGCGCAAAAAAAACTCCATGAAGAAAAGAAGATGGAGTTATTACTAAAATCTTTGCTTGAAACAAGGCAGATTGAAATGACAGAGATGTTGCAGACGTTTGCGGATGCGTCGACATTTGTTTTGTTTGAGTCGTATTTTGCCAGTCTTAATCGTGATATTATTGTCCAACAATCAAAAATAAAAAAGATTTCTGAAGAGATAGATCATGTAAGGCAAAAATTATTACATGTTTTTAAAAAAAGAAAGTTGTTGGAAAAACTAAGGGAAAGGCATAAAAAGGAATTCGACGATCAGGAGAAACGCCTTGAAATTAAAAAACTGGACGAGATAGCAACCTCCCGGTTTTATCACAAACACATCAGGGAAAAGGATGTATTGGAATAATCAATTTATGGAGATTATACTATGAAGCTCCCGATTAACAAAAAAATGCTGATGATGGCCGGAGTGGGGATGATCGTTCTGGGAGGAGCCGCATATTGGTTTCTTTTTATGAAAGGGAAAGCTCCTGCACCGGAACCGGAAGCGCAGGAATTATCTCCGGAAAATATAGATACGTCAGCGGCGGATACTGTAGGTGGAGAAGGTAAAGAAGCAAAGAATTTGTATGCGAGCAAGCTGCCTTCCGTCTATAAATCGAATGCAGCAAAGGTGTTTAAACCCTTGTCATCAAGCGAAGTCTCAAAGATGATAAATGAAATAACAGAAGAAAAACACGAATACAAGAAGAAGAAGGAACTCCTGGATCTTAGGGAAAAAATGCTTGAATCACTACGCGCCGACCTTAAAAAAGAGAGATATGAAATTGAAACACTCAGGGAAGAGTTGAATAAGGCGTTTGAGTTGATAACCGCAAGAATGCAGGAATTAAAGAAGGAGACTATTCAATTTGATGATCTCGAATTAAAGAATATCAAGAAGCTGGCCGAGGTTTACGGGGGAATGAAACCTCAAAAGGCTGCCATGATTTTAAAGGAAATGGACGAAGAGACCGCGGTAAAACTGCTAACAATGATGGATAAAAAAACATCTGCAAAAATATTGGAATCTGTTACTCCGTTTCTTGCGGTAAAGCTTAGCGAAAAGCTGAAATTGCTTGAAGATGGTGTACGGAGCAGTGGAAACCAATAGTGACGGTGGTTTTTTTCTGCATTTATTTTAATAAAGTGATAAAACATTTTAATATTTATTGAAGCGGGGGTTTATGAGAAAAAAAGACGCATTTCAAAAAAAGAAGGTGCATATGAATATCGGGGGAATACGTGGTAAAGTTATTGTATTTGCAACTAATATGTTTTTTATGGCAGGCATGTATTTCGGCGCGAATATATCAACAGGAGCTGAAATACCGGTCAACGTGATAACCGAAGAATTGCAAGGCCGCATAGGGGAAATAACGAAATATAGCGATGAAATCCCATTGAAGTCAGATAAAGATCCCAAGGAACCTTTGCCGCAAGGCCCTATTATTGTGACAATAGATACAATTGTTGTGAATCTTAGCGGGTCTAATTTAAGAAGGTATCTCAAGGCAAAGGTAATTTTGGAAGTACGCAATGAAGAGGCAAGAGGTAAGTTAGAAACCAGAACAATACAGGTAAAAGACAGGCTTATTTCCATTCTTTCCTCAAAGACCATAGATGATATTGATTCTGTAGAGGGTCGGGAATACATTAAGCGTGAAATAAAAGATTCCGTTGATGTGATATTGAATATGGAAAAAGCTGTTTTACAGGTCTATTTTGAAGATTTTGTTGTTCAATAAAGCATAATTACAGAAAATTATTGTAACCATTTATTCAGGTAATACGCTATGTCAGATGCTATTTTATCCAATGAAGAAGTTGATGCCCTGCTCAATGCGATAGAGAGCGGACAGGTACTGGTTGGAGAGCAAATTGAACAAAAAGTGGTAAAAAAGGTTCAGCATTACGATTTCAGAAGACCAGACAGGTTTCCGCGGGAGCAAAAACGACAACTGCAAAAAATTAGTGAGAACATGGCGGTTAACATGGGTTTGACTTTTTCTCAATATGTAAGGACCACCGTTGGTGTTGAACTTATCGCGATAGAGGAATTTAGTTATGAATTATTTCTCAATTCTTTTACGGATCTTGTATGTGCAAGTGTTGTTGACCTTACGCCGTACAGGGGAAAGGGTTGTTTAACCCTGGATGCGGGGTTTTGCCTTGCTATGATAGATCGTGGATTAGGCGGACCCGGGAAAATACAGCAGAAAATAAGACCTCTTACTATTATCGAAGAATCTGTGGTTTCACAAGTGTTGTCAAATGTACTCCATTCGATGTGTCTTTGCTGGAATGATGTTGCAGAGATAGAGTGGCAAATTGCAAAAACAGACATGGACTTGCGGTCGTTACAAGTGGCGCATAACACGGAAAGTATGATTGCCATAAATTTTGCGATTAGTGGTGAATTGGGCACCGGTACGCTTGTTTTTTGTCTTCCTGTTGCAACTTTAGAAGCAGTTATGGGAAAAATAACGGAGGCAACCCTTAATCGGGAAGAAGAGATTGTCATAATAAAGCAAACGCTCAATCAAGTCCCTTTATTAGTGAACACAATATTGGGTACAACACAGTTATCATTTAACGAACTTATCAATCTCAGAGTAGGGGATGTGATAAGTCTTGATAATAAGATTACGGACCATTTAAGTTTGGAAATAGATGAAGTGCCGAAGTTTTTTGGAACGCCAGGGGTTTCTGGCAAAAAACTCGCGATAAAAATAACATCCGTTTCGTTATAGTGGTATTGGTTTTTATTTAAAGAGGTGAAATATGAGTACAGAGCAGAAAGATGATGCACAGCCCACCATAGAATCTGTAGAATTTAGCCAATTAATTCCGGAAGAAATGGATAGTCAAAAGGGCGGCGAAGGCATGCCGAATTTAGATTTAATTTTAGATGTGACTGTCCCTGTATCCGTAGAATTGGGACGCGCGAATATGCTTATTAAGGATATTCTTGCTTTGTCTCAGGGTTCAATTGTTGAACTTGAAAAAGTGGCTGGCACTCCGGTTGAATTATTAGTCCGTGGAAAATTATTGGCAAGAGGAGAGGTGGTAGTAGTGGAAGAACGTTTTGGTTTAAAAATTACAGCAATATGTGGCCCACAGGATAGAGTGAGAAATCTTGGCTAAGACACATGACTACAGCATCATAACGAAAATTCTTTTGCAATTTATAAAAATAAAACAACCATGAAATACGAAAGGCGGGACCACAGATTTCACAGATTACACAGATTAAAGAATTTGTAGTGACGCGGACACCGTGTTCCTGCAATTGACCAATGACTAAACAAATTGACATTTAATTCAACCTCCTCCGTTGGTTCAGGTTTGTAACCGTTCGGCTGAGATCACGACGAAGCCTGAACCACACGTTTTATACTCGCCTCTTTTCGTTGTCTTTCCCTCGTCTATCGTCCATCTTTCCAATCCACCCTACACTTCGTTTTTAATCCACCCTGTATTTTCAAAAAACTAAACTAATACGGTTTTTTTCATTGGGATTTTGTATTTTTGAATTTGTTTCGAATTTCGTATTTTTCGTTTCATGTCTGTTTGGTTCTGGCTATGCCGGCTTATGCATTTAAATGTGTATAAAAACACTACTTTACGTAGAAAAAAACTACGATTTAATCGCCGGTGTAATGGTGATGTATATTTATGACATAGAATTATTTATGTAAAATGGATTATTTTTTTAAAGCGTAAGTTGCATATCTTATTAAGGCATGCACTTATCCATTCTTTTACCACCGTTAAATAATGCGATACATTGGTAAATAGGCTTAAGGCATATTGTTTGCGAATTGTTGTGACGTAATAGTACCTTATCAGTAATTTCTTTATAATTTTTGTCAAAATATTTAATGAACAGACATTTACTCATTGTATTTTTTTATTGTTTTTCTTAGGCAATACCACTTACGCTGCCGGGGATGCCGTTGATTCCGGAGAAGGACAAGAAGAGGTTGCCGTAAAAGATGAAGGCATTGGGGTTACCTCCCCGATTAATTTTCCAAAAGTTACAAAAGTAATAAAATCATTAGGCATTGTAATTATTATCATTGTCGTCATGATGTATTTTTTACGCAAGAAACTTGGGATTAAAACAGGTATTCATAAAAAAAAGCGCTATATTTCAATCATAGAAACAACTTCACTGGGCGCAAAGAGGCATATTTATTTCATTAAAGTACCGGGGAAATTATTGCTTGTAGGCGCTTCAAATGAAAAAATGCAAACTCTTACAGAAATTACGGAAAAAGAGATTGTTGATTCAATTGATACAGAGGACAGAGGCAGTGAATATACGAAGTTTTTTAAAAAATAACTTAAAGTATAGGAATTTAAATATTTTTAGTTAACCAATGAACAGGCCCACCCCTGCCCCTCCCAAGAGGGGAATTTGATAAGTCCCCTCTTGGGAGGGGATTGAGGGGTGGGTAAAAATGAATGCCGTTGGGTCTTTGTCTTTTAAAAACCCAACCTAATTTAACTCTCACTGGACTCTCACTGGCATGGAAAATAGAATTGCTGTTCCGGGGAAAACACTTATGAAAAAATGGACGGGTTTTTTAATTTTTGGCGGAATAATGGCGTTGCTGGGTTTTTTAGGGACTGCAGAAGCTGCCGGCGAGACAGATTCTCCGCTGAAACTAACGATGAGCCTGGATAGTGTAAAAAACCCAAAGGAAATGGCAGAGGTGTTAAAGATAGTCTTTTTTTTAACAGGGCTTACTTTATTGCCCGGCCTTTTGCTGGCGATGACTTCATTTACCAGGATTATTATTGTCTTGTCTTTTGTGAGAAAGGCTTTGTCGTTTCATACACTTCCTCCGAATCAAATTCTTATCGGCATAGCTCTCTTTTTAACGTTTTTTGTTATGACTCCCGTTTGGACCGCAATCAATTCAGACGCATTACAACCGTATATTAAAGAGGAAATTACGCAGGATGAGGCTTTGAAAAAGGGGATTGAGCCTGTTCGTAAATTCATGCTGAAACAGACGCGGAAAAAAGATATTGCATTGTTTTCAAACATTGCAAAAGTAGAGAAACCCTTTTCAGCGAGTGACATTCCTATGCATATATTAATTCCTGCATTTGTCACCAGTGAACTGAAGACTTCTTTTCAGATGGGGTTTCTTTTGTTTCTGCCTTTTCTTGTAATCGATCTGGTGGTCGCCTGCGTATTAACGTCCATGGGTATGTTTATGCTGCCGCCGGTTATGATTTCAATGCCATTTAAATTAATTCTCTTTGTTCTGGTTGATGGCTGGCAATTAATCATCCAGTCTTTGATCACAAGTATAGCGTAGGGGCGAAGCATTTGTCATGAATTTGGTGTAAATGCGTTCATGTCCAAACTGGCAAATATTCAAAACCCGGTTTTTTGTAACACGTTAGTTCTTTGAAAAATTTAGGGGGACATTAAAAACAATGTAACCCCGTTAGTGGCGATCTGTTTGTAGCACAATAAAATTCACCAGGGTAAATAGCTACGTAGGAGCGGCCTGTATAGAATTGACAGGGAAACAGGTCGCTCCTGACGGAGCTAATATCTGTTATGGCATCTTATCTTGCTACAAACAGGTTGCTCCTACGGAGCTTATAGGGAATACGTTTTTCAAAATGCTAAAGGGGTGTATTCCCGATTTTTTGTGATTTCCGCCATGTTTTAATGAAACGTTGCAGTAGTGTTAACCCTGACAGGGTTTCAAACCCTGTCAGGGTTGTTTTGCCCCGACTCCATGAACGCTTACAAATAATCGGGAATGCACCCATGCTAAAATGCTAAAGTGTTACGGTTTTTTTCATTGGGATTTTGTGTTTTTGAATTTGTTTATTATTTTGTGCTTCGTATTTTTTATCTCGTGCTTGTTTGGTTCTGGCTATGCCGGCTTAGGAATTTCAATATATTGAAGGATATGATATGACTCCGGAAGTAATAACCACTATTGGAAAAGATTTTTTGCAAACTACCTTTCTTATGATGGCGCCCCTGCTTGGGGTTGCAATGATAGTTGGACTAGCTATCGGTATATTCCAGGCTGTTTCGAGTATTCATGAACAAACACTGACGTTTCTGCCGAAAGTGTTTGCCGTTTTGGGGATGTTCTTATTTTGTTTGCCGTGGATGCTGCGGATTATGACGTCATACACGGTAAACCTGTTGGGTGAACTGGCAAAATACAGTAAGTAGTACCTTATCAGTAATTTCTTTACATTTTTTGGCAAAATATTTAATGACCCCTTCCGCAGTCGGCAATCGGCAAATTGCAGATTGAGGACTGAGGACTATTTTCGCGCTTGTTTGGTTCTGGCTAGGCCAGGTTAGGTGCTTATGGAAAATTTGTTCGATTTCATTAACGACCTGCCCTTTTTAATGCTGGTGTTTTTTCGTGTAGGCGGGATACTCCTTTTCGCCCCGGTCTTTAGCAATACCCATATACCAATGCTCCTGCGTATTGCTATTGCCCTGATACTGGCATTTATTCTTTATCCCAATCTGGATAAAAATCTGCATGAATTGCCTTCAGAGCTTATCCCCTTTGGTTTAATTGTTGTAAAAGAGATTGCTATTGGCGCTATTGTTGGATTTGCAGCGTCAATACTGTTTGCTGCGTTTAGTATGGCCGGGTATTTGTTAAGTAACCAAATGGGACTGGATATGGCGGTTATCGCCGACCCTTCATCCCTGAGCGGAGATGAAGAGCCAACCGTTTCCGTATTTTACAATTTGATAGCCATATTGCTATTGCTGGCAATTGATGGCCACCACTATTTTATAAATGCAATTGCGCAAAGCTTCCATGCTGTACCCATTGGCAGCTTTGATTATACAACGGCAATACTAACAAAAATACTCAGTCTCTTTAGAACGCTTTTCGTAATAGGGATTAAAATATCCATCCCCGCCTTTGTTGTCTTGATGTTGTCGGTCGTTGCAATGGCGTTGATGGCGAAGGTGGCGAAGGAAATTAATATATTTGTTATTGCATACCCAATAAAAATAATAATCGGCTTCATTGTGGTTTTTGTCTCGTTTCCACTCATGATTGGCGCAATGAGGATGTATATCTTTGGTTTTGAAAAGGGATTGATGTCGTTGCTATCGGCAATGTGAGGGAAAATGGCTGATACGGAAAAGACTGAACAACCCACCGGCAAACGTATAAGCGAGGCGCGCCAAAAAGGAAGCGTAGCCCAAAGTCCCGACCTAAGCAGTGCGATTGCTATCCTGGTAGGTTTTTTACTGTTATATGCATTGGGTAATATTATGTATGCGGGTATGAAAGAGATAACCGTTTTTACCCTTCAGAACTTATCACAGAAGGATATTACCCCGGACATTATTGTAGAAAAGATTATTTATTACATCTATGTAAGCGCGAAAATTTTGCTCCCTATCCTGGGAGGATTATTGATTGTCGGATTGATCGTTTCATATATGCAGACCGGTCTCTTGTTTACCCTTAAGCCGTTAAAGCCTGACTTAACAAAACTCAATGTGATAAGCGGCGTAAAAAAACTCTTTAATGTTCAATCCTTTGTAAAACTTTTATTTTCCGTTGTAAAGCTTCTGTTAATTGGCGGTATCGGCATCCTTTACATCAAAAAAGAGCTTGCCAAACTGGATAACCTGATAGACATAGGCATTGCACAATTTTTTATTCTTACCACGAAACTGACATTCGGACTGGTAATGCGTGTATCGATAGCGCTCGTGATCCTGGCAATGGTAGATTATATCTATCAAAAATGGCAATACAAACGCGGCATGAAAATGTCTAAAAAAGAGGTGAAGGATGAAAGGAAGCAAGCGGAGGGTGATCCGGTAATAAAGTCAAAAATCAGGTCTGCGCAGATTCAGATGGCGTTGAAACGTATGGCTTCCGCGATCCCAAAAGCAGATGTTGTCGTAACGAATCCAACGCATTACGCCGTAGCATTGAAATACGACCGTAAATCAATGCATGCGCCCAAAGTTGTTGCAAAGGGAGCGGATTATATTGCCCTGAAAATAAAAGAAATTGCAAAAATAAATAAAATTCCCATTGTTGAAGAACGGTCGCTTGCAAGGACATTGTACAAAACAGTGGACGTAGGCAAAGAAATACCGCAAAAATTGTACTATGCAGTTGCAAAGGTATTGTCTTATGTGTACGGATTAAAGAAGTAAATGGAGAAAAACAGACAGAGGCAATAGTGATGAAAATTCATAAAATATTTTTTTAATGAAAAGTGACAATATAAATCATGGCAGCAGATAAATTAAATTCTCAAGGGAAAAATGCCTTTTTTAAAATATCTTTTTAAAGGAGATATGGCGTTAATTATTGGTGTGATAAGTATTTTTATCGTGCTTATTATACCTGTGCCGCCTTTTATTATTGATTTGCTTGTTACGACAAATATCTCATTGGTTCTTTTGTTGCTGCTGGTTTCTCTTCATATAAAAGGAGCATTAGATTTATCGTCTTTCCCTTCTATATTGCTGTTTATGACGCTTTTTCGCCTGGCGCTCAACGTGGCTTCTACCCGGCAGATATTATTGCAGGGTTACGGTGGAAAGGTGATTGGCGCATTTGGAGATTTTGTTGTCGGCGGCAATATGCTTGTGGGGTTGGTTGTTTTCTTAATTATAGTTGTAATACAGTTTATTGTCATAACAAAAGGCGCAACGAGAATCGGGGAAGTGGCTGCAAGGTTTACTCTTGATGCAATGCCAGGGAAGCAGATGAGTATTGATGCGGACTTAAATGCGGGACTCATCACAGAAAAAGAGGCACGTGAACGAAGGGAAAAGCTTTCCAGGGAAGCAGAGTTTTATGGTGCAATGGATGGCGCCGGCAAATTTGTCAGTGGCGATGCGGTTGCCGGCATAATAATTGTACTCATAAACATTATTGGCGGCATTGTTATGGGTATGCGGAGTGGAATGTCTGTTTCCGAGGCAATGCAGCATTATACTCTTTTGACAGTTGGGGATGGCCTTGTCTCCCAAATTCCTTCATTTATTATTGCCACGGCGTCTGCGGTCATTGTCACCAAGACTTCCGCCACCGGTGAGAATCTGGGAACGGATGTTACGGGACAGTTATTTAGCCAACCTAATGCCATTGCTTTTGCGGGAGGAATTCTTACGCTGTTTAGCATTGTACCGGGATTACCAAAAATACCGTTTTTGGTTCTTGCCGGCTTCTTCTGGATGATGTTCTTTGTTCTCAGAAGGTCTTCTAAGGAGACAGAACTGGCGGAAGCGCTTGTAAAAGAGACTGAAGGCATGGCGCGGGAACCGAAGAAGGAGGAGAGTGTTGAAGGCATGTTGCGTGTTGACCGGATGGAGCTTGAAGTCGGCTATAAACTGGTACCGCTGGTTGATCCGAATAAAAATGGCGGTATTCTTGAGAGAATAAATACCTTGCGTATGCAAATTGCAAAAGATATGGGGATGATCGTTCCGCCTATCAGGGTAAGGGATAATTTGCAACTGGAGACAAATAAGTACGTGGTAAAAATAAGAGGACAGGAAATTGCACACGGAGAATTGCTGACGGGCAGTTATCTTGCAATAGACTCCGGAGCAGTTACCCAGAAAGTGAATGGCATAGAAACATTAGACCCTGCATACGGCCTTCCCGCCCTTTGGATTACCGATGCGGTAAAGGAAGACGCCGAAGCTTTGGGATATACGGTAGTTGATCCCGCATCCGTGATGATAACACATTTAACCGAAATTATAAAAACACATGCATACGAGATCCTTTGTCGTGAAGACGTACAAAAACTATTAGAAACGGTGAAGAAGGATTATCCGACTATTGTGGAAGAGCTAGCGCCAAATATAATTTCCCTTGGCAGTATCCAGGAGATTCTTAAAAATCTTTTAAAGGAACAAGTGCCTATCCGGGATCTTTCATCCATTCTTGAAACAATAGCTGATTACGCTCCGGCAACAAAGGATATAGAACAATTGACCGAATACGTAAGGCAAAGACTCTCCAGGACAATATGTAAAAGATATCAGAATACCGAAGGCAAGATAGGTGTGATCTCTTTCGACCCCCATCTGGAACAAACCATAGCAAACGCAATTCATAAGACAGAAAAGGGAAATCTGCTGGCACTGGACCCGAATATGGCACATAAAGTAATTGATAAATTAGCAGAAATAGTAAGAGGTTCACTTACTTCCGGCTATGAGGTTGTCTTGTTAACTTCATCATCCGTGAGAAGCCATGTTCGCCGGCTTATAGAAAATGCGCTGCCGCAGTTGGCAGTATTGTCGTATAAGGAAATTTCTCCCGGCGTAATGATTGATTCGGTAGGGGTTGTGAAGCTTTAGTACATTAGCAGTAATTTCTGTACATTTATTGGCAAAATATTTACTGCTGAAATCCGAAATGCTAAATATGAATCTACCACCTGCACCCCCGTCAGCGGGGGTGCAGGGAGGAGGATTTTGGAATGTGTTTCGTGCTTCGTATTTTTTATAAATGTGAAAACTATTTTTTATTTGTAGCAGTAAATACGTTTTACCCGTGGAGGCATTGCACAACGTGATAGAAAACCAAAATACGGCGGCAGGCCTTTCTGCCGTAAGAACTATAGCGATTACGAGCGGCAAGGGCGGCGTTGGGAAAACAAACATCGCCACAAACATTGCGATAATTATGAGGAAATACAAAAAAAAGGTTTTGCTGATAGATCTTGACCTGGGCCTTGCCAATATCGATATTTTATTGGGAATACATCCAGAATATACCTTGCAGGACGTCATTGAAGGACGGAAAGAAGTAAAAGAGATAATTGTAGAAGGGCCTGAAGGGATAAAAATCGTACCCGCCAGCTCCGGCATTGAAGATATGGCGAATCTGAATGCAAACCAGAAAGAACAATTATATAAAAGCTTCAGTGGATTAGATGAAGAAGTGGACATTGTGATTGTTGATACAGGCGCCGGTATTTCATCTGATGTATTGAATTTTGTATTAGCGTCAAATGAAATATTACTTATTACAACACCTGAGCCAACGGCGATAACAGATGCATATGCTATGATAAAGGTTCTTTCGAGAAAAAGAAAAAATACAACGATAAAGTTGTTTATAAATAATTCGGATAGCAAGGATGAAGCCGATTCCACGGTGAAAAAAATAGCACTGGTATCGCAAAGGTTTCTCGATGTAAAACTGGAATACGTCGGCTATATGCTTCACGATCAAAATGTTTCCATTGCAACGCGTATGCAAAAACCCTTTACGGCTCTTTATCCTAACACAAAAGCAACCAGTTGCCTTAATAAATTGGTTGCCACGCTTTTAAAGAATAGTGATTCAACACAATCACTTGGCGTTGGAGATTACTTCAGAAGAATTACGAATGTAGCAGCATTTGACGGATAACCATTGTGACAATGTATTACCTTAGCAGTAATTTATTTGCATTTTTTTGGCAGAATATTTAATGGTGAAATACGATAATGATGAAACACGAAACAAATTCTAATGACTAAATGATTTGAAATTCTAAACAAGCCTTTTTCGTATCTCGTATTTCATGTTTCATATTGTTGTATGTTTTGAATTTTATGCTTTGTTATTCGGATTTGTTTCGTATTTCATATTTTTTATATATGGAAGTACTATTATAGAATTAAATAAAATATAGCGGGGGAGCGTTGGTGATATGGAACGGGTGCATTCCCGATTTTTTGTATATCTTCACACATTTTGTTTTTTTACAAAGAATTGTAATACTTTAGTCCTATGAAAAAAACCGCTCGTTCCCAAGCTCCGGCTTGGGAACGGGATTGTTTGAGAAGCTCCAGCTTCGAATGGAAAAGGGAATGAACCCATGATGTCAGCTTGGAGGCTTTTCAGTATGTTACCCAAGATATTTGGAAACCTCTTTTGAATCGAATAATACACGAAGCTTCGCTTGCCGGCTAAATGGAAGCTAGAGCTTCCAACGCAATTACGTTCCCAAGCCGGAGCTTGGGAACGAGCATTTTTGTTTTTCCAAAAATCTAAACTGTTACAAAAAATCAGGAATGCTCCCTATGGAACAAATATTTGCTCAGGCACGAATATATCTCATAGTACTTGTATTTTTTGTCTCTTGCTTTCTCGGGCTGAACTCAAAAGTATCATTGCCTGCACTGGCGCTCAGAAGTATTATAATAGCGGGAATTACGGGTATTATAAGCCATTTTTTCCTAAAATACATACTTAGCGTATTTACCACTGACACGCAAAAAGAAGATACAGAAGATGCGCCTGAACAATCCCAGATAAATGAGGCAGAAACTGACGGCAATAGAGGAAAAAATGGAGGCATGGGCAGATAATACCGTATTGATTTTTACTAATCTGGCAGAGTATCGAATCTGAAAAACGATGATTCGATGGTTGTATGGTTTGCGAAAATTGCTTTTAAATAAAACAAAATTCATGACCTTAGGTTACGAATGAGGATAAAAATCTATGTTAGGACAAAAAAGTATAATGGTTAAAAAAAGCAAGGGAAAGCCAAATTACAAGAATAAAAATCTAATAGACAGAGAAAAATTAGTTACAGAGAATCTATCGCTGGTAAAGTATGTAGTAAACAAATTTATTATTTATTTACCTTCTTTTGTGGATAAAGAGGATCTTATCGAATACGGTGTTATTGGCTTGCTGGAAGCATCGGAGAGATTTGACCCCTGCATGGACACGAAGTTTGGAACATTTGCCGTCTCAAGAATTCGTGGAGCGATATTGGATCACCTGAGGGCACAAGATTGGCTGCCGCGCTCCGTTCGTGAGAAGGTCTCATTGGCGAGAGAGGCATATGCAACATTAGAACAAAAATTAAACAGGCATCCACTCCCGGAAGAAATTGCGGCAGAACTGAAGATTGATACTGCTGAGTGGGAAAAATTACTGGTGGAAATTAACTTCGGCATGTTTCTTTCACTCGAAGAAATGAATGCAAAGTCGGAGGATGGTAATAAAGAAGCGGTAGGAATGCTATTTGCTGACTCAAAAATAGGCGACCCGTTAAGTAATATTGAGACAGAGGAAGAAAAAGAACTTTTAGTTGCGGCGATTAAAGAATTGCCGGCTCGTGAAAAATTGGTAATAACACTCTATTATTACGAAGACTTAATGCTGAGGGAAATCAGCCAAATGCTGGATATTTCAGAATCACGGGTTTCACAAATTCACCATCAGGGCTTATTTATGCTTCGTTCTAAGGTAAGGAAAATTCCTATTAAGTAGTCTTCGTTTCCCCCACCTTCCTGAAAAATTTCATGGGTAAAGTAATCACTCAACAGTCTACACTCTGCAATTTGCCGAACTGCCGACTGCGCTTTATGCAGCAGGTAATATTACAGCAATTCACACACACAATTTTGAAGTTCCTGTGAAAATACGTCGTAATTTACGGAATAGTCAACGGGGCATTCAATGACTGCCGGTTTGTTCAGGGAAAAAGCCTGGCGTAGTACGTCAGAAAGGTGTTCTCCTTTGTTTATCTTAAAACCGCTTGCGCCATAACTCTCTGCGTACTTTACAAAATCGGGGTTGCTGTAATCGAGGGCAAAATTCCTTAACTTCATATTCTTTTGCTTCCATTTTATGAAACCAAAGGCATTATCATTTACGATGAGTACCACAACCGGTATTTTGTACCTGACGGCCGTTTCCAGTTCCTGAGAATTCATCATGAAACCGCCGTCGCCAACAACCGCAAGCACTTTTTTCCCGGGATTGAGCAGCTTTGCCGTGAGCGCTGATGGCAATCCAGCGCCCATGGTAGCAAGCGCATTGTCAAGAAGCAGGGTGTCAGGTGCATACGTTCTGTAGAGTCTCGAAAACCATAGCTTGTAAATGCCATTGTCCAGCGTGACGATGTCTTCCCTGTCGAGTGTTTTTCTGACGTGGTACACAATTTCCATGGGAGTAAAGGGATATTTTCCCTCTTCTTTTGCCTCCAGTTTCTTTTCCAGAAAATTGCGGAGTTTTTCGAATTCTAAAGTGGTTTTCTTCTCTATCTTTACCGCCAGTTTTCTTAATGAATGGGAGATGTCCCCGATTACCTCAATATCCGGATTAAAATATTTATCCGTTTGTGCGTCAACAAAGTCGATATTTACAATCTTCTTATGAAGGTCTTTATTCCATACAAAAGGAGGATACTCAACCGTGTTATATCCAATGGTGATAATCAAATCAGCCAAATCGATGCCGCAATTTACGTAATCCCTTTTGTGTATCCCTGTGGCAAACAGGCTGTATGGACAGTCGTCCCCGATTACCCCTTTCCCCATTTGTGTGTGTACTACGTAAATCTGCGTCTTATTTATAAAGTCCTGAAGATGTTTTGTGATTCGTTTTCTGTTTGCGCCGGAAGAAAGGATGATCAAAGGATGTGTTGCCTTATTAATAAGTTCCGCTGCTGCACCAATCGCGCGGTGGTCCGGGGATGGCCTTCTGATAAATCCCCTCTTTTGAGTCGGGGCGTTTGCCTTTGAAGACGCCACATCTTCGGGAAGTTCAACATGAACGGCGCCCGGCCTTTCATCTTCTGCAATTTTGAATGATTCTCTTACAATTGTCGGAATGTTGTTTGGGTCAATGATTGACACGCTTTGTTTTGTAATTGGTTTCATTAGGCTGACGATATCTACTGCCTGAAATTTTGCCTGCCAGTTATTTACCAGCGCCTTTTGTCCGGTAATAGCGATTAATGGGGCGCCGATTAGCTGGGCGTGTGCGACTCCGGTGACCATATTTGTGGCGCCAGGCCCTAGGGTTGAAAAACAAACCCCTGCTTTTCCGGTAAGCCTTCCGTATGTTGCCGCCATAAAAGCCGCCGCCTGCTCGTGTCGCGTAACAAAGAGTTTTATCTTTGCCTTGCGAATGGAGTCCAGGAAATCAAGATTTTCTTCACCCGGCAAACCAAAAATATATTCAACGCCTTCTTCCAGCAACTGGTGAACGAATAAATCAGATGCCTTCATCTTAATTTTTTACCACTACAGTTTTTATATTGACAAATGCTTTAATACCATAATGGGACAATTCCCTTCCGATCCCTGATTTCTTTATGCCTCCAAACGGCATTCGGGGGTCCGATTTTACCATGTCGTTGATTGCCACAATACCCGACTGAATGAGCGTTGCAAGCCTTTGCGCTTTATCAACGTCTCTGCTCCAGATGCATGCGCCCAAACCATATTCCGTATCATTTGCAACCAAAACAGCCTCTTCTTCATTTGCTACTATTAAAACAGGGGCAATTGGCCCGAATACTTCCTCTCTGGCAATTCTCATCTCGCGGGTTGCATTCGTCACGATGCATGGTGTAAAAAAGAACCCTTTTGGGGGTCTTGGTTCATCCGGAAAAACAATCTTTCCGCCTTTTAGTCTTGCGTCGTTTAACAGACCTTCCAATTCTTCCACAAAATCCCTTCGCGCCAGGGGGCATACCGTTGTATTCTCATCCATAGGGTCTCCCATTTTTAAAGACCGGAAATGTTCCGTAAACCTGCTGATAAACTGTCCGGCGACGGCTTCAATAACAATAAACCTCTTTGCCGCAATACAGCTTTGTCCGACGTTCAGCATCCGCGCCCTTGCCGCAGTTTCCGCAGCTCTTTCAATATCCGCATCTTTCAGTACGATAAACGGATCTGAACCACCGAGTTCAAGGACAATGGGTTTGATCCTTTTCCCCGCGATTGCCCCGATTTGTTCTCCGGCTTTATTGCTGCCGGTAAGGGAAACTGCGTCCACCTTATCTCCATCAATGAGTTTTATTGCGGATCCTGCGTCGATCAATACGGTCTTAAATACGTTAAGCGGAAACCCTGCATTGGTAAAAATGCTTTCTATTTCAAGGGCAGACCGTGGAACGTTGGAGGCGTGCTTCAGCACACAGGAGTTTCCGGAGACGATTGCAGGCACGGCGCAGCGAAATACCTGCCAGAAAGGAAAGTTCCATGGCATTATTGCCAACACTATTCCCAAAGGTTCAAAGTTTACGTAGCATTGTTTTTCTCCGGTTTGAATGTACTCTGTCTTCAAAAACTCCGCGGCATTTTCTGCGTAATATTCACACAGTTTCGCGCATTTTTCCACCTCCGCCGTGGATTCTGTAATAGATTTTCCCATCTCCCTTGTGATGGTGGCAGCATATCTCCTTTGTTCCTTCCGTAATTCCATGGCTAAATTTTGAACGAGTTTCGTTTTTTCGGTTATTTCTACATTACGCCATTTAAGGAAGGCTTCACGGGATTTCTTTATTTCCACATGCAACTGATTTTCCGTAAGCAGTTCAAACTCTTCGATAATCTCTTCTGTATAGGGATTTATTGATGTAATTTTCATCTATGACCCGCCTGAAATTGCTTTTTTATGTTAAAAAAATAGTAACAATTTAAAGTTTAGGAATTTCAATATTAATGTAGAGACACATTGTATGTGTCTCTACATTAATATTTTACAATGCCATATAATATTTATCCCGAACTTTTTTGTAATTATAGTCAAATAAATAACATTAATGGATTGTGACTATTAAGCGTAATCTATTAGACTACCGAAGCACAACTCGTACCCAAACTGGCTCAAAATAAGTTTGGGTAAGTAATAGCGCCATGGAAACCATTTACATTCTATCTGGTTTGCAAATGCAAAACCGAGACACCGCCGGTAGTCGTGTAATATTTACGCTGAATAGTTGCCTTACCAGTGTATAAAAGGTGATGTCAAAGATTAAACAGAATGTGAAAAAAAGGTCATGCGATGCCGTTGGTCCTGGGGTGAAGAAAGAGACAAAAAGATAAATGGGATAAGCATCAAGGCCATAGATTGCAACAACAGGTTTAAGGGGGGGAACGGGACGGCTTAATTGCCGTCCCGCTTAAGATGTTTTGCTGAGGCACAATGGTTATTTATTTTTATAAATAATAATCATTAGCGCATCCCATTGTTTTTTAAAAACAGGCGGACGTTCAGGAAAAATCCTTTTCCATCACCGTTTTGCGTCCGTCCGATTTAGCATTTTCAATTGCCTGGTCGCACAAGTTGCGGACGATGCCAGATAACTTCGATGCAACATTGCCGGCCGTATTCATTCCGGCGGTTGAGCGGATATAGTTTTTCAATTTTGATATAACTACAAGTACTTCCTGTTCGGTTTCTGAGTTGCTCATATATTCCCTCTGAATATTTTTAGAAATTAAATTCCACACGATGTATATCACATTGGAAGCGCCAAGGCGTAAGGCTCCGTGTGGGATACTATTTTACAGCGCCTTGTGATGTTTCATAATATGCACGTCAGTTCATTCCAGATTTTCATCCCCCTTTTCCATAAAATTTATTGAGGTTTTTAAAAAAAATAAATTATTAGAGATTGCTACAATACTTTTAGCGATATGTTATATCACAGTTTATATCAATTAATACAGATAAAAACATACGAATTGCAGTATCTTCGAATTCCCCCCTTTTGTCGAAAATAGCAATAACAGGGTTTCCCTCACATACACCATCAGATAGTTTTTCGCATAATCTCTTTCGAAATCTCCAACAATGATTTTTGATCGTGCTTCAACCTCGTTTAGAATTTCAAATCATTTTATCACCTAAATCCTGCAAACGATTTTCGCAATGCGAAAATCAGTATTTTCCACTACCAAGATTGGCAAAAAGCGATAACAGATTATCCGTTTTTAGCAATTGTGGTAGCGCTATTGTACTACTTTAAACAAAAAGACATGGGAAATTGTCGGAAACGTGCTCTCTGATGCAATGAAAATCAAGATAGGGATGTACTGTCTCCATCTGCGGTATACTTACCACTCTCAAAAGACTAAAAAACGAAATACAACGTCGGTTTTCTACTGAAAAACTACATCCAGTGACATGCGTTCCCACTTTTCCCATTCCTCCTGATGGAGAAATTTCTCCGGCAATTTTAATGTCATCTGCCGGCTTCTCTCCACCAGTTTCCCTGCCACACGGATTAACCACAGTCTCATCGTCTTTACTTCCCACTTTTGTATCACTCCACCACTGAGCAATCCCATCCACTTCAAAAGATTATACGCTAACACCGCACACTGAAATAGCGCAGCATTGGCCAAAAATTCACCCGTACGTATGTGCCCCGCATTCATCTGTCCTTTACTCTCTTCTATCAAAGTCTCGCAGGTAGCCCTCTTTCCATAACAACGATGCGCTTCCATCGGACTTAACCGCTCCGTTGTAACGTAACAAAAATACTCATACACGGACACTTCTACTAATTTCTTTTCTCTTTTGACCAATTGCCGCACTGCCACAAAACGTCTCGCACGATCCCACCCTGCACATCGATACCAAAATTCAGCCTGTTCCCATCCTGGCTCCCCTTTCACCTCATTCCATTTCTGCCCTTCAAGCAATCCTTCCAGATTCTTCAGCTTTACCTTAATCAGATATCCCGCCAATATTGACTCAAGGTATTCAAGTAATTCTCCGGTAAAAAAACCGCTGTCTCCCCGAAATACCACCCTTACCCCCTTATTCATGTACGCCATACATTCCTTCATGAACTCTACTACTCCGTTACTCGTGTAGGCGCTTCCACAGCGGAACCAACTATGTAATACCTCCTTTGTTTCTGCAATAAATGCCATTAAGGGATGATACGCCTTCTGCCCCTTCTTGTGCGGATTATATCCTACCTCTGCACCCTCCTGTTTCCCATATACACCATCTACGGTAGAATCAACATCTATCCATACTTCGCAAAGAGCACTCCTGAGTTTATGGCCTGATCTCACCGCACGCTTCCATATCTTTCCCCTAAACCGGTGGATCACCCCCGTCAGTTCCACTATATCTCCCTGACTCGCCAGCTTCATAATACGTCCTATCGTAGTATCTACAGGTACCTCTTTCCACCCGGACATCTTCTTCAATACCTCATCTGTACACACCTTCATCACCTCTACCATCGATGTCGCCCCTGCTATCAACCCTATCACTACCATTTGTACCGCATCGACAAACTGATACCGGGCATTTGCTCCACGATCCTTATGGACCGCTTCATGGACTCTCTCCCGGAACATCAGCTTACCCATAAAATTCAATACCGGTAAAAGCCCTGCATGTACCGTTAAGCCTTTCCCGCTCATCTCTGCCTTGATTTTCGGTTGTCTTTTGCTGTATTTTTTTGCTATATTCTTCATCGAAATGGTGAATCTCCTTTCAGGTGTTTTTTGTTATCAATATACCGCCGAATACCTTGGAAATCCTACCATTTCAATCCTATTCCTGCAACAAGGCTTTGCCTTGTTTGCAGGATTTAGGTATCATTAGAATTTGTTTCGTATTTCGAATTTCACCTTATTGTGACAATTCATTTAGAAAAAATCCGTAATTGCGCAAATATTGCGTTTAAAAAAAGAACAAAATTTGTTGTTACACAAATTATAGTATTGTAAACTTAAGTAATAAGGCTGTCTTTACTTAGGTATTTTGTAGATGAAATATTTTCCAATAGCCACACATATCTGCATGCCATTCGTTTCAATACATTCTTCAAAATGCAGGGTTCTAATAATGCCATTCACTTTGTGGCATTGCATACAATCACGCAAATTCTGCATAAAAATATTTTTCCGAAACCATTTCTCTTAAGTTTATTTTGTCTGTTGTGCCTTATTATTTTTATGTTGGTTCTCCACTATTTAACAGGCCTTCTCCTGTGGATATACTGTAAAAACTACTGTATGCATTATGCAATATGTATTGTAGAGAGTACGTTTGGCAAAATAATGGAGAATCATTATTTTATTTTAAATTTGTATTTATCTTCTTATATCTTTAGCAGTTAGCAATGGAATCGTAACATCCGATATGGACTTTTTGGTCTTTTGTTTGCTATCAGTAAAACATCATATTACCGGCGCAAGATAATTGTGATTTACGAATTGCTTTTCAAAGACGCGGAGAGAAACCAATATGGATGCCGTAAGTTCCCTTTGAAGATAGCTAAAAAAAGGCGACCCAATATCATACTCAACTTGCAAAGACAGAGGAATTGTGCGAAGCGGTGAAAGCTTAAAAAGCAATGTCATTGCATATTTTATTTAAAGGAGGTAGCGATGTTTAAAAGCTTTTTGGTAGTGTTATTTGTATTTTTCAGTCTATTTATTATATCGAAAACAAATTATGCAGATGAGCCTAGGGAACAATATACTGTAAATGTGGATGATGTTCTTCAGATAATCGTACAGGGGCATGAAAGCCTTAGAACAACAGCTCCCGTGACGTCAGATGGAGCTATATCTTTTCCCTATGTTGGTGTAGTTTATGTTAAAGGGATGACGCTGCCCGATATCGAAAAGGAACTCACAAAAAGCCTTACTGGTTACATAAAATATCCTGTTGTGTCCGTATCATTGTCAGAGTCTAAAAGCATGAATTATTTTATGTATGGTGAGGTTAAAAATCCCGGAAGATTTGTACTTGAGGATGATATTACTGTACTAAAGGCCCTTTCGACAGCTGGAGGCATAACTCTGGACGGCCTTTATGGAAGTGTAAAACTCAGACGTAAGCTGAAGGACAATCAGGAATATAAGGAATTCAATATAGACCTCAAAAATACAAAAGAAAGCAGTACGAACATTGATATGCACCTTGAGGCTGGGGATATATTGGTAGTAGAAAAGAGCAGATATTTCTTTGTGTATGGCGAGGTAATGAGACCCGGCAAATTCACACTTGAGGATAATATGACAGTCCTTCGGTCAATTTCCATGGCAGGAGGCTTTGCAAAATATGGTTCTCCTGACAGGGTTAAAATCCTTAGAATAGTCCCTGGCAAACCGGGATATGAAAGCATTAAAGTAGACGTTAAAGGCGCCATGAAAGGAGACGTCGGCAAAGACATCCTATTAGAGCCGGATGATATAGTGGTTGCAGCAGAAGGAATACTTTAGTGTTTTAAATATTTTATTATTTCAGGCTAATGCTTAATTGCATAAGCTGTCGATAATATACTTGTGCCTGAATGCCTGTGTTTTCGCTTATTCCAGTGCTTTGTATACTATCGTTTATTATCGCAAATAAAAGCACTCGTTAAGATTACATTATTAATTGCTAAGCACTATGGAGGGAATGTGAATTCAAATTTAAGTACATTGCAGGATTATTTACGGGTCGTATTCAGACACAAAGCGGTAATTATAACCACATTTATTACGGTTATCATAAGTGTCTTTATCGGCCTGGAACTCAGGACACCTGTTTATGAGGCGCAGGTTAAAATACTTGTCTCTGCACAAAAACAAATTGATTCTCCTTATTATAGAGGTTTCGGTAGTTATGAACAATCCGAAGCATCTCTTACTCAGAGTGAGATTGTAATTTCGAATCCTGTAATCGAACGTGCAGTCAGGGCGCTTAATCTTCATGAACGTCCTCCTGACTATGAAAAGAATTATTGCTCTTCACTTAAAGCGTACTTGATAGATTTAAGACTTAAGATGTCGAAGTTGAAATCAGATATTGTCTCACCCGAAAATGAGTCCCTATCTTATAGTGATTTGAATGATGATCGACAAATCAGAATATTGCATACCAAAGGTGAGATGGCAAATCCTTCCGGTAGCATATATGAGCAGCCATATGCTTTCGTAGGGGTTGAAAACTAAAAAAGGAATGAAAAATGAAAAAGATTGTAAGGGGTTGAAAATCAAAAAATATCATTGCAGAACCAATAAGGGGCACCTTGTTATTTACAATACACGCTACTGACTTCAACCCGCAATCTGCAGCTATGATTGCCAACGTAGTAAGCCGCTCGTATATTATCTTTGATCTTGAACAACAATTGGCAGAACTTCAGCTAAAATATGGGGAAAAACAGCCAATTGTCGTACAATTAAGAGAAAATATTGAAAAGTTGACCCAAAACCTTACTGGTGCAACGCTTCCTGATATAGAGGCGATAGGCCCGGCAAGCGTCAAAATTATTGAACAGGCCCTGGTACCTCTTCGCTCAACGAGTGATAAGAAAAAAATATCCATTGTCCTCGCCTTCTTTATGAGCATATTCCTGGGAATTATGTTCGCCTTTGGACTAGAATATATTGACCATACATTCAAATCGCCGCGTGATGTTGAGACATTCTTGAATTTGCCGCTTTTAGGCGCTATTCCAAAAAAGTGGTTTAGAAATAAATCATTGCTCCGCAACACTAAAAAAGCAACTGTTTTGAATTCGTCCTATCATGACCTCTCTGACCAGATATATCTATTGATGAAAGATAAAAAGCTAAAGGCTCTTTTGATAACCGCCGTCTCTCATTTGGAAGGTTCTACCACCATAGTTGCAAACATCGGCCTTTCCCTTGCGAGAGAAGGCCATAAGGTACTGGTTATTGATGCGAACCTGAAATCCCCGGAAATACACGAAATGTTTAAGATTCCGAATAATTCCGGCCTTACGCACGTACTCGAGGGAAAAATTGCACTGGAAGAGGCT